>NZ_DOED01000012.1:0-35207 GCF_003524185.1 Culturomica sp.
GATTTAGAGGAGTTTTATAAGGATTTTAAATTTTAGATTAACACACAGGCTGCCCCAGAAAAAGAGCGGTTGTTGATTTATGATTTTTCAAAACAGCTTCTTAAACTTTATGAGTTATGAAAAAGAGAATGATTGCTTTCGTAAGTGCGTGTTTTTTAACGTTAGCTGTTGTGGCAGCTCCGATGTATTTTCAATTAAGTTGTGGTAAGATTATTTATAGTGATAGTTCTTATTACGATGATGTGTATGAAATGTGGGATTTATTATTGGATTTAGATGCGGAGAATTGTTAATGAATAAAGAGAGTTCTTTTAGGAACTCTCTTTTATAAACTATGATGTTATGAAAATAATTTTGTTATTTTCTTTTGCTTTAGGTATACAGTTTTCTTTATTTGCTCAAAATATTGTCTTTAAGGGAAATATAGAAGATGTTCCTCGTAAAATGGAGCCTCGTGATACGTTGGATTGTGCGTATTTAAATGTACATTACCGTCAATTGATTCGAAAGGATAAATTATTTCCGGAAGAACTGACAGGATCAGATATGGTTTTACAGATCGGTGAACAAGTATCGAAGTATTCTAATTATAGATTCTTGGTTAATGATTCTATTATGACAGAGGAACTAAGGTGTCCGAAATTGAACATCACTAATATTTTGAACCAAGCTACGATGCGGACTAAAAATGCCGGCGATAGAAGTGTTGTGATAAAAAATTATCCGAAGGGGCAGTATTGGGTACGAGTGCCGGTTTTGTTAAATAAATATATTTATATGGAGAGGGAACCGGTATTTGATTGGATATTTACATCGGATACATTGACAGTATTGGGGTATTTGTGTAAAAAAGCCACCTGTTTGTTCCGGGGGCGTTATTATACAGCCTGGTATGCTCCGGATATTCCGTTATCGAACGGTCCC
Organism: Culturomica sp.; assembly: GCF_003524185.1. Classification (NCBI taxonomy): domain Bacteria; kingdom Pseudomonadati; phylum Bacteroidota; class Bacteroidia; order Bacteroidales; family Odoribacteraceae; genus Culturomica; species Culturomica sp. The sequence continues at coordinate 925 of NZ_DOED01000012.1, forward strand.
TGGAAGTTTAACGGCTTGCCGGGACTGATCCTGAAAGTGGAAGATGCGGACCGGGATTATTCTTTTGAATGTACAGCCCTTTACAGGGTCGGTTGGAAAAGTCCCATCTATTTAAGTAAAAGGAAAAAAGATATTGAAACGACCCGAGAAAAATTCCGGCAGGCAGAAAAAGCAGCGATGAATAATCCGAATGCCGTTATCGGTAATTCCGGTTTTCTGACGGTACCGAAAGGCGAGAAAATAGTAACGAAAATACTTCCCTATAATCCGATAGAGTTGGAATAGAAAAGTAAGAGGATTGTAAATGAAGTTGCGTGAGGGTTATGTTGGACGTAAGAAAAGTTATGAAATAAATATATTTTTTCATGAATAGTTTTGTTTCTACGATAATTTAGTATATTTACGAAAAATTCGTAGTATATATAAAATTAATAAGTATGAAAACAATATTGATAGTGACATTTTTCTTTTTCTTGCAGTTTTCTTTATTTGCACAAACGATTGGAGGAAATTTAGAAAACTTTCCCCGTGAAATGGATCCTCGGGATACATTGGATTATGCTTTTTTAAATGTACATTATCGTCAGTCAGTAAGGGAAAATAAACTTATTCCGGATAAGTTGACAGAATCGGATATGGTGTTACAGATTGGAAATGAAAAATCCAAATATGTAAATTATAAGATTTTGATCAGCGATTCTATTATGGCGGAGGAATTAAAGCAGTTGGAATTAAGTATGTTACAAGTTTTGAATGGGGCTTTGATGCGGACTAAAAAGGCTGGAGATAGGAGTGAATTAATTAAAAATTATCCGAAGGGTCAATATTGGGTCCGAATGCCGGTATTGTTAGATAGATATGTTTACACGGAAACGAAACCGACATTCGATTGGACATTTGCATCGGATACACTGACTGTATTGGGGTATTTGTGTAAAAAGGCAACCTGTTCGTTCCGGGGGCGTGATTATACGGCCTGGTATGCTCCCGATATTCCGTTATCGAACGGTCCCTGGAAGTTTAACGGTTTGCCGGGGCTGATCCTGAAAGTAGAGGATGCAGACCGGGATTATTCTTTTGAATGTACGGACCTGTACCGGGTCGACTGGAAAAGTCCTATATATTTGAGTAAAATAAAAAATGCTATAAAAACGACCCGTGAAAAATTCCGGCAGGCGGAAAAAGCAGCGATGAATAATCCGAATGCCGTTATCGGTAATTCCGGTCTTCTGACGGTACCGAAAGGCGAAAAAATGGTGACGAAAACACGTCCTTATAATCCGATAGAACTGGAATAGAAAAGTGAGCGGATTGGATGTGAAGCTGTGTAAGGATTATATTGGATGTAAAAGGAGTTATGAAATAAATGTATTTTTTCATGAATAGTTTTGTTTCTACGATAACTTAGTATATTTACGATAAATTCGTAGTGTGTGTAAAATTGGTAAGTATGAAAACAATATTGGCAGCGATGTTTTTCTTTTTAGTGCAATTTCCTCTGTTTGCACAAGTGACAATTTCATTTCCTAAAGGAGAGGCGGGGTTTCCACGTGATATGACTCCCCGGGATACGTTGGATTATACGTATTTGAATGCGCATTATTGTCAGTTGGTACGGGAAAATAAATCAGATCCCGATACGCTGACAAAGTCCGAAATGATGTTGCAGATTGGTAAGCAAGTGTCAAGATATTCTAACTATACTTATTGGATTAGCGACTCCATTAAGGCAGATGAATTGAAACGTCCTGAATTGAGTTTAGCCAGTATTTTCAATCAATATTTTGCACGGACTTATAAGGCTGGGGATAAAGGTGTCCTGCTCAAGAATTATCCGAAAGGACAGTGCCTGTTCCAGAAAGAAATCTTGATAAATGAGTATGTTTATACGGAGGATATGCCGGTGTTCGATTGGACTTTTATGCCGGATACGCTGAGAGTGTTGGGGTATTTGTGTAAAAAAGCAACCTGCTCGTTTCGGGGGCGTGATTATACGGCCTGGTATGCTCCGGATATACCGTTATCAAACGGTCCCTGGAAGTTTAACGGATTACCTGGGCTGATCCTGAAAGTGGAGGATGCGGACCGGGATTATTCTTTCGAATGTACTGCTCTGTACCGGGTTGATTGGGAAAGTCCTATTTACTTAACGAATAGCAAGCTTAAGGTACGTTTGACCCGTAAAAAATTCATGCAGGTAGAGAAGATGGCTATGAGTAATCCGGGGGCTGTTATCGGTAATTCCGGTCTTGTATCGGTACCCAAAGATCAGCTGCCCCGTGAAAAATATCCGTATAACCCGATAGAATTAGAATGAGCCTATGAACAAAGTGTTGTGGTATGTTGGAATTTTGGTTACTCTGTGTATAAGTCCGTCAGTTTTGGCGCAAACCGTGTATGAAGGGAAGATTGTAGAAGAAGGAACCGGACGGCTGGTGAGTGATGTTATTTGTTCGGCTACCGATCTGAAAGGAGAGAAAGTTTTTGCATATACCATGAGTGGAGAGCAGGGAGAATACCGGTTGCGGTTTTATGCGGAGGTTGATTCCGTATGTTTGCGTTTTGCTTTGTTGGGGTATAAGAATGTTGTCTTAATTTGTAAAAATGTGAGTGGGCAAAAGGATATTACTTTTGTTCCTACGCAATTTCAATTGAAGGAGGTGACCGTAAAGGCTGCACCAATGTGGTCGGTGGGGGATACGCTTAATTACCGGGTAGAGGCTTTTCAGGGAGGAGAAGACCGGGTGATCGGTGATGTCCTGAAAAAATTACCCGGTATTAAAGTCAGTGAAAACGGAGCGATTACGTATCAGGGGGAACCGATCAACCGTTTTTATATTGAAGGACTGGATTTGTTGCGGGCCAAATATGGGATAGCTACGAATAATATTCCGGCTGATGCAGTAGAAAAAGTACAGGTACTGGAAAATCATCAACCTGTAAAACTGCTGAGAGATCAGGTGTTTTCGCAACAGGCAGCTATTAATCTGAAACTGAAAAAAGAGAAACTGGGGCGGCCGGTGATTAATGCAGAAGCCGGCGGTGGTTTTACTTCTTCCGAAGGTTTGTGGGAAGGAAAGCTGATGGCGATGGAAATGGCCCGTAGCTGGCAGTCCTTATATACGTTTAAAACCAACAATACCGGACGTAATCTGACGGATGAATTAAGCGATCATGGTTTGGGAATGGCTGATTTATTGCAAGGAGTTCCCCCTTATCCGACTGATTTGATGGAATCGGGAAGCCTGATCGCTTTGCCGGTGGATGAGAAGCGTTATTTGCAGAATCAATCTTATGCAGCTACTGCCAATCAATTGTGGAAGATTGATGAGGATTCCCAATTGCGTTTGGTGCTGACTTACCTGAAAAACCGGGATCGGGAGCAAAGGCAGGAACTTAATCGTTATCAGTTGGGAACGGAAGAAGAGTTGCTGTGGAATACTTTAAATCAGTTACGGGACGATTCGCATAGGGCTGAAGCCGTGTTTTCGTGGACGACGAATGCTTCTTCTGTGTATGTGGATGATGAACTGAAATTTTACGGTAATTGGCGTGATGTGGCTTCCGGTGTCAGCGGGTCACAACAGGTAGACCAGGATTTCAGAATGCCTTTGTTTTTGATCCAGAATAAATTGGATCTGGTTAAAAGAACCGGAAAAAGTAATTGGAATTTGTATTCTTTTATCCGGTATACCGGACAACCTCAACGTTTGGATGTGGCAGCGGATACCGTGCAGTTCGGACAGGTCGGTTTGTTAAAACAACGTACCGACCGTCAAAAGTTTTACACGACGAATCGTACCGGATTTTCGCGGCAGAAAGGAAAATCTTTATTCAGACTGGATGTCGCATTTACGGCTGCCTTGGAACATCTTAGTTCGGATTTACGACCCGGTTTGTTTGAAGTGAGTCAGAACAACCGCCTGCAATGGAATCGTTGGGAGTATCAGTTACAGCCGGAGTATACCCTGAGGGGAGAACGGGGAAGGTTGACGATTGGTATGCCCTTGGTTTTTCTGGATTTGTATGCCGATCATCGTTCGATACCTGAAAAAGAACATTTTTCCCGACTTTGGACGAATCCGTCGGTGCGGTATCATTATACATTCAATCCTTATTGGAAAGCATCGCTTTCTTACCGGATGCAAAAGGAATTAGGAGATGCTCTGGATTTTACAGAGGGAGTCCGAATGACGAATTTCCGTACCTTTCGTAAAGGAATATCCATACCGGAGCAACGGACGTCGCATTCGTATAGTGCCAGTTTCACTTACCGGAATCCGATCAATGTGTTGTTTACGACTCTGTCGGTCATTTATCGAATGCAACATTCGAATCTGGTATCGGCACAAACTCTGACTGAAAACCATATCCTTCAATATAGAGAGAAAAGAGATAATGACAGGCGCTATCTGATGATAAACGGGCGTTTGGGTAAATATTGGGATGGTTGGCGGACTAATTTATCGGTCGATGCCGGATATACCCGAATGAGTTTCAATCAGTTTCAGCAACAAAAGGAGTGGAAGGTTACCGGACATACGGCACAGGTAACTGTAAACATAGACTGCGAACCGGTTTCCTGGAACCGGGTGAATTTACAAATCGCTTATAAAGGTAATAAAACGGGTACGGCTCGTTATGTTTCCGACTGGTTGTCGGATTGGAAATCCGGTTTATCGCTGCATTTTTTTCCGGCTCCTTATTGGCAGGTGACCTGGAAGGGGGAGTATGTAAATAATGAAATTGCAGATGCTCCTGATTTGCGGCTTTTCTTTATGGATGCAGAGGTCAGGTATTCACTGCCTCGCTGGGAGGTCGCTTTACGTTGTGAAAATATCTGTGATAAACACACCTATGCTTTTTCTTCCTATGACGGTGTAAATACCTTTTCTACCTCCTATGCTTTAAGACGGCGTGCCGTTTTGGTCAGTTTGGGATTTAAATTGTAGATTTCTGATTGTGGTTTGTAAACCGGGATCTGAAACGGGGAAGGAAAGTAAAGGAAAAACTCTTCTAATTTTTGATTTGCGATCTTTCTTTTTTGCAGGAAAGGATAGGGCTCCGATTTATAATTGAGATCCGTGTGTTGTTTTATAAAAAAATCTCCGAAAATTTTGTTTTCGGAGATTTTTCTTTTTATCCGTTCGGGATTTATTTGGCGTAAGCAATGGCCCGTGTTTCACGGATTACCGTTACTTTAACCTGTCCCGGGTAAGTCATTTCGTCCTGTATGCGTTTGGCTACGTCGAAGGAAATTTTTTCGGCTTCTTTGTCCGAGATCTTTTCACTTCCGACCACTACGCGCAGTTCACGGCCGGCTTGTATAGCGTATGTTTTTACAACACCGTTGTAAGAAAGTGCCAAGTCTTCCATATCTTTCAGACGTTTGATATAAGACTCTACAACTTCCCGGCGGGCACCCGGACGGGCACCGGAAATGGCATCACAAGCCTGCACAATCGGAGCGATCAGCGTGGTCATTTCGATTTCTTCATGATGGGCTCCGATAGCGTTGCAAATATCCGGTTTCTCTTTGTATTTTTCAGCTAATTGCATACCGAGGATAGCGTGCGGCAATTCCGGCTCATCGTCGGGCACTTTACCGATGTCATGCAACAGGCCGGCGCGTTTGGCTTTTTTCACATTCAAACCGAGTTCCGCAGCCATGATAGCACAGAGGTTGGCCGTTTCCCGGGCATGTTGTAACAGGTTTTGACCGTAAGAAGAACGGTATTTCATTTTTCCGATCAAACGGATTAATTCCGGATGCAATCCGTGAATACCCAGGTCGATTGTGGTACGTTTACCGGTCTCGATGATTTCTTCTTCGATTTGTTTTTTGACTTTATTTACGACTTCTTCGATGCGTGCCGGATGAATACGTCCGTCCGTTACCAGTTGGTGTAAGGATAAACGGGCGATTTCTCTTCTGACAGGATCAAAGCCTGAAAGAACGATAGCTTCCGGAGTGTCATCAACGATGATTTCAACACCGGTGGCAGCTTCAAGAGCACGGATATTCCGGCCTTCGCGCCCGATAATCCGTCCTTTGATTTCGTCCGAATCAATATGGAAAATGGATACTGCATTTTCCGTAGCCGTTTCCGTAGCCACACGTTGTATGGTTTTGATAACTACTTTTTTAGCTTCCATATTGGCTGTCATCTTGGCCTCTTCCATGATTTCATTAACATAGGAAATGGCTTCGGTTTCAGCTTCTTCTTTCAGGGAATTGATGAGTTTTTCTTTGGCCTGTTCGCCGGACATGCCTGAAATAGCTTCTAACTGTTCGATTTGTTGTTTTTTCAGTTTATCCAGTTCGGAAACTTTTTTCTCCATCAATTCCTTTTGTACATCTAAATTGGATTGAAGTGACTGGAGGTCTTTGGATTTCCGCTGGATTTCTTCCATCTTTTGAGAGATAAAAGTTTCCTGTTGCTTCAATTTATTTTCAGCAACCAAAAGCTTGTTATTACGTGCTGCGGCCTGTTTCTCATGTTCTGCTTTGATTTGCAGAAATTTTTCTTTTGCCTGGAGAATCTTATCTTTTTTTATAACTTCGGCTTCAGCCTCTGCTTCTTTGATAATATTTTCACTTCTGTGCTTTAATGCGAGCCGGATCACAATATATCCAATCAAGATTCCGACGATCAGGGCCACCACTCCTGCGATTATTATGTGTGTCATATTGTTGAAATTAAAATGTAATTATATGTTGTGTTATAAGTTTCTCATTTATGTGTTATTGGTGTAAAATCAAATGTGTCGATTTTATAACCGCTAACGTGGGTACAAAAAAAACCCGCACTATTTCATTTAATAAAACCCCTGTATGACACGGGTAGAGCTGCAATTTGATTCAGACTTCCACTGTCCCGAAGGAACTCCGAAGAGTTGAGGCCTGTCTTGGGCAAATAAAGCATCCGCTCTAATTGTTTGAGTGTTGAGTTTTTCGCTTAAATTCGAAATAATGCGGGAATATCTTATTCAAAGAACGCTTGTCAATTACTCTTTAACGAATTCGTCAATTCGCAAATTGATCTTTTCAATCTCATTTATCAATGGCCCGGTATCGTTTCGTTTCTCAGCCTGAATCAGGGCTACTGTATGCTGAAACGCTGTCAGATACAAAAAGTCCAAAGGATCGGCTTGTGTCCCGTACTTGGCCTGAAATTTAGAAATCATATCATTGATACGTTTCGATGCTGCCCGGTAAATCTCCTCTTCCTCCTGGCTTTTGGCAATAATCGGGAATTTTTTATTCGCGATACTGACATTTATCGAAACCGTAGAATCTTTTTCGCTCATATCAATTGTTCAAAAGAGCAATACATTTATCGATCTCCCGCACCAGTTGGTTAATTCGCAATTTCGCCTGATAACTGCCGTCACCCGAACCTGAAAGCGCATTTGCCACTCTGGCTGTTTTTAATTCTTCATTTAAATTTTGCTTCTCACTTTTCAGATTTTCAATCTCAGCAGATAATTCCTCTATCCTGCTTTTTTGATCTTCAATCGTCTGAAGTGAGGATATATATAGTTTTATTAATCTTTCAACTTTAAATTTCAGCTCGTTTAAAACGGCATCCTCTTTTCCGCTCATAACGTTATCTTTTCATGACAAAGATAATTTTTTTTCTTCAAATTATCAATAGTGTTGATATATTTGCGACATAAAATTAAATATTTTGCCGGGATGAGAATGATTAAATGGTTTTGTCGGTTGGGGTTGGTGGTACTTCATTGTTTTATAATGATACCTCTGTATGCTCAGTTGGGTACGAATATCTTGCCTTTGAGAAGAGAACCTTTGTTGAGCGGGAATTTCGGGGAATTGCGAGCCACCCATTTTCATTCCGGAATCGATCTGAAGACAGGAGGTACTACCGGTTTGCCGGTTTTATGTGTGAACGACGGGGTTATTGCCCGAATCCGTATTTCGGCTTCCGGATACGGAAATGCACTTTACGTAGAACATCCGGATGGCATGACGACGGTGTACGGGCATCTGGATCGTTTTAACGGTAAAATACGAAAAGTAGCCAGAGAATTGCAATATCGCAACGAAAGCTTTGAGCTGGATGAAAATGTACGGGAACTCGGGCTGATCTTCCGGAAAGGGGACACAATTGCTTATAGTGGAAATACAGGTGCTTCGGGCGGGCCTCATTTGCATTTTGAATACCGGGATACGAAGACAGAAAATATTCTGAATCCTTTACGTTTTATTGCCATTCAGGATCACGTTGCTCCTAATTTCCGAAAATTGTACGTGTATGAATCGGACCCGGCGGGACGGTTGATACGTCGTCGTTGGGACGTGAAGGCTTTGGGGAAAGGACGTTATGATGCCGGCCGTATAAAGGTATCTGCCGGCCGTGTCGGTGTCGGTGCTTATATTACGGATGTTATGGATGGTTCCTGGAATAAACTGGGCGTGTATAAATTGACTTTACGGAGCGGACAGGCTGAGCGCTTTCGCCTAGTTGTTGATACCGGTGCTTTCGATAAAGCGCCTTTGGTAAACGATTTGAAAGATTTTGAACTTTACCGGGAAAGATCGGAGACGGTGTATCGTTGTTTTGGGAATTATATCGACCGGATACCGGGGATCAATTGTGTGGACAACGGTTATTTGACGCTGAACGAAGGAGAAGAGGCCGAGGTAGAGTTGAAAGCTGAAGATATCAGCGGCAATAGTTCTGTGCTTCGTTGTGTACTGGTCGGAGGAAAACAACATGGGAAGAAGGAGGGAAAAGTGTTGGAGGTCGGACGTGTATATCATTTAAAAGCCGGCCCCTATGTGCTGGAGCTGGATTCCTGCTCATTGTTTACTGTGGTGGACAGTATTGCGACTGTGGATTCGGCAGGTGTATTTGTCACAGCCAGACAGGATGTACCGCTTTGGGTTAAAGCTTTGTTGCGGGTAGAAGGGGAATATTGGGATGCCCGGATGGTATTGGCACGATTAAATGCCAAAGGACAATGGGAAGCATTGAAAACAATGCGGGAGGGGAATGGGTTATGTGCCTGGGTGAATATGTTGGGAAAATATACCTTATTAATAGATTCGGTTCCACCCCGGGTCGAATATGGCGGAATGATTAACGGTAGTCTGAAGTTTACAATAAAAGATGAATTGGCAGGCATACGTGAATATAGGGGGGAAGTGAACGGGCGTTGGTGTCTTTTCGAATATGATGCAAAAACGGGAACATTGACTTGTCGTAAGAATGAGCCGGCTTTTGTAAAAGGACAGAAAAACCGGGTATTGTTGACCGTTACGGATGCTGTCGGGAATAAGACCAGACGGGAAATAATCGTGAATTGAATAAGTTGGGTATAAATTTATGATTTTAAATTTTAAATTGTTTGATAAGCCGATTCGTTGTCAGATTTATATAATCTAAAATCTAAAATCATAAATTTATACCTATCTTTATTCTTTATTTGTGATTCATCTTTTTGCAGGGAGAGAGAAATTGAATATAAACTTTATAATTTTAATGATTACTTTATGGATTGTCACATAGAAAAACTGGTAAAAGAAGGGAAATTGCAGGAAGCAATACTAGAATTGGAGAAAAAAACAGCGGATCAGCCGGATGAAATGGATTTGTTGGAATTGGGAGAGTTGTATTACCGGGAGGGAAAGAATACGGATGCGTTGAATAAATTCAATGCGGTATTGCGCTTGAATCCTGAAAATTCAAAAGCGCAAACTTATATTTCGATGATCAACAAAGTGCTGGATTTTTTTTGTAAGGATTTGTTGAATCCCTGATCGGAACATTTTTCTGCCGGCTGAAAATAAATTTCCTGTATGCATGTTTTTGATTCTCGACTAAAACGTTTATCTTTGCCTTCCATTTTTGAAAAATATAATTAATTAAAAATCAAACCGCTTGAAAGGAGGTGGGCTATTCCGGGGATATAATTGCAGTGTAAAATAGGACAAAAATTGCGGACACCAGGTTTGCCGGGGATTTTTGTGGTTTATATTAAACCGGATAATGCAGGAAATGTACAGCGTTTCCAATATTTGGCGGGGAAGATTTGCGGAGGATTAATAACTTAATGTTGAATATTAAAAATTGAATATCATGATTATAGTACCTTTAAAAGAAGGCGAAAATATCGAGAGAGCCTTGAAAAAATTCAAAAGGAAATTTGAAAAAACCGGTATAGTAAAAGAATTGAGAGATCGTCAGGCATTTACAAAGCCTTCGATTCGTAATCGTCAGCAACACTTGAAAGCTGTTTATAAACAGTCTTTACAAGCTGCTGAAGAATAAAATATTGCTCCGGATTTGTAAATTCCGGAGTAAAGTTTTATATTTAGATACGATTTTAGAGTCCGGAACCGGGGAAGAAAATACAGTTTTCGGTAAGGCTCGTAATAGTATAAAATATGGATATTGAGCCATTTCTGAATTATCTGAAAGATGTGAAAAGATATTCGTTTCACACCTTGGTTGCTTATAAAGAGGATTTGGAGCAGTTTCTGAAATTCTGCGCGACAAAGAAAGACGTATTCGGATTTACAGACATCACAGGAAAGATTGTAAGGGAATGGGCTGTGATCAAGATGTCGGAAGGAATGAATGCGACTACCGTGAGGCGGAAATTGAGCGCATTGCGGACTTTGTTCAAATATTTGATGCGGGAAGGTATTGTGGAGAGTGATCCGACAGAAGTCGTCATGTCTCCCAAGATGGGAAAGAAACTACCTGTTTTCGTTCCTGATTATCAAATGGATGAATTGCTGGATAGTGAGGCATTGGAGGGAGGATTTGCAGAGCAGAGGGATCGGTTGGTTTTATTGATGGCCTATTATACCGGAATGAGGCGTTCGGAGTTGGTTGGGCTGAAGGTGCGAGATATCGATTTTTCCGGGAAAAATATTGTCGTTACAGGTAAGGGAAACAAGCAACGCTTGATACCTTTGGCTGATGAATTGATTGAAAATATAGCTCCCTATCTGAAATTGCGGGGAGAATTGGTAAACGGGAGGCACGATGCTTTTTTTGTGACAGATAAAGGGGGACCGGCATACGATAAGTTTATTTATCGGCTGGTGGTAAGGTGGCTCGGAAAAGTCACTTCTTTATCCAAAAGGAGTCCGCATGTCTTGCGTCATACTTTCGCTACGCAATTGCTCAACAATGGGGCTTGTATAGAAGCTATTCGTGAATTGTTGGGACATTCCGATCTGACAGCAACGCAGGTTTATACTCACAATTCTTTTGAAAATTTAATTAAGGTGTTTAACCAGGCTCATCCGAGGGCTTAAAATTAAAGGAGGAAATACTATGGAAGTTAGGATTAGTTCTGTTGGTTTTTCTGCAAGTTCGCAACTGGAGGAATTTATCCAGAAAAAGCTGGCTAAGTTGGAAAAATACAATGATTCGATTCTGGGGATCGATGTTGCATTGAAATTGGAAAAAGATGATAATCTTGAAAACAAAGTAGTGGAAGTAAGCGTGGATATAAAAGGTCAAGATGTTTTTGCCAAGAAAAATGCAAAAAAATTCGAAGAAGCTGTCGATGAGTTGTATGACGTTGTAAAACGTCAGTTGGTAAAAATCAAAGAAAAAGAGAGAGAAAAATAATTTGTGCCCTGAGCTGGGGAAAATAGATAATAATCTATAAACCACAAACTTTAAGTGAAAATAATTTTGTGCAACAAAATTATTTTTCTATATTTGCACGCTCGATAATCGGGCTTTTCTGGGCTGTCATGTGATAATTACTTGTCGGTCAGGAAGTAAAGAATAGAACACAGATTTTTTGTAATAAATTGTTTAATAATAAAATTGTTTTAGAGTTATGGCTAAAGAAAAGTTTGACAGGTCAAAACCACACGTAAATATCGGTACTATCGGTCACGTTGACCACGGTAAAACTACATTAACTGCAGCAATCACTACAGTGTTGGCAAAAAAAGGTCTTTCAGAATTGCGTTCTTTCGATTCTATCGATAATGCTCCGGAAGAAAAAGAAAGAGGTATTACGATCAATACTTCTCACGTAGAATATCAGACAGCTAACCGTCACTATGCTCACGTTGACTGTCCGGGTCACGCTGACTATGTAAAGAACATGGTTACGGGTGCTGCTCAGATGGACGGTGCTATTTTGGTTTGTGCCGCTACTGATGGTCCGATGCCTCAGACCCGCGAACATATTCTTTTGGCTCGTCAGGTAAACGTTCCGAGAATCGTTGTGTTCCTGAACAAAGTGGATATGGTTGACGATCAGGAAATGTTGGAATTGGTGGAAATGGAACTTCGCGAATTGTTGAGTTTCTATCAGTATGACGGCGACAATACCCCGATTATTTTGGGTTCTGCATTGGGTGCTTTGAATGGTGAAGCAAAATGGGAAGACAAAGTGATGGAATTGATGGATGCTGTTGATACATGGATTCCGCTTCCTCCGCGTGACAATGAAAAACCGTTCCTGATGCCGGTTGAAGACGTATTCTCAATTACCGGTCGTGGTACTGTTGCTACAGGTCGTATCGAAACGGGTATCATACACGTAGGTGATGAAATCGAAATGATCGGTTTGGGTGCTGACGGTAAGAAAACGGTATGTACCGGAGTTGAAATGTTCCGTAAATTGTTGGATACAGGTGAGGCTGGTGATAACGTAGGTTTGTTGCTGCGTGGCGTTGATAAAAATGAAATCAAACGTGGTATGGTATTGGCAAAACCGGGTTCAGTGAAACCGCACAGCAAATTCAAGGCTGAGGTTTATATCCTGAAGAAAGAAGAAGGTGGTCGTCATACTCCGTTCCACAACAAATACAGACCGCAGTTCTACTTGCGTACTATGGACGTTACGGGTGAAATTACCTTGCCGGAAGGAACTGAAATGGTAATGCCGGGAGATAACGTAACAATCACTGTTGAGTTGTTGACTCCGGTTGCTTGTTCACTCGGTTTGCGTTTCGCTATCCGTGAAGGTGGACGTACCGTAGGTGCCGGACAGATTACTGAAATCTTAGAATAATTTACGATTTGTGATTTTGATTTACCATGTAAATCTTAATCCTGAATCATAGATGATAAGTTTGCGATTTGCGATTTTCTGCTTAGGGCAGTTAATCGTAAATCGTAATCCAAATCTGCAATTAATAAACGGGTGTAGCTCAGTTGGTAGAGCATCGGTCTCCAAAACCGAGTGTCGGGAGTTCGAGTCTCTCCACCCGTGCTTGCTATTTTAATTTTAAATTTTAAGTTGTAAGTTTGCACGCAATTTAAAATTTACAATCTACGATCTAAAATGAAAATAAAGACTTACTTCGCAGAGGTATATAACGAATTGGTCAATAAAGTGTCTTGGCCTTCCTGGTCAGAACTCCAGAGCAGTGCCGCAATTGTAATGATAGCTTCCGTCATGATTGCGATAGGTATATTTGTTATGGATTTCGTATTCAGACATGTGATGACCTTTATTTATAGTATGTTTTATTAATAATCCGGAAAACGAATATGGCAGAAATTAAAAAAAGATGGTATGTGCTTCGTGTGATCGGTGGTAAGGAGAAAAAGGTAAAGGAGTACATCGAAAATGAAATTGCCAGTTTGGGACTTCAGGATTATGTTTCACAGGTTTTGATACCCACCGAGAAGATCTATCAGGTACGTAACGGGAAAAAAATCAGTAAAGAACGGAATTTCTTTCCAGGTTATGTTATGATAGAGGCTGCTTTAGTTGGTGAAATCCCTCACATGCTTCGTGATATCACGAACGTGATAGGCTTCCTGGGGGAAACCAAAGGAGGTGATCCGGTGCCGATGCGTTTAGCAGAGGTGAATCGGATTCTTGGCAAGGTGGATGAACTTGCAGAACAGCCGGAAGAAGTAAGCGTTCCTTACTTTGTGGGCGAATCCGTTAAAGTTACAGACGGACCGTTCAACGGTTTTACCGGTGTGATAGAGGAGGTGAATAATGACAAAAAACGGGTGAAAGTAATTGTCAAGGTTTTTGGTCGTCAGACACCGCTCGAATTGAGTTTCATGCAGGTAGAAAAAGAATAATTTAAATTATTGAGAAGAAAAAATCATGGCAAAAGAAGTTGAAGCTATTATTAAGCTACAGATCAAAGCTGGTGCCGCTAATCCTTCTCCCCCTGTGGGACCTGCATTAGGTTCTAAAGGAGTCAATATTATGGACTTCTGTAAACAATTCAATGCAAGAACTCAGGACCAGGCAGGAAAGATTATTCCGGTAATTATTCAGGTTTACGGAGATAAATCTTTCGATTTTATCACCAAACAACCTCCTGTTGCAATTCAACTTTTGGAAGTGGCAAAAATCAAATCAGGTTCTGCGGAACCCAACCGTAAAAAGGTAGCCTCTATTTCCTGGGATCAGGTAAAACAGATCGCAGAGGGAAAAATGAGTGATTTGAACGCTTTTGAAGTGGAAAAAGCAATGAGCATGGTAGCTGGAACTGCCAGAAGTATGGGGATCACCGTTGAGGGTGAGAAACCTTTTTAATGAATTTGTAATACTTCAAACGTAATGAGTAAACTGACAAAAAATAAGAAGTTAGCTTTAGAAAAGATCGAAAATGGTAAAGTTTATACCATTGAAGAAGCTGCTAAACTTGTGAAGGAGATTACTTTTACCAAGTTTGATGCGTCAGTTGACATGGACGTTCGTCTGGGTGTAGACCCACGTAAAGCTAATCAAATGGTACGTGGTGTTGTCACCTTACCTCACGGAACCGGTAAACAGGTTCGTGTTTTGGTACTTTGTACACCTGATAAGGTGGAAGAAGCTAAAGCTGCCGGAGCCGACTATGTTGGATTGGATGATTATATTGAGAAATTGAAATCAGGTTGGACTGATATCGATATCATTATTACCATGCCGTCTATCATGGGTAAAATCGGTGCTTTAGGACGAATTTTAGGTCCGCGTGGATTGATGCCGAACCCCAAGAGCGGTACTGTTACCATGGAAATTGGTAAAGCTGTTCATGAGGTTAAGCAGGGAAAAATTGATTTTAAAGTTGACAAGTTTGGTATCGTGCACACTTCTATCGGTAAAGTAACTTTTGAGGCTGATCAGATTAAGGACAATGCTCGTGAGTTCATGAACATGATCCAGAAGCTGAAACCGTCTTCTGCTAAGGGTACTTACGTAAAGAGTGTGTTCCTGTCAAGTACAATGAGTCCCGGTATTAAATTAGACCTTAAGTCATTACTTGATTAATTATTAACCTTTAAAAGGACCTTTGTAGAATGAAAAGGGAAGAAAAACAAGTAATCATAGACAATTTAACCGAGCAGATTAAATCGTACAAGCATCTGTATGTAAGTGATATTTCTGAACTGGATGCTGCTGCGACTCAGGATTTGCGGAGAGAATGTTTCAAAGCCGGGATTAAACTGATACAGGTGAAAAATACCTTGTTGAAAGTAGCACTCGATGGCCTGGAAGCAAATTATGAAGACCTTTACGGTTCTTTGAAAGGCTCCAGTGCTGTAATGCTTTGTGAAACAGGAAATGCTCCTGCGAAATTAATTAAAGAGTTCCGTAAGAGCCATGACAAACCTGTATTTAAGGCTGCTTATGTTGAAGAATGTGTCTATGTTGGTGAAAATCAGTTAGAGTCGCTTGTTAATGTTAAATCGAAAGAAGAATTACTGGGCGATATTATCTTACTGCTTCAATCACCGATGCAGAAACTTATCTCTTCTCTGGAATCAGGGAAGAATACTATCGGTGGCGTGTTGAAAACGCTGGAAGATAGAGCATAATTTTATTTTATCTAGAGTAAAAACAATTTAAATAATTATCGAAATGGCAGATTTGAAAAAACTTGCAGAGGAATTAGTTAACCTGACTGTAAAAGACGTAAAAGAATTAGCTGACATCTTAAAAGAAGAATACGGAATCGAACCTGCAGCAGCTGCTGCTGTTGTTGCTGCTCCTGCAGCTGGTGCCGGTGCTGCCGCTGCCGCTGAACAAACCGAGTTCGACGTTATCCTGAAATCAGCAGGTGCTGCTAAGTTAGGTGTTGTTAAATTAGTGAAAGAGCTGACCGGTCTTGGACTGAAAGAAGCTAAAGAATTAGTTGACAAAGCACCGGCTCCTCTGAAAGAAAAAGTTTCTAAAGAAGAAGCTGCTCAGTTGAAAGCTCAATTAGAAGAAGCTGGAGCTGAAGTTGAACTTAAATAAGTCATAGAACCCTTTGGGTTTTTAAGGTTTAGAGTCATTTTTGACTCTAAACCGTTTTGTTGTTATTATTGTTTAGGTTCCAAAAAATTAATAGATGTCTTCAAATCATTCAAATAAAAGAATAAGCTTTGCCTCCATTAAAAATCAATTGGAATATCCTGATTTTCTTGAAGTGCAATTAAAGTCTTTCAAAGACTTTTTTCAATTGGGTACTACTCCCGAAAACAGAAAAAACGAAGGCCTTTACACCGTTTTTAAAGAGAACTTTCCTATTACCGATACCCGGAATAATTTCGTGCTGGAGTTCCTCGATTATTTTATCGATCCGCCCCGCTATACGATAGACGAGTGTCTGGAACAGGGATTGACTTATGGTGCGCCTCTGAAGGCAAAACTGAAGCTGTATTGTACGGACCCCGAACATGAGGATTTCGATACGGTTATCGAAGATGTATACCTCGGGAATGTCCCTTATATGACTCCGAAAGGAACTTTCGTAATCAATGGGGCTGAGCGTGTCATCGTATCACAGTTGCACAGATCGCCGGGAGTGTTTTTCGGACAGAGCGTTCATGCTAACGGTACCAAGCTTTATTCAGCCAGAATTATTCCGTTCAAAGGGTCGTGGATTGAGTTCGCTACAGACATCAATAATGTGATGTATGCGTATATCGACCGGAAGAAAAAATTGCCGGTGACGACATTGTTGCGCGCTATCGGTTTTGAGACGGATAAGGATATTCTTCAGATATTCGACCTGGCAGATGAAATAAATGTTTCCAAATCGGGATTGAAAAAAGTCGTTGGCCGTCGTTTGGCTGCGCGTGTTTTGAAGACCTGGGTGGAGGATTTCGTGGATGAAGATACGGGGGAAGTCGTATCTATCGAACGTAACGAAATCATTGTGGATCGTGAGACTGTTCTGGAAAATGAACATATCGATGCAATTGTAGAATCGGGAGCTAAAACCATTCTGTTGCATAAAGAAAAGCAAAATCTGGCAGATTATGCCATTATATATAATACACTGCAGAAAGATCCGTGTAACTCGGAGAAAGAAGCAGTGCTCCATATTTACAGACAATTACGTAGCTCGGAGCCGCCTGACGAAGCGACAGCCCGCGACGTGATCGATAAGTTGTTCTTCTCGGATAAACGTTACGACCTGGGAGATGTAGGCCGTTATAAACTGAATAAAAAATTAGGTTTGTCTACAGATCCTTCCGTACGGATATTGACGAAGGAAGATATCATTGAGATTATCAAATATCTGATCAAGTTGCTGAATGCCCGTACGGATGTGGACGATATCGACCACTTGAGCAACCGGCGTGTACGTACTGTCGGAGAACAATTATACAATCAGTTCGGTGTGGGATTGGCCCGTATGGCCCGTACCATTCGTGAACGGATGAATGTCCGGGACAATGAGGTGTTTACTCCGGTAGATTTGATCAATTCCAAGATATTGTCTTCTGTGATCAATTCTTTCTTTGGAACGAATGCCTTGTCTCAGTTTATGGATCAAACCAACCCGTTGGCCGAGATTACGCACAAACGTCGTATGTCAGCCCTGGGACCCGGTGGTTTGTCCCGCGATCGTGCCGGATTCGAGGTGCGAGACGTTCATTACACACACTACGGTCGTCTCTGTCCGATTGAAACTCCGGAAGGCCCGAATATCGGATTGATTTCTTCGCTTTGTGTATATGCGAAGATTAACGAACTCGGTTTTATCGAAACTCCTTACCGGAAAGTTGACAATGCAGTTGTCGATTTGTCTTCGGAAGGTGTAAAATATTTGTCCGCAGAAGAAGAAGAAGGTCTGGTGATTGCGCAGGCAAATGCCAAAGTAGGGGATGACGGACATTTCGTGAAAAAACGGGCAAAATCCCGGAAAGACGGTGACTTCCCTGTGGAAGACGTTGAAAAGGTTGACTTGATCGACGTTGCTCCGAATCAGATCGCCTCTATTGCCGCTTCGTTGATTCCTTTCCTGGAACATGACGATGCTAACCGTGCATTGATGGGATCTAACATGATGCGTCAGGCTGTGCCCATCATCAAGCCGCAGGCTCCGATTGTGGGAACCGGTCTGGAGGGGGCTTTGATACGGGATTCCCGTACCCAGGTTGTAGCAGAAGGCGCAGGTATCGTTGACTTTGTCGATGGACGCCGGATTGTCATTAAATACGACCAGACAGAGGAAGAACGTTTCGTAAGCTTCGACGGTGATACCAGAGAATATCTCCTGCCGAAATACAAACGTACCAACCAGAGTACCACCATCACTTTGCGTCCGATTGTCAAGAAAGGACAACGGGTAGAAGCCGGAGAAATACTCACGGAAGGATATTCTTCCGAAGATGGGGAACTGGCTTTGGGACGTAACCTGAAAGTGGCCTATATGCCCTGGAAGGGATACAACTATGAGGATGCTATCGTGATTTCTGAAAATATCGTGCGCAACGATGTATTTACGTCAGTGCATGTCGATGAATATTCTCTTGAAGTCCGCGAAACCAAGCGAGGCTTGGAAGAGTTGACGGCTGATATTCCGAATGTAAGTGAAGATGCTACGAAAAATTTGGATGAAAACGGTATTATCCGTATCGGAGCCCGGGTAGAACCCGGAGATATCCTGATCGGTAAGATTACACCGAAGGGAGAATCCGATCCGAGTCCGGAAGAGAAATTGCTGCGTGCTATTTTTGGGGACAAGGCCGGAGATGTAAAAGATGCTTCATTGAAAGCTTCTCCTTCTTTAAGAGGTGTCATTATCGATAAGAAATTATTCCAACGGACGATCGGAGACCGCAAATCGAAAGCTGCCGGAAAAACTTTACTGGCAGAAATCGACGAACAATTCGAACGTAAAGTCGGGGATTTGAATACACTTCTGATAGATAAGCTGTTCGAGCTGACCAATGGTAAGACGTCCCAGGGTGTGAAGAACTACCTGAATGAAGATGTGATACCGAAAGGCGTGAAATTTACGTTGAAGACCCTGCAAAATCTGAATTATTTGGAGATCAATCCGAATAAATGGACAACAGACAAGCAGAAAAATGACATGATCCGGGATTTGCTTCACAACTATGTGATCAAGTACAAGGAGATTGAAGGCCAGATGAAACGTAAGAAATACAATGCTACTGTAGGTGATGAGTTACCTTCCGGTATCATCAAGATGGCGAAAGTGTACGTGGCTAAAAAACGTAAACTGCAAATCGGTGATAAGATGGCCGGTCGTCACGGTAACAAAGGTATTGTGTCCCGTGTTGTCAGAGTGGAAGATATGCCTTTCCTGGCAGACGGTACGCCGGTGGACATTTGTCTGAACCCGCTGGGTGTGCCTTCCCGTATGAATCTGGGACAGATTTTCGAGGCTGTGTTAGGATGGGCCGGAAAAGAATTGGAACTGAAATTTGCAACTCCGATTTTCGATGGTGCTAATCTGGATGACATCAATGCTTATACCGATAAAGCCGGTGTTCCGCGTTACGGTACGACTTATCTGTATGACGGAGGTACCGGAGAGCGTTTCGACCAGCCGGCAACGGTGGGTGTGACATACTTCTTGAAACTGGGCCATATGGTCGATGACAAGATGCATGCCCGTTCTATCGGACCGTACTCATTGATTACGCAACAGCCTTTGGGTGGTAAAGCACAGTTCGGTGGTCAGCGTTTCGGTGAGATGGAAGTTTGGGCTCTCGAGGCTTTCGGTGCTGCACATATCCTTCAGGAAATCCTGACAGTGAAGTCTGACGATGTTGTCGGCAGAACCAAAACTTACGAGCACATTGTCAAAGGTGAGCCGATGCCGACTCCCGGATTACCGGAATCATTCAATGTATTGTTGCATGAATTGAGAGGACTCGGATTAAGTGTTAACTTGATATAATTTACGATTTACGATTTTGATTTACGGTCTCCGGTTTTAGTCCGGGACGTAAATTTGAAATCCGGGATCTAAAATCAAAAAAGATGGCTTTTAGAAAAGATAATAACACCAACAAGCCCAAGAGCTTTACAAAAATAGCGATCGGTTTGGCATCACCTGAAGAGATTCTGGAACATTCCAGCGGACAGGTGCTCAAACCGGAGACGATCAACTATCGTACTTATAAGCCAGAGCGTGACGGTCTGTTTTGCGAACGGATCTTCGGTCCGGTGAAGGATTACGAATGCCATTGTGGAAAATACAAGCGTATTCGTTACAAAGGTATTGTATGCGACCGTTGTGGAGTAGAAGTAACTGAAAAGAAAGTACGGCGTGAACGGATGGGACACATACAGTTGGTAGTGCCTGTTGCTCACATCTGGTATTTTAAGTCTTTGCCCAATAAGATCGGTTATTTGTTAGGATTGCCTTCCAAAAAACTGGATTCTGTTATTTATTATGAAAGATATGTTGTGGTTCAACCCGGTATATTAGCGGAGAAAGGAATCAGTGAGCTCGACTTCCTGACCGAGGAAGAATATATCGATCTGGTGGATGCTTTACCCGCAGATAACCAACATTTGGACGACGATGATCCTAATAAGTTTATTGCTAAAATGGGGGCCGAGGCAATCGGCCTGTTGCTCGAAAGATTGAATCTGGATAATTTGTCTTACGAGTTGCGTCATAAAGCAAATACGGAAACCTCTCAACAACGTAAGAACGAAGCGTTGAAACGCTTACAGGTGGTTGAGGCTTTCCGCGAAAGTAAAGAAGTCAATAAACCTGAATGGATGATCGTGAAGGTACTGGCCGTAATTCCGCCGGAATTGCGTCCGTTAGTACCGCTGGACGGAGGTCGTTTTGCTACTTCCGATTTGAATGATTTATACCGTCGGGTTATCATTAGAAACAATCGTTTAAAACGGTTAATCGAAATCAAGGCTCCGGATGTGATTCTGCGTAATGAAAAACGTATGTTACAGGAAGCCGTGGATTCGTTATTCGATAATTCACGCAAATCCAATGCTGTGAAAATCGAAAATAACCGGCCGCTGAAATCACTGTCCGACAGTTTGAAAGGTAAACAAGGACGTTTCCGTCAGAACTTGTTGGGTAAACGTGTGGATTATTCTGCCCGTTCTGTTATTGTTGTCGGACCGGATTTGAAAATGCACGAATGCGGTTTACCGAAAGATATGGCGGCTGAATTGTATATGCCGTTTATCATCCGTAAGCTGATCGAACGGGGTATTGTGAAGACCGTAAAGAGCGCCAAGAAAATTGTAGACCGTCGCGATCCGGTGGTTTGGGATATTCTGGAAAACGTATTGAAAGGCCATCCTGTATTGCTAAACCGTGCTCCGACGTTGCACCGTTTGGGTATCCAGGCTTTCCAGCCGAAATTAATCGAAGGTAAGGCTATCCGTTTGCATCCTTTGGCATGTACCGGGTTCAATGCGGACTTCGACGGTGACCAGATGGCTGTACATTTACCGTTGGGTAATGAAGCCGTATTGGAAGCCCAGATTTTAATGCTCTGTGCCCACAATATTTTGAATCCTGCCAACGGTGCGCCTATTACCGTACCTTCTCAGGATATGGTATTGGGATTGTATTATATTACAAAACCGCGTAAGGGAGCGAAAGGAGAAGGTTTGAAATTCTATTCTCCGGAGGAAGTGATTATTGCACTGAATGAAAAGGCTGTGGATATGCACGCTAAGGTTCAGGTGAGAATCGTAGATGTAGACAAAGAAGGGAAAGAATATGTTCATATGATCGATACGACTGTAGGTCGTATTATATTGAACCAATATACACCGAAGAATTTCCCGTATATCAATACATTGATTACCAAGAAGTCTCTGCGGGATATCATCAGTGACGTGTTTAAACGTTGTGGCGTGGATGTTACCGCTAAATTCCTGGATGACATCAAGGATTTGGGGTACCGTATGGCATTTGAAGGCGGTTTGTCCTTTAATTTGGCTGACGTTATTGTTCCGGCTGAAAAAGACGCTTTGTTGAAAGAGGGATATGATCAGGTGGAAGAAGTGATGGCCAATTATAATATGGGATTCATTACAAATAATGAACGTTACAATCAGATCATCGATATCTGGACCCATGTAAATGCCAATCTGACGGCTACATTGATGAAGCAGTTGGCAGAAGACGATCAGGGATTTAACTCTATTTATATGATGCTTGACTCCGGAGCCCGTGGATCACGGGAACAGATCCGTCAGTTGGGCGGTATGCGTGGATTGATGGCAAAACCTCAAAAATCCGGAGCTACAGGCGGACAGATTATCGAAAACCCGATTTTGGCGAACTTTAAAGAGGGGTTGTCGGTATTGGAATACTTTATTTCTACCCACGGTGCTCGTAAAGGTTTGGCCGATACGGCTTTGAAAACGGCAGATGCCGGTTATTTGACCCGTCGTCTGGTGGATGTCGCCAATGATATTACCATTACGGAAGAGGATTGCGGTACTTTGAGAGGTGTTACTATCGCTGCAATTAAAAATAACGAAGAGGTCGTATCTTCTTTGTATGAGCGGATATTGGGACGTGTATCCGTACACGATATTTACCACCCGCATTCCGGTGAATTATTGGTAAAATCCGGAGAGGAAATTACGGAAGTTATTGCATCGGCAATAGAAAATTCTCCGATAGAGCGTGTTGAAGTACGTTCGGTATTGACGTGTGAGGCGAAAAAAGGTGTTTGTGCAAAATGTTACGGGCGTAATCTGGCTACCGGTCGTCTGGTAGAAAAAGGAGAAGCTGTCGGAACAATTGCTGCACAGTCTATCGGTGAACCGGGTACACAGTTGACGCTGCGGACATTCCACGTGGGAGGTACTGCCGGTAATATTTCTACTGAAAACTCTTTAAAAGCCAAATACGACGGTGTTGTGGAGTTTGAAGAGATGCGTTCTGTAGAGTATACCCTGGAAAACGGTCAGAAATGCGATGTTGTTGTCGGGCGTTTGGCAGAACTTCGGATTATCGATAAAAATACGAATATCATTCTATTATCGAATAATATTCCTTACGGAGCAAAAGTATTTGTGAAGAGTGGCACAGAAGTGAAGAAAGGGGATTTACTTTGCGAATGGGACCCGTTCAATGCATTGATTATTACTGAATTCAGCGGTAAAATTGCTTCCGAAAATTTGATCGAAGGCGAAACTTATAAGGAGGAATCAGATGAAACCACCGGTTTCCGTGAAAAAGTAATTACCGAGTTCCGGGATAAAACGAAAGCTCCGGCTATCCTTATCTTAGACGAAAAAGGTGAGACTGTGAAGAGTTACAACTTGCCGGTAGGCGCTCACATTGTCGTTAAAGAAGGAGATAAAGTGATTGCCGGTAGTACGATTGTTAAGATTCCGAGAGCTGTCGGTAAGGCAGGGGATATCACGGGAGGTCTTCCTCGTGTTACCGAGTTGTTTGAAGCCCGTAATCCGTCTAATCCTGCTGTCGTATCGGAGATCGACGGTGAGGTGACTTACGGTAAGATCAAACGCGGTAACCGGGAAATCATAGTGACCTCGAAAGCCGGTGAAGTGAAGAAATATTTGGTATCTCTGACAAAACAGATACTGGTACAGGAAAACGATTATGTGCGTGCCGGTACCCCATTGTCAGACGGAGCCATTACGCCGACGGATATTCTGAATATCGAAGGTCCTATTAAAGTGCAGGAATATATCGTGAACGAAGTACAGGATGTATACCGGATGCAGGGTGTGAAGATCAATGACAAGCACTTCGAGATCATTGTTCATCAGATGATGCGTAAAGTGTTGATTCAGGATTCCGGAGATACCCGCTTCCTCGAAAATCAGATCGTGGACAAAGCAGAGTTCATGGGAGAAAATGACGAGATGTTCGGTAAGAAAGTGGTATTGGATGCCGGTGATTCCGATCGGGTAAAACCGGGACAGATTATTTCTGCCCGTACACTCCGGGATATCAACTCTCAGTTGAAACGCCGCGATATGAAGATTGTACAGTCTCGTGATGCAGTACCCGCAACTTCATCTCAGGTATTGCAGGGTATTACCCGGGCTGCTTTGCAGACTTCCAGCTTTATTTCTGCAGCTTCTTTCCAGGAAACGACGAAAGTATTGAACGAAGCCGCTATTTACGGTAAAGTTGATCCACTCGAAGGCCTGAAAGAAAATGTGATCTGCGGTCACTTGATTCCGGTAGGTACCGGTATGAAAGAACTGCGTACATTGGTTGTCGGTTCTAAAGAAGATATGGAAAGAATTTCCAAATAAAGAAAAAGGGCACTTATCACAAGTGCTCTTTTTTATTTTATAGCGTCCGGTGGTTTTCTGCCGGACTTCTTTTTGGATTCTGTCAGGAATTCATTAATTTTGAAATAAAGATGAATAAAAACAATAGACGATGGAAGAAAAAAAACAACAATTAGATATTGAACTGAATCATGAAGTTGCTCAGGGAACTTATGCCAATCTGGCGATTATTTCTCACTCTTCTTCAGAATTCATTGTCGATTTTGTACGTATTATGCCCGGTATTCCCAAGGCAGAAGTGAAGAGCCGTATTATTCTGACACCCGAACATGCAAAACGGTTGATGTTTGCATTACAGGATAATATACGCAAATATGAGCAGATTAACGGAAAGATTAATTTGCCCGAAGAAAATCAGAATACTGTATTCCCTTTGAATTTAGAGTCTCAGGGGCAAGCCTGAGACCTTTTTATTTATGTAAGAATTCTACGATTTTTTCTACCATACATTTGGAGCCTGTATAAAAGGGTATGCGTTGGTGGATTGTTTCCGGTACGATATCCAATATACGGCGGTCTCCGTCGGTAGCCAGCCCGCCTGCTTGCTCTGCAATGTAAGCAACCGGGTTGCATTCGTAGAGCAGACGTAATTTGCCCTGTTTGTGCTTATTGGTTTGCGGATAGATAAAGATTCCTCCTTTGAGCAGATTACGATGGAAGTCGGCAACCAGCGAGCCGATATAACGCGACGTGAAAGGACGGTCTGTCGTTTCATCCTTTTCCTGGCAATATTTAATGAATTTTTTTACTCCGTCCGGGAAGTTGACGTAATGTCCTTCATTTACGGAATAGATCGTACCATTTTCCGGAGTGCGGATAGCGGGATGTGAAAGACAGAATTCTCCGATAGAAGGGTCCAGTGTAAAACCGTTTACTCCATTCCCGGAAGTATAGACCAACATGGTGGAGGAGCCGTAGATAATATATCCTGCTGCAATTTGCTTGTCTCCTTTCTGTAAGAAATCCTCACTTGTGACATAGCTACCTTTGGGTGAAATTCTTCTGTAGATAGAAAATATGGTCCCGATCGATACGTTGACGTCAATATTGGAGGAGCCGTCCAAAGGGTCCATGCAAAAGATATATTTGGCATTTTGATGCATACCTTCCTTGAAGACGATGATATCCTGTTTCTCTTCGGAGACAACTGCGCAGCATTCTCCGCTGGCACGCAATTCGTCGATAAATGTGTTATCAGCATATACATCCAGTTTTTGCTGATCTTCACCTTGGACATTTTCTGCTCCGGCCCGTCCTAAAATGTCGACAAGACCGGCTTTGTTTACTTCTCTGTTTACTTTTTTGGCAGCGATTCCGACGTGGTGTAATAAGCGGGAGAAATCTCCTGTAGCGTCCGGATATTTGGCCTGCTGCTCGACAATAAATTGATTTAATGTTGTAACTTTATGCATAATAGTAGATTAGGTGTATTAGTGGGTGCAAAGATAGAACCTATTTTTGCATTACACAAACGTTTGCAGTGAAATATTCTTTAAAGAACTGAGGCTGAAAAGAAGTAAAGGAAACAATTACGAATCTTGTTTGATATGAGTAATTTTCTTATATTTGTTTAACCCCCTTTGTAAAAATTCTTGGGAAAGTATAGAAAAACAGCCGCAGCACTTCTCTGGGTATATGGATTGTATTTCATATATTGCCTGGCACAGAGTATCCGATTGTGATAGCGGCTGTTTTTCCGGTTTACGTTTCGATCAGATTGAAATGTTGTAAAGCTTGCGCGATGCCGTTATTGTCAACGCCGGTTGTGACATAGTCTGCTATTTGTTTTACTTCATCTGCGGCATTTCCCATAGCGACTCCTATTCCCGCATAACGAAGCATTTCTATATCGTTGCCTCCGTCTCCGAAGGCTATGATTTCTTCCGGAGCTATCCCAAAATATTCCAATATTTTGCTAATTCCGACTCTCTTGCTGGTTTCTGTAGGAATAATGTCTGTAAATAATGGATTCCAGCGTGTAGCCCTGCAATTCGGAAGTAAGGACATAATTTGTTGTTCTTCTTCCTGGCGGAAGAATCCCAGCAACTGGTAAAAAATTTTATCTTCGATTGCTTTTAGCGGGCATATCGGGGGTTCCGGAAAGTTTAATAAACGGAATGTTTCCTGTGTATTGGTGTCCATATAATTGATGGATAAGGTGTTCTCCTGGATGAAAACACAAGGAAATGCTTTGGATGTTTCCAGATAAGGGATAAGGGTATTCATATCGCTTACCGGCAGATGGTGTTTATAAATAATCCGGTTTCCGATCAGGCACAATCCTCCGTTAAGTGTAATATAGCCGTCGAAAGTTTCATTTCCCAGGTTATTCATAGAAAGTTTGTGGCGTCCACTGGCTACGAATACCTTTATGCCCTTTCGCCGTAAACCGGCCAATGCCTGAATGGTAGAAACGGGAATCCGGTGAGTTTTGAAGCTTACCAGAGTCCCGTCTATATCAAAGAATGCTGCTTTGATCATGTGATTTATTTACAATTGTGTAAAATCTCACGGGCGACACTACCTGTTACGTTTTGTGCTTCTCCGAAGGCGACACCTCTTTCATTGAAACGGCGTTCTATTTCCTGGATCGTTTCTTCTCCGATATTTTCTTCACTGAGGTGTGTCGAAAGTCCCAGGCTGCGGAAAAATTCTTCTGTTTTTTCGATGGTGAGATCGATACGTTCATCATCCGAACCCTGGGTGATGCCCCATACACGTTCTCCGTATTGGAGGATTTTACCGTATTTTTGCTTACGTAAGGTGCGGAGTGTACCGTTAAAGACAATAGCCAGTGTTGCTCCGTGGGTCAAGCCGTGAAGAGCTGTCAGTTCGTGACCGATCATGTGGGTAGCCCAATCTTGGGTGACACCCATGGCGATAAAACCGTTCAATCCCATTGTAGCTGATAGCATAAAATCAGCCATCAGATCATAGTTATGCTGGTTCTCCCGGATTCGGGGAGCAATCTCGATCAATGTACTTAGAATTCCTTCCGCCCAACGGTCCATAAGGCGGGATTGTCCGGGAGTGGTGAGGTATTGTTCCATAACATGTACAAATGTGTCCGATAATCCGCAAGCCACCTGATAAGGAGGCAGTGTGAATGTCGTTTCGGGATCTAAAATCGAAAACACCGGATAATTGCCGTAAAATGCATATTTTTCCTGGGTTTCGTGGCGGGAGATGACGGCCCCCTTATTCATTTCCGATCCCGTAGCCGGCAATGTCAGTACGGCTCCCATAGGAACAGTATCGGAATAAGCCCCTTTCCGGACCAGTTCCCAGGCATCTCCGTCATACTTTAATCCGGCAGAGATCAGTTTTGTGCCGTCGAGAACCGAGCCTCCTCCGACAGCCAATAAGAAATCTACTTTTTTCTCTTTACCTAAAATGATGGCTTTACGTAAAGTTTCTATGGCAGGATTGGGTTCTATGCCCCAGAATTCGACGTAATTATGTCCTTTGAGGGCTTGTATTACCTGTTCATAAACTCCGTTCTTCTTTACACTTCCACCTCCGAAAGTGATCATAATACGTTTATCGGTAGGAATTGCCCGGCTCAATTCGGCAATCATTCCTTTACCGAAAATCAACCGTGTAGGATTTTGAAAAATGAAATTGTTCATAGCGCTTTATTTTTTACAAATATAAGATATAATAGGGGGAATATCAAAATAATGACCGGGTTGAAAAAGTATGGTGAACTTCATTGGTTTGTAATGGAAGATAAACAATTCTGTAACATGTTTTCATTTTTTTTGTCCTAGAAAATTAAAAATGCAGAAACATGAAAACTATTCTTTTTTTGTTGTTGATTGTAGGCGGGATAATGCGGGTAGATGCACAGAGTATGTATGCAAGCCTTGAGAAAAGCGGGCATAAAATGAAAACTGACGTTACGGCCGATGCCGTTGCCGGAGAAA
Organism: Culturomica sp.; assembly: GCF_003524185.1. Taxonomy (NCBI): domain Bacteria; kingdom Pseudomonadati; phylum Bacteroidota; class Bacteroidia; order Bacteroidales; family Odoribacteraceae; genus Culturomica; species Culturomica sp. The sequence continues at coordinate 29,337 of NZ_DOED01000012.1, forward strand.
CCAATATTTATCAGTGGGAATTTTGGTCGGCTGAAAAAGCTGGAACAGCAAATAATTGTCCGAAATCAATGGAAGTACTATATGGGAAGGAAGTCGGTAATTTGTTGTCGCTTGTGAATGAACGTTTTATTTCCCGGGAACGGGTGGATGCCGGTGATCCTTCTTTGAGAACTGTTGTTCGTAAACCGGCAATTTATAATGCCGTAAAGCATATTGAGAAATATTATAAGCAGAAAAACAAGAAGAACGATTATTCCATGACTGACCGGGAAACCTTTGCTTATGTGGTGAGAGTAGCTTTGGCGAGTGTAGATACAGAAAATACGACAGATTTTGAGCAGGCCTTACAAGAGGCCAGAAAGAGCATAGAAAAACAGATTGCTTGTTTCTGCCGGGTAAAGCTGAAAAATATCTATGAATAATTAATCCTAATTTTTTACAAATGAAACTGATGAAATTGTTTTCAATCCTTGTGATGACAGGGATACTGAATGTGGTGTGTCTGTTGGCGATGGGACAGGAGGGGAACGGAGTGTTACGTGGTCGTATCAGTGATGAAACGAAACAAACCCTTCCCGGAGCGACGATTTATATCGATGAATTGAAAAATGGAGTGGTGAGTGATGTAAATGGTTTCTATATTTTTTCAAAAATTCCGGTCGGGAAATATCATCTGACGGTAAGTTATGTCGGATATGAAACCGTGACACTGGAAATAAGTGTAAAAGCCGGGCAAACCATTGAAAAGGATGTGGTATTGAAAGGAGATCGCCAGCAATTGGAGGAAGTAGAAGTTGGAGGTACTTTTCAGGGATATCAACGGGCTGTGAATTATCAGAAAAGCAGTCAGAATTTACGGAATGTCGTATCTGCCGATCAGGTAGGACGTTTCCCGGATGCGAATATCGGAGATGCCATGAAACGTATTTCAGGTATTAATGTGCAGTATGATCAGGGAGAAGCACGTTTTGGCCAGATTCGCGGTACATCTCCGGATTTCAGTTCTGTGACGGTAAACGGTAACCGTTTGCCTTCCGCTGAGGGAGATATCCGGAATGTACAGTTGGACCTGATTCCTGCCGATATGATTCAAACCATTGTAGTGAATAAAGTGGTGACGGCGGATATGGATGCCGATGCAATTGGTGGTTCGGTGAATTTGGTGACTAAAAGTGCACCGGCAAAGCGGATATTGAATGCCAGTGTCGGTACCGGTTGGAATTTTATTTCTGAACGGATGCAGGTAAATGCAGCATTGACTTATGGAGATAATTTTTGGAATAATAAATTGGGGATGATTCTTTCCGCTTCTTATCAGAATAGTCCGATCGGTTCGGACAATATAGAGTTTGTCTGGAAAGAGGACAATGGGAATGTATACCTGGAAGAATCACAGGTACGTCAATATTTCGTACAACGGGAACGCCAAAGTTATTCGGCTTCATTGGGATATCGGTTTAATCTGAATCATCGTATCGATTTTAAAGGTATATACAATCGGCGGAAGGATTGGGAAAACCGGTTTCGCCAGTCAATAAAAGATATCAATGAAGAAGGATTGGCCAAGAAAGTCGTGTTTCAGACCAAAGGCGGTACTCCCGATAATAAAAATGCCCGTTTGGAACTGCAACAGACGATGGACTTCGCTTTGAATGGAGAACATCTGTTCAGAACAACTTTGTTGAACTGGAATGTATCTTACGCTCAAGCATCGGAAAAGCGTCCGAATGAACGTTATATGGGGTATGTGAAAGAAAAGGTGCAATTTACTCCGGATTTATCCGATTTACGCAAGCCGTATATGGTAGCGAAGAATGAGGCAGATATGCTATTGGGAGCTGCCGCCGGTTATGAATTGGATGAGTTGACGGAGCAACAGGAAGATATCAGGGAAACGGATTTTAAAGGGAGTTTGAATTTAAATGTGCCGGTGCGGATCGGCTATGAGACCGGAAACTTGAAATTCGGAGCCAAAGTGGTGGCTAAAAGCAAAAAGCGGGATTTGGAATTTTATGAATATGAATCACTGAATGAGGATTTTGACCAGGAAAGTTTCAGGCATTTGAAAGATCAGACACGTTCGGATTTTTATGCAGGTAATTATCGGGCCGGAAATTTTGTGACGAAACAATATCTGGGACATTTGGATTTAAATAACGCTTCATTGTTCGAGAAAAAAGAAGTGCCGGATGAGTTGGGAGGAATTTTTAAGGCTAAGGAAACCGTGTCTTCGGGATTCGTTCGCTATGATCAGGATATTACCCGGAGATTAAATGCAACGGTAGGAGTACGTTTGGAGAATACCCATTTGAAATACCGTGGTAAAAAATTAGAGATTCCGGCCAAGGGGGAAGGCGGTGATCCGACGCTGACGGATACGCCCGAGATAACGGATAGCTATCTGAATGTATTGCCTTCAGTGTTATTGAAATATGATGCAACGAAATCATTGATATTCCGGTTGTCTTATACCAATACGATCGCTCGCCCGAAATATTATGATTTAGTGCCGCATGTGAGCATTAGCCGTAAGGATGATGAAGTATCCTTGGGAAATCCGGAATTGAAAGCAACTTTGTCTCATAATGTCGATTTCAGTGCGGAATATTTCTTCCCGACTTTCGGCATGGTTTCTGCCGGCGTATATTACAAGCGTATTAATGATTTTATTGTAGATCAACGTTGGATTGATGCAGATTACGAAGGAACACAGTACGGAAAAGTTATCAAACCGGTAAATGCCGGGAAAGCAGATCTGATCGGGGTCGAATTGTCCTGGCAACGTGATTTCGGATTTATAGCACCTGCATTACGTTATTTCGGATTGTACGCAAATTATACCTATACTCATTCAAAAATTACGGATTTCAGGTTGGAACGGGAAGACAGCGAGGGGAATAAGCTTGAAAATGAAGATTTACCCTTGGCTGGATCGCCCGAACATATTGCCAACGTATCGCTTTATTTTGAACGTAAAGGATTGAATGTGCGCTTGTCTTATAATTTTGCCAGTGATTTTATCGATGAGTTTGGAGGGAATCCTTTTGAAGACCGCTACTATGATAAGGTGAATTATTTGGATTTGAATACCAGTTATACTTTTGCAAAACATTATACCGTATTTGCAGAAGCCAATAATTTGCTGAATCAACCGTTGCGTTATTACCAGGGGCGTAAAGACCTGACAGCTCAGGCGGAATATTATGGCGTGAAATTGAATGTAGGATTTAAAGTAAACTTTTAAATAGAAAAAAATGAAGATTATAAAATGGAGTGTTCTATCGGTTGTGTTAACCGTATGGAGTGTGTTGGCGTCGGCGCAGATAGGGCACCTGGAAAAAGAGTTGGACGGACGTTTTAATTTTTATGTGGTGAACGATATGGGACGTAACGGATATTACGATCAAAAACCGATTGCAGAGAAAATGGGAGAGTTGGCAGAGGTAATTGGACCTGAATTTGTTGCTGCTGTAGGTGATGTGCATCATTTTGAGGGAGTTGCGAGTGTAAATGATCCGTTGTGGATGACTAATTATGAATTGATTTATTCACATCCGGAGTTGATGTTGTACTGGTTTCCGGTGTTGGGAAATCACGAATATAACGGGAATACCCAGGCCGTACTCGATTATGCTAAAATCAGTCGTCGCTGGTGTATGGAAGGCCGTTATTATACGAAAGAGTTTACAGTAGATAAGGCAGGAACAACAATTCGTTTGGTGTTTGTCGATACGGCTCCGATGATTGATAAATACCGGAACAATAAAGAAGAGTATCCGGATGCCGGAAAACAGGATATGAACAGGCAATTCGAATGGATTGATTCAGTGTTGACTGTAAATAAGTCAACATGGACGATTGTACTGGGACACCATCCGGTGTATGCAGAAACCGGTAAAGCGGAAGGAGAGCGGTTGGATATGCAGGCACGTTTGAATCCGATATTGAAAAAACACAAAGTTGATATGTATGTGTGTGGACATATCCATAATTTTCAGCATATTCGGCGGGAAGATTCCCCGGTGGATTATATTGTGAATACAGCGGGGGCTTTAAGCCGCAAAGTAAAAGCCATAGAAGGTACTCAATTTTGCAGCGGTGCTACCGGATTTTCGGTATGTTCGGCATCGGATCAGGACCTGCGCCTGTATATGCTGGATAAGGATGGAAATGTACTTTATGTTGTAGAACGGAAAAAGTAAAATCAGATATTGTATTTGTGAATAGCGTCGGAAGGGCTACCGGATTTTCGGTAGCCTCTTTTATTTTTTTGTAACAGGGTAAAAGTATACCAGAGATTTTTTATCTTTACAAACAGTAGAAGATTCCTGTTATGAGCGATTTGAGAATACGTAAAGCAACAATTGTGGACATTCCCGTTATTGCGGCTCTTTTTCAGACTACCTTGAAAAAAGTCAATATTCGGGATTATACGCCGGAACAAATAGAGGCATGGGGGCAGAAAGCAAATGAAAACCGTTGGCGGGAATTGTTTGCGGGTGACTTAGTGTTTATGATGGCGGAAAAAGACGGAGAGCTTGCAGGTTTTACTTCGGTAAATGCAAATGGATATATACATTCTATGTTTGTGGATTACCGGCAACAGCGCCGAGGGGTTGCAACTTTACTGTTACATGAAGCAGAGTTTCTGGCAAAATGTAAAGGTGCTGAAAAGTTGACATCGGAAGTCAGTATTACAGCCCGTCCTTTTTTTGAAAAGCATGGATTTGATGTGGTCCGGGAAAATGTGGTGAATATCGGAGGGGTTGTAATGACCAATTATTCGATGGAGAAACTTCTTTAAAGGAGAGATTTTTATATGAATTATTTAGCAGATAGGAAAATTTGTTCGAAAAATATGGCAGATTTGGCATGTTGTGATGTGAAAATCAGGAAAACGCAGAAAACGGATATGGAGTCGGTTATGAAACTTTATGACCGGTCAAGAGTATTTATGCGGCAAACCGGAAATGTCAGCCAATGGATTAATGGGTATCCGTCAGAGGAAGTGGTGGAAAAAGATATTGTACAAGGAAACAGTTATGTTTGTGTGGAAGACAACAACCATATTGTCGGCGTATTTTGTTTTTTCCGGGGAATAGAGCCGAATTATGCAAAAATAGAGGAAGGAGAATGGTTGAACGATAAACCCTACGGAGTAATTCACCGTTTGAGTTCTTCCGGACAGAGGAAAGGAATTGCAGATATATGTATCCGGTGGTGTTTACAGCAATGTCCTAATGTTCGCGTCGATACGCACCAGGATAATCGGATCATGCAAAAGATATTGGAAAAAAACGGTTTCCAGAGATGCGGAATTATATATGTGGAAGATGGTTCGCCGCGTATTGCCTTTCAAAAGTGTGTTTGATAATTAAACTATTGAAAATAACCGGGCAAAATAGATAAATTTATAAGCGATGAAGAGTTGTTTGGATGAAAAAGAACGGATACTGTCCTGGAAACAGAAGAATGAAGAGCGGATAATCCGAAATGCCAAAAGTAAGGTATACAAATGGGCGATTTTTATTCTGGCTTTCACCTTATTTGGACTGGTAATATGTGTTTTTGTTATAGGGATCGATCATGCCCTTGAAACCATGATCCCTGCCGTGATGATGAATTTGGTTTGCCTGACTGGAATGTGGTATGCCCAGAACAGGTATGCCAGAAGAATATTGGAGAGAAGAGAAAATGAAAAAACGAAGTAATACCGGTGAAAGCAGACTAACGATTGAACACAGTGTCGTAAAATCATATTCGTATTGCGGAAAGATTTTTGCTTTCTTTTTTTTGCCTTCGAAATTGTCCCTTTGAAATTGTCCGGCATCAGCTTTAACTGCCGGTCCTTGTTTTTCTGTTCAAAAAGTC
>NZ_DOED01000034.1:0-64278 GCF_003524185.1 Culturomica sp.
GGGACGGGGATAAAGTGCTATAAAAGTCAAATAGCACTTTATCCCCGTCCCCGGGTGCTACAGAATTCAATCAAAACCGCAAATCGATTGTTCTTCTCCTTTACTTCAATCCTCTGTTCTTCAGCAAAGGCTCTACACCCGGTTCTGCTCCACGGAAATTGGTATACATAACCATCGCATCGTCAATACCACCGGGTGTAAGGACATATTTTCTGAACTTAGCGGCTGTCTCCGGATCAAAGATATTGCCAGTCTCGACAAAAGCCTGATAAGCATCTGCATCCAGAACTTCTGCCCACATATAGCTATAATAACCAGCCGTATAGCCACCTCCCATCGTATGATTGAAATAAGTGGTCCGGTAACGGGGCGGAATCTGACTCAATGCACCCAAGCGTTTCATGCTGGCGGCTTCAAATTTTTCTACATCAAAATCTGCCGGCATCTCCTTCAATACATGATAATCCATATCCAGAACAGAAGCCTGAACATATTCTGCCGTTGCAAACCCTTGTCCGTACTTCCCACTCTTTTCAAGTTTCCCGATCAATTCCTTCGGCATCATTTCTCCGGTCTGATAATGTTTAGCATATACATTCAACACCTCCGGCTCAAATGCCCAATGTTCCATTATCTGAGAAGGTAATTCCACGAAATCACGCGGTACACCCGAAACTCCGTAATAATGAACATCTTTAAACAGGTTATGTAAGGCATGACCGAACTCATGAAACATCGTCGAAGCTTCATCAGGACTTAACAAAGCCGGTTGGCCTCCCGAAGGTTTTGTGAAATTACAAACAATCGTCACAACCGGTGCAACACGCACGGAATCTTTATAAGTCTGGGAACGATATGTACCACACCAGGCTCCGCCCCGCTTACTGGCACGCGGAAAGTAATCCATATACAAAACGCCCAGATGCGTACCGTCGGTATCTTTACATTCGAAAGCAATAGCTTCCTCATGCGGTTTAGGCATATCTTTCAATTCCGTAAAAGTAATACCGTACAGTTTATTGGCAACATAAAACATCCCTTCCCGTACATTTTCCAATTTAAGATAAGGCCGAAGCTGATTTTCATCGATATCAAACTTTTCCTTCATGACCTTCTCATTGTAATAACGCCAGTCCCAACCTTGCAGCTCGTCTTTTACCCCCTCTTTTTTCATTGCAACTTTCAAATCGCCGGCCTCTTCCTTCGCTTTACGCAAAGCCGGTTCCCAAACCTGATTCAGCAAACGGTAAACATTCGCCTCATTTTTAGCCATCCGGTCCTCCAATACAAAAGCAGCGTAATCGTCATACCCCATCAATTTCGCTTTTTCCAGACGAAGACTTACTAATTTCTTTACAACTTCTTTATTATCAGATTCATTGTTGTTATTTCCCCGATTTATATAAGCCTTGAAAATTTTCTCCCTCAACGGTCTCCGTTCTGAAAATTGCAAAAAAGGCATAATGCTGGGATTGTGCAAAGTAAACACCCACTTTCCTTCCAAGCCTGCCACCTTCGCTGCATCAGCAGCAGTTGCAATCAGAGAAGCCGGTAAACCGGCCAAATCTTCCTGATTGTCGATAACCAATTGAAAGGCATTCGTCTCTTTCAGCATATTCTGCCCGAACGTCAGTTGCAACAATGAAATTTCACTGTTCAATGCTCTCAGCCTCTCTTGTTTTTCCGGAGAAAGATTAGCCCCGCCACGCACAAAACTTTTATACGTATCTTCCAATAAAGCCGTCTGTTCTTTATCCAAATTGAAATCTTTCTGACGTTCATACACCTCTTTTACCCGAGCAAACAAGCGCGGATTCAGTTTAATATCGTCCCGGTGCTTCGACAACAGCGGAGCCAACTCTTTACTCAATGCCTGCATTTCTTCCGAAGTATTGGCACTATTTAAACCATAAAATACAGAACTGACTTTACTTAACAAGCGTCCACTCTGATCCAAAGCTACAATGGTATTTTCAAAATCAGGCATTGAACGCTGATTCAATAAAGCATCAATTTCCTGCTTCTGTTCTTCCATTCCTTTCAGAAAAGCCGGTTTATAATGCTCTATTTTAATCTTATCAAAAGGAGGGACTCCGAACGGAGTCGTATACTCCGCAAAAAAAGGATTTTCCGATGACTTAGCATCTTTTCCGGGGCTGTTACAGGCTCCTAATACCATAACAAGTCCCGCCATAATTAACATTCTTTTCATATATCAACGTTTAATTTAAAATTCACCGGGGATAAAGATAACAAATCGGGCAACGACTTCCTTCATATACACTTGCTTTTTTAATCAGCTTTTTGTTATTTTGCCGTTTATATAAATGAGTGTACAAAAGGTTTAGCGGTTTTCATGCAATTCATTCCGATAATCCGATTCCTTTTTTCGACTCTGAAAATAAACAAAATAGTGAACAATAATGGGTATTTTCAAATCACTTTTCGGTCGTGAGGCAGAACAACCGGAAGAGGCTCAGGACAAAAACCAAGAACGGAATTTCGATATTCTCAAATATGATGGATTAAAAGCGATGAAAATCGGTAAAACAGGCTATGCCATCCGTTGTTTTAACGAAGCCCTTGCCATCCGGGAAGAATTTGAAACCTTGAATTACCTGGCACTGGTTTATATTCAGGAAAACGATACGACAGAAGCCATCGATATATACACCCGGATGGTAAAAATTGATCCGGAACACACAGATACATTCTTAAACCGGGCCCAGCTATATCTCCGGGAACAACAACCGGAAGCCGTTATCGCTGACTGCGAATATGTACTTAGCAAAAACCCGGCAGAATTCAGAGCTTATTTTTTCATGGCAAAAGCCCGGCAAATGATGCAACAACAGCAAGAAGCAATTGATGATCTGAATAAAGCAGCCGGTATCAAAAGTGACTTCATGGAATTATTTCTATTACGTTCTTCCATTTGGATGGAACTCAAAGAATATGAAAACGCCTTAAACGACACAAATACAGCCATTTCCATTTCATCCGAAGAAGAAAGTACTTACCTGCAAAGAGCTGCGATCTATGAAGCACTTGGAAATACAGAAGCTGCTTTACAAGATTATGCCACTGTCGTGGAATTAAATCCTTTCCACGAACAGGCCTATCTGGAAACCGGACGTATTTTGCTGGACCGGCATCTGATCGACGAAACAATCCGGCATTTTGACGAAGCGATTGAAAACAAACCTGATTTCGGACGAGCCTACACCGCCAGAGGCCGGGCAAAAGAATTGAAAGGCGACATGGAAGGAGCACAGGAAGACCTCCAAACCGGTGCCGAACTGTCCGAGGAAAACGATGAAATTGAAAAACAACCTGTTAACTTCAATGACATGTACGCCAACCGGCCTTTATAAAGCAATTTTACAACTCCTTCAAACACTCTACGGGATTTAGGGTTACTATTTTTCGGATTTGCCAGGTAACGACAAGACAGACAAAGGTCAAACAGCAGAGTGCTACCAGGATGAAAAAATACCAATTCAGTTCAATCCGGCAAGCGAATTTTTCCAACCAGGAGCTGATGAGATAATACCCTAACGGAATACTAAAAAGGCAAGCCCACAATGTCAACACCACAAAATCCCGGTTAAGTTGTCTTTGAATAGCCCATTCCGTACCACCGTTGATCTTCCGCAGAGCCACCTCCTTCTTGCGGCTGGCGACAAAAAACACGGAAAAGGCAAATATACCGAGCCCCCCGATAAATATAGCGATCACGGCTACGATATTGATCAAACGCATAAAAGCTTCTTCTTTCCCATAAAGTCGTGCATAATCGTACACATAATAGCAGGTAAGATTATTTTCATGCAAAAATTGGAACACTTCCGTTTTTTTCAACGGCATATAACAAATTGTCGTTATATCATTGTTCATAAATCCATGGCTATAAGAGCCTTTACTATAACTGATCACTAAAGGATCAATCTCTTTATACAAGGGATGAGCATAAAAATCTTTAACAATACCGATGATTTTAAAATTTGAAAACGGCTCATCGTCAAAAGTCCTGCCCCTGAATAGGGTACCAACAGCCTGTTTCAGTCCGGATTTTCGAACAAATTGCTGATTGACAAGCAAAGGAATAACCCCTGTATTTTGCGGATCTGTTGCCGGATCGAAGTTTTTACCTTCCAGCAACTGTATCCGGTAAGTACTTAAATAATCAGCATCTCCACTGATAATTTCGGCTTTTTCCGGCATAAGTCCGTTATCAAACTGACAGGTCAATTTTAAAAAAGAAGGCTCTTCCATAGGCAAGGGAGTGCTCCCCGAGGTTACGGACAAAATATCCGGATTACCCGATAACGTAGCTTTGATAACTTCATTACTACCGGAGACACTCAATACATTTTCGACACTGTAGCCTAAATCTTTGTTTTTAAGAAAACCGATTTGTCGATTGACAATCGTAGCCGTAACAAACAATAAAGAAAATATGGCAACGGAAACAAAAGCCAAAACCTTCCGCAAATCAAATACGGAAACTTTCTTATCAACAGATTCTTTTATTCCACCGGTATTTAACCTATTCAGAAAATAATAACTCAAAGAAACGCTAATAAAAACAATAAATACACATAATATGCCAATAAAGCAAAAAACACTTGCGACACTGAACGGGAAAGGATAGTGAAATCCCGGTGTAATTACTTCCTGAAAAGCCGGAAAAAGCCACCTGGCTAAACAAATTCCGATAATTCCCGAAAGCACGAAATACACCGTTGTCTCTACCAGAAAATGAATCCATACACTCTTATTATCAGCACCATAACAACGTTGAATGGCAAACATTCTCAAATTATGTTGGCTCTGTACGACTTTGATCATGACGTAATTACAAGACGAAAGAAAAAATATGAGCAAGGTAATCCCGACAAGCAAACGGGTAAGAAACAGTGAACCCTGAGGTGCTTTATAATCACTGCTGTATTCAACATTCTCTCCGTGGTAATAAACACTACCGAGGGATTGAAGCTTGAATTGGTATTCTGTTTCCGGCTGGACGACAGCATAAAATTTTTTAATATCCTCTTCTATCGTCTGAACGGAATTTTTCGGACTTAACTGTACATAAGTAAGAGACAAAAAATTATTGTTCCAGTCCGTAAATTGTTCCGTATAACGATAATCCAATACAATATCCGTTTGTAATGTCGACCAGGCAGGAATATTCCGCATAACAGCGACCACCTGGTAAGGAATAGGCTTGGGAAACCACATATCCGAACGGACATAAACATTTTGTCCGACAGGATCCGTATCCTTAAAGTATTTTTGGGCCGCTCTTTCCGAAATCACAGCCCATCGAAAAGGCAGATTTTGAGAAAATACCCCATGCACCAACGGAAAAGTAAAAACACTGAAAAAAGTAGAATCAGCATGAAAACATGTTTCTACTGCATTAAAATCGGCCATCCCTTCCGTCTTTATTTCCATTGATTGCGGCCAAATACGAACAAAATCCTCAATCCCGCTGATTTGTCTCAAAACCGAGGGAGCCAGCAACCCACAATGCTCGCTGCTATAGGTATCGTCAGATTTTTCCTTGCCCAATATACGATAAATATTCTCACCATTCCGATGGAATTCATCCGTCTGTACTTCTTTTACAACAAAGCTATAGACAAGGAGACCAATTGCTATCGCAACGCTTAATCCCATCAGGTTTATAAAAATATACAACCTGTTTCGCGACAATTGCCGGGTAATAATCGTGAACAATCTCATACATCCGAATCATTTGTATACATAAATTAACAAAACACATGCCATTTTAATAAACTGCTGTATATAAGAATATTACATACACATAATCCTTTAAACTTGTAAAAGAAATAGACACTTATTGTCTCATTATTAGACAAATGCACAAAACAGATATTCCAATCAGAGATATCCATCCAAGCCTCAACTGTAGATTCAATATTTCAATTTCCGACTCTGTCCATTGTATTATTTTTCTTTTTTCTCCGGATCTACCCGGTCCAAATGAAACTCCAGTGCTTTGACAGAGATAAGCAATTCTTTCACCGATAATCCGAGTGAAATAACCAAAAGCAATAATGCCACTCCGAAAATATAGACGGCAGCCATTTGCCAGCCAACGTAAATAAAAAGCGTACACACGACACAAAGTAATAAACTCATCACTCCGAAAATTTGCATAGAACGGGTAATATAGAGCCTTTTTCTCAAATTATCGATCTGTCTTTGAGTGATAGGTGTCGGATTATTTTCATGCTCATTTTTCAAATTACGGATCACCGAGGCATAGGCCAGAAAGCGGTTTGTATAGGCCAGCATAATCAAGGATATGGCCGAGAACAATATCGAAGGAGTTGTTAATGTCAAATCTTCCATAATTTCAACTTTTTTAAATAGAAAACAACGTTCATAAAAGCAGACGCAAGGCGAAAACCACTTTTTAAAATATACGTATGTAAATTAAGCTTGTTTATTTTTTATTTCAAAAATAAAAAAACAAATCATCGGTTCCGGCATCCAATCGTAAATCAAAATCTTCTAAAGACCAGCGTATATGGTCTATTAAAATCTAAAATCAAATCCGCGGAATCAGCAAAATCTGCAGGCCAGCAAAACCGTAAATCAAAATAAAGCCTCAGTCAATCGTAACATATATGTCTCTCATTTTTAACGCATTCTTCATAAAAACGGATTTATTTTGTATAAGTAAAAAAAGAACTATGAACGACAGATTAAAAGTTTCAACAGTAGTTATCTCGGATGTACATTTGGGTTCTGAACATTCAAAAGTAGACGAACTTACTCGTTTTTTAAAAAGTGTTGATTGCGATAAACTTATCCTGAACGGAGATATTATCGACGGTTGGAAACTACAAAAGAATCCTTTCGGCCGTTGGAAAAAAAGTTATACCGATCTGATCAAAGTCATCATGAAAATGATGGAAAACCATCGGACACAGGTTATTTATGTAAGGGGAAACCACGATGACTTCCTTGACAAATTAGTACCGTTAATACTCCCCAACATCTCTATTGTCAGCGACTATGTCCATGTATCTAAGGGGAAACGCTATTATGTTACACACGGTGATATCTTCGATACCATCACATCCCATATGATCTGGCTGGCGAAACTCGGTGATTACGGTTACTCATTCCTGCTGTGGTTGAATAAAATACTGAATAACTATCGCCGCCGGCATGGTAAGCCTTACTACTCCTTCTCCCAACGTATCAAACACAAAGTAAAATCAGCCGTATCCTACATTTCAGATTTTGAAAAAGAACTGGTACAGATTGCAGCAAACCGCCACTTTGACGGTATCATCTGCGGGCACATCCATCAACCCGCCGATACCTGGTACGAAAAAGTACATTACCTGAATTCGGGTGACTGGGTAGAATCACTCAGTGCACTCGTCGAGTATCCGGACGGTCGTTGGGAAGTATACGATTACAATAAAGATGAAAAAATGCAGGAAAAAACATTAAAAATAGCCGTATAGAGCCAACATTCAATATCCGATTCATGCGTTTTATTTTCACAATTCAGGGAGAAGGCCGGGGACACTTTACCCAAGCGATAACATTAGAACAAATCTTAAGACAGCAAGGTGACGAGGTCATTGCAATACTTGTCGGCAAAAGCAGCCGCCGTGAAATACCTTCCTTCTTCACAACCAAAGTAAAAGCGCCTGTATACAGTTTCGAAAGTCCGAATTTTTTACCGACACCACTGAACAAACGTTCACCACTGTTGAAAAGTGTGGCTTTCAATCTGAAAAAACTACCTGCTTTCAGGCAAAGTATCGGTTTCATAGACCGAAAAATCAAGGAGCTGCAACCGGATATGGTCATTAATTTTTATGAATTAATGACAGGACTGACATACCTGTTCAGACATCCTGAAACTCCAATGGTTTGCATTGGTCATCAATACCTTTTTCTTCATAAAGACTTTGTATTTCCCCGCAAACCATGGATTCAACTCGCCTCTCTCCGCTTTTTCACCCGCTTAACTGCCATCGGCTCTTCACTCAAACTCGCACTCTCATTCTATAATTTCCCCGAAGACCCTAAAAAACGAATCATTATCGTACCGCCATTACTACGGGAAGAAGTTCTATCCCGAAAACCGACACGAGGTAATTACATTCACGGCTATCTGCTCAATAACGGCTACGTGGAAGAAATTGCCGAATGGCACCGGCGCTATCCGCATTATCCTCTCCATTTTTTCTGGGACCGGAAAAATGCTCCCGAAACCCAGGAGATCGCACCCGGCCTTACCCTTCACCGAATCGACGACAATCTGTTTATCGACTATATGGCCGGATGTAAAGCATTTGCCACCACAGCCGGATTCGAATCAGTCTGCGAGGCCCTTTATTTACAAAAACCGGTACTCATGGTTCCTGTACACATCGAGCAGGAATGCAATGCGTTCGATGCAACACGTGCCGGAGCAGGAATCCGGTCTGATCGTTTCGATCCGGAAACCCTGCTTTCCTATCTGCCTTCCTATCGTCCGAATCCCGTTTTCCGCTCCTGGACACAATCGGCCGGGATACGGATTTATGCAACACTCCTAAAATACAAAAGCAACTCCCGGAAAAAAGTCCCCTTTTACGACCGCTGCATCGGTAAACTAAAATCTATCCTTTCCATCAAAACCTTAGTGCAAGTATAAACGTTTAAGCAACAAAACCATATACCCAGGTTTTAAATTGTAGATTGACGATTTTAGATTACATTTACAATTCCTTCTCTGGAAGAGAAAAATATAAATCGTAAATTAAAAATAAATATACGGCTATGCTTACGTTTCAACCCATCACACCGGAAATCAGAGAGCTAATCACCACCTACACCCTACCCGGCGAATACCGTGACAACAACTTATCCATTTGCAACCTGTGCTGTTGGCATTTTCTCAACGAAAGCAGTTATACATTGATCGGTAAACAACTGGTTATACGCTTCCGCTATCACGACGGCAATTCGATTTATACATTACCTTTCGGAGAAGGAAATACGGCTGAAACGTTAGAAATACTACATACAGAAGCCCAAAACAACAAACAGCCTCTGATGTTTTTCGGTTCCTCTCCTTATCTTCAAAATGAGCTTGAAAAATATTTTGAACAAAAATTCAAATTCCATTGCCCGCGGGATCATGCCGACTATCTTTACATCCGTGAAAACTTAGTCACACTCAGAGGAAAAGACTACCAACCGAAACGCAATCATGCAAACCGTTTCCGTAAAAAATACGATTATCAATATTTACCGCTGACTCCGGCCATTGTTCCTCATTGCCTGGACCTGGCTGCAAAATGGTGTGAAGAACACGATTGCCAGGACGATCCCAATTTGCAATACGAACAACAAGCCATGAAATTTGCCATGGAACACTTTGAGACACTGGCCCTTCTAGGGGGAGCCTTATGGGTAGATAATGAAATCGTAGCTTTTACTTACGGAGCCCCGGTCAATTACGACACATTCTGTGTACACATAGAAAAGGCTGATACAAATTTTGACGGGGCTTACACCGTAATGAATCAGGAATTTGCTTCCAGAATCCCAGAACAGTTTACTTATATAAACCGGGAAGAAGATTTAGGTATACCCGGTTTAAGAAAGGCCAAACTATCATATTCCCCGGCGCTTCTATTAAAAAAATGCCGGGCTACACTTATTGAAGAATAAAGCAGAAACTTAAGAAAGTAATAAATCTTCATATTCTTTATGCCGAATCATGAATGTTTCTGCAAAAGGACAAGAAGGCACTACATTCAGATGACTTTCCCGTGCATATTCCAATGCTTGTTTTACCAATGCCGAGCCGACTCCCTTACCTTCCAGTTCCATCGGCACAACCGTATGCAGAATATCCATCACGCCGTCGGCAATAACATACTCCAGATAAGCTGTACTTCCCTGTATTTCAACCTCAAACCGGCTTTTCTTTTGACTATGACCCACCTTATATTTCATAACTTCAGTTATTAGTAAATAAATCCATCTTATTTATCGAATTCCATCAGAAAATGATAGCGAAATATAGACAATAAATGTGAAAAACAAAACAAAGAACTATGTTTTAAAAAATAACCTTTATTTTTGCGGAACGACTTATGTTGAGAAAATTATTATTTCTACTATTATCAGTCTGTTCGACATATATTTGCGTAGGTAATCCTTATGCCGACGACTTCGAATCCGTAACTCCGGATCAAGGCCTGGCCGATCCGGTCATATATTGTTTTGCCCAGGATCCGCAAGGCTATATCTGGATCGGAACAAAAGGAGGCCTAACCCGCTATGACGGTTACAGATTTACTACTTATACCCACACGGCAGGCGATACCACCTCTCTTTCTCATTCCCGGATCAATTGTCTGATGGCTGACGGAGATACGATATACATCGGAACAGACAGAGGGCTCAACCTATACGATATCCGTACCGGCAAAATCCGGCAACTCCTCAATACGCAAAATTATTCCGTAAAATTTATTCTTCATGATGCAAACAAACGTTTATGGATAGGTACAAATCAAGGCTTACTGAACTTCACTGAAAAAGGCATCGTCCGTTATTCCCGGCAAGACAGTCTTCACTATTTCCCCGGCGAATATGTCCCCTGCGGATACCTTGCCGATGACTCCGTCCTCTATGCCGGCACTCATAATTACATCTGCCGTTACCGGGAAGACGGGAAATTCAATCCGATACCCTTGCCTTTTTCTGAAAATTTAAAAGATAACTTGCTGCTTTCACTGATCGGAGACAAGGAATATCCGGGGCACCTATGGCTGGGTACAGAACAAGGTTTAATCCGGACGGATATGACAACGGGCAAATCAACCTTGTTTCTCCCCAATACACCGATCAAATCTCTGCTATACGACGAAAACGGATCGCTTTGGATCGGGACGGACAACGGACTGTATATTAAATCTCCGGGGACGACTGATTTTACCTATAAAAGAAAAAGTACCGATAACCCATATTCATTGCAAAACGATGTTGTATGGACCATTTTCAAGGACCGTGAATCCAACCTTTGGTTCGGAACAGACAACGGCATATCCATAAAACAAGCCCGCAACAGCTACAATAGTTATTCCATCCGGGAAATTACAGGCAGTAACGAAGAAAACCTGCTCTTTACCATACACCGGGACAATCACGGCAATCTATGGCTGGGAGGATCAAACGGACTTATCCGCTGGCACCGGGCCACCGGAAAATACGAATGGTTTAAAGCCGGTAAAAACGGATTGTCTCACAACAAAGTACGCTATTTGTATGAAGACCCGCAATCGCTCTGGATAGCTACAGACGGCGGACTCAACTGCTACGATTATGCCGGCGGACAAATCCACCGCTATATCATCCGGGACAAAAACGAAGCCTATAACTCAAACTGGATGTACTGCATCGTCGAAGATAAAGCCGGAAAACTATGGCTGGGAACTTATGAAGGCGGAATCTTTGTTGTTGATAAAAAACAGTTGTCAACAACCGCAGACATCATATATGCGGAAAATCATTTCGGTAGCTATACCGCTACCCGGTCCATATCGGGAAATATTATCAATTCACTTGCCTTGCATCCGGACGGGGCAATATGGGCCGGTACAGACAACTCAGGCATCAACCGGATTTCGACAATTGAACAAAAGGTCAATATCTATACGCACCCGGCCGACGGTTTGAGCAGCAATTTTATCAAATCCCTTGCCATAGACGATAAAGGAGAAATATGGATCGGTGCGGACAATGGACTCAATTACCTGAAAAAGCCTTATGAACAAATCCGGACAATAGAACCGGAAAAAATTACCGATCCGGTACGTTTTATCACAATTCAAAACGATAACCTCTGGTTCGGTACCAACATTGGAATTGCTTGTTATAATCGCACCCGCCGAAATCTCAATGCAGTATATCTGGGACAATCCTACTTTTCCTGTGCCACCTATTACGCCCCCGAAAACCGAATGTACCTGGGAGCGTCCAACGGAGTAATCGAATTTTATCCCGACTCCCTTTTAAAAGCAGAAACCGTACCGAGTTTACAAATTACCGGATATTCCACGGACAACGATCAAACTCAAAAAGAATTATTTGAAAGGAAAACACTTCGTTTACCTTACCGGCAAAACTCCTTTTCCGTAGAATTTTCGGCATTCCTTTACCGCAAAGCTTTTCTACGATATGCCTACCGTCTGAAAGGATACGACAATATATGGCGGGAAATACCGGGGATCTCCAACCGGGCCACCTATATCAACGTACCTCCCGGACAGTATACGTTCGAGGTAGGCAATATTGACAGCGACGGAACATTCATGGACAATACTGCATCCGTCGAAATCACAATACTTCCGCCCTGGTATCGTACAACGATTGCTTTACTCGTTTACATTCTGCTGCTGGCAGGCATTGTCATCGGGATCATCTACCGCACCCACAAACGCCACCGACAGGAAATCGAACGGGTGAAACGGGAAAAAACGATGAAATTAACACGCATGAAACTTGATTTCTTTGCCAATGTATCCCATGAATTCAAGACACCTTTGAGTCTGATTATCGGTTACATCAGTCAGTTAATCGTGCACGAAACCGACAACGAACAAAAGCGACAAATGCAGATTGTCCGCAAAAACGCAGATAAGATACATACACTCATCAATCAAATGCTTGATTACAAAGAAGGCGAAAACAAAGACGAGGAATTGATATTATCGGAAACAACCCTGCCTGAATTTATCCGGGAAATATTCACACAATTTGAAACCACATTCCGGGAGAAAGGAATCAATGCCGAATTTACTGCCGATAATATCCCGCACACCTTCTCCATCGACCGGGTAAAAATGGAATCGGTATTGACCAATTTATTATCGAATGCTTCCAAATTCGTTTCTCCACAGGGCCATATCCGGCTATCCGTAACTACGGTTCAAGAAGACGAACAATTTTATACCGCTTCAATTTCAATAGAAGACGACGGTTGCGGAATCCCGGCAAACGATTTACCGAAAGTATTTGACCGCTATTTTATATCGCAGTCTTCGCAGCACCTGAACAAAGAAGGTAGCGGTATCGGCCTGGATATCGCCCGGAAAATTGTAGAACAACACGGAGGAACGATCGGCATCCGATCGGAAGAAAATAAAGGAACTTGTGTAACCATCACTTTGACAACCTCCAAAACAATCGCTTTTACCAAAGACGGACTCCCCGGCAATCGGATTGGTACACCGGCAGAGAAACCGATTGTCCTGGTTGTAGAAGACAATACCGAAATCCGGGAATTCATCACATCAAATCTATCGGAGCATTTCTGCTTCCTGACGGCAAGCAACGGGAAGGAGGGTGTGGACATCGCCCGGAAATCCATGCCCCAACTGATCATTACCGATCTGATGATGCCGGAAGCCGACGGCGAATACCTCTGCCGTAGCTTAAGAAACAATGTCAACACGGCATTTATCCCAGTCATCATCCTCACAGCCCGCAACGACAGTCAGACAGAATTACAGTCGTACGAATACGCCGACGCTTTTATCACAAAACCGTTCGACCTGAACTACCTTTACCGCTTAAGTGAAAAATTAATCACCAAATCCCGGAAAATCGCCGAAAAAACACGCCAAAAAGAGATCATTACCCCTCAAGTCACAGAACTCATTTCCCCTGACGAGCAATTTTTAAAACAAATCACCCATATTATCGAGGAATCCCTTTCCGATCCGGATCTGAACGTAACCACCCTCTGTCAGAAAAGCGGCATAAACGACAAGCAGGTATACCGGAAAATCAAACAATTGACAGGGATGAGTGTCGTCGAGTACATCCGGAGCATCCGCCTCAAAAAAGCCGCCATGTTCTTACGCCAGGACAAACTAAGCGTTTCCGAAATCATGTACCTGGTCGGATTCTCCAACGCCTCCTATTTTACCCGCTGCTTCAAAGAAGAATACGGTGTCAGCCCCAAAGAATTTACCAGACAAAATAACACAAGTAAGCACGACAAACCTACTGAAAACTGAAAAAATCAATATTCTTCTATTTCAGCAAAATTCGCATAAATACAATTTTACAGAAAAATAAAGACATGTACACTGAACACCGGCCTTGCACTTTACTCTCTCCCTACATCGACAAATACTGGGAATTCAAAGGTAATCCAGAACAAGGGACACGTATCAACATACTTCCGGACGGATGTACGGATTTTATCTTCACTTTGGGAGATTCTCCACAGACCCTAAACGGCAACCTGACAATGCGGCCTTTTCATACCTACTTCATAGGACCGATGACAGGGTATTCTGAATTGATTACTTATACAAAAACCGTTCATATGCTCGGAATCCGCTTCCGGCCTTACGGAATATTCCGCTTTTTGGAACTGCCTCTACACGAACTCACCGATCAAAGGCTTTATGCCGGAGATATCAACACTTTCTTCAACGATTCATGGACACAGCAATTATCCGAACAACAAATCACTATAAAACAAATAAGCTTAATCGAAACCAGACTTATACAAGCGCTATACGAATATAAGCCGGTTCCCGATAAACCGATTTCATACGCAATCAACCAAATAAATACATTTAAAGGAAAACTTTCAATCCACACCTTGGTTGATAACATCTGTTTATCTCAACGTCATTTTGAACGAAAATTCAAAACATATACCGGATATACCCCTAAAGAATACAGCAGAATCGTAAAATTCAGGAATGCCGTCGACATTTTACGTAAAACGACTTTCGACAATTTATTATCCATCGCAATTGAAACCGGCTACTACGATGTTCCCCACCTTTCGAGAGAGATAAAAAAGATGTCCGGCAATACCCCGCTCTCGTTCTTATCATTACCCCCGGAAAGCGAAACGGCTTTACTTTATATAGAACAATAAAGTCGTTTTTATACAATACGATTCAATTTTTCGATCATATATTTGTTCCCATAAATCTATAAACACATATTCAATGGAGACATTAAACGAAAAAGCTTCGGTTATATTACAAAACAGTGAAATAGTAGTACTTACATCAGTAAACCAGGAAGGATACCCCAGACCGGTTCCCATGAGTAAAATCAAAGCCGAAGGCATTTCGGTAGTCTGGGTGGCGACAGGGAAAAATTCAGCGAAAACCAAAGATTTCTCTTTAAATCCCAAAGCGGGATTATGCTTTTACGAAAACGGAAACAGCGTAGCCCTGACAGGAGAAATTGAAATCATCACAGACGAAGCCATAAAAAAAGAACTTTGGCAAGACTGGTTTATCAGTCATTTCCCGGGAGGCCCGACCGATCCCAATTACATCCTATTAAAATTCAAATCCAGGGAAGTTACATTCTGGATTGACGGCAGCTTCATCCACAGGAAAGTCAAATAACGGAAAAGCAGGTACACACCTGTAAGGCAAGTTGTAAATAGACTGCAACACAAAATTTCGACCGGCTTCACCTTATCCGGTCGAAATCATTTTTCAAACTTTACAGATAACGTAGAGAAACATCTTATACCTCCGGACAAACCGATAAATATAAGATTATAGATCCTGACAGGAAACAGCTGTTCCGCTGGCGGTCACCATCAGCATGCTTCCATTGATGGTTTCATAATCCAGATCTACACCGATCACGGCATTCGCCCCCAAACGGGCAGCCTGCTCTCCCATCTCCTTCAAAGCTATATCTTTTGCCTGTTGCAGCACTTCTTCATAAGCCTTCGACCGTCCGCCGACAATATCCCGGATACTGGCAAACAGATCCCGGAATACATTCGCGCCGATAATGGTTTCACCGGTCACAATACCATAATAATTAATTATTCGTTTTCCTTCGATAACAGGTGTCGTAGTTAATAACATAATTTTAAATTAATTTGAAATACAAATAAGTACTCCCTCATAATTAGCCGAAATATTTAAACGTCATGAGAAACTCCAATTAAGCAGATTAAAAATTAAACGTAAAATTTAATAAGTCGATCGGCCTACCGTATTTTCTCATACAATCTCAAATTTATAAAAAATATCCTGAAATACAATTTTTCTACAGATTCCCTGAAACATATATTACATCAATAAACTACTTTCAAAAACAAGCCGTGACTTCCTTCATTTTATCCGGAATACCAGGCAAAACACAAGTATCCCACAAAATATATATCCACACAAACCTTGGGCTGAAAGAAAAATCAACGGACTTCAAAATAACGCAAAAACCTTTTCATTACCTTCTGTTTTTATATTTTTGCCCGTTTGAAAATATTTAATAATCAAACGTTTGCGAATAGTGTCTAATTTGTGTTAGTCTTTGTTCAATATGTGACAGAAAGACTAAAAAGGATTATCTAAAATTGCAAACGTTATCGGACATTCTTGGTGATGTCATTGGATAAACGGCTAAATAATATCATATCATGTTAAAAAAACTGATCATACCCATTTTATGCGTATTACAACTGGCTGTAGCCGGACAAAATTACAAAATAGATACGCAAGGAATCCTGCGTGACCCGCAAGGAAAAGAAGCCGCCTTTTTCGGCTTCAACTATTGCATGCCTTTTGCCCACGGCTACCGGAGTCACGGTATATTGGATACAGACCGTAAAACAGCTATCGACCGGGATATATATCACATGACCCGACTGGGAATCAACGCTTTCCGGATACATGTATGGGATGTGGAAATCAGTGACGGAGAAGGTAATCTACTGGAAAACGATCACCTCGACCTGCTGGATTACACCATCGCCCGATTTGCTCAGTACGGAGTGCAAACGTTAGTGACGGCTATCGCATTCTGGGGAAACGGATGGCCGGAAGAAGACGATAAAACCTTGCCCGGCTTTTCCAATCAAGTAACCAAGCAACAGGCTACCGTAGACGAAAAAAGTATCGCAGCCCAGGAACGTTACCTGAAAGCTCTGATGAACCATCAGAACCCTTATACAGGTTATTCCTATAAAAACGATCCGGCAATAGTAGCCGTAGAATTGAATAACGAACCGGATCATACAGCCAACGTACCGGATAAAACAGTAACAGCCTATATCGACAGACTGGCAAAAGCCGTACGCACCGCCGGTTGCCGCAAGCCCATCGTATACAATATCACACAAAATCCGGAACGGTCGCAAGCTGTAACTACCGCCCGGATCGACGGTGTCTCCGGACAATGGTATCCTTCCGGACTGGTAGGCGGAAAAAAACGTCACGAAAACTTTCTGCCGACCGTCTCCCATTACAACCTGCCTTATGACACTCGTGGAAAGGCCCGTTTCATCTACGAATTTGATGCCGCGGACATCGACGGCTCCTACATCTATCCGGCAATGGCACGTTCCTTCCGGGAAGCCGGTTTCCAATGGGCAACCCAATTCGCTTATGATCCGCTGGCAATGGCCGCTTACAACACAGATTACCAAACCCATTGGATAAACCTGGTATATACACCGGCAAAAGCGATCTCCCTGCGTATTGCCGCAGAAGTCTTCCGCAGCTTACCCCGGGGAAAAAATTTCGGCGATTACCCGGAAAACAACCGCTTTGCCGACTTCAACGTCAGCTATATCGACGACCTTTCTGTATTGAACCGCGACACTCTGTTTTGTTATTCAAATACAACCGAAGACCTCCCGGTTGCTCCCGAACGATTACGCCATATCGCCGGTCACGGCAGTTCACCCATCGTAAAATATAACGGCAGCGGAGCCTATTTTTTAGATAAACAAACAGACGGCAACTGGCGAATCGAAATTTACCCGGACATCACCGAAACAACCGATCCCTATAGCCGGCACAACTCTCTGAACCGCAAAATTGCATTAGCTCAATCGAATACCCGCCAAATGCAGATTTGCCTGCCGGATATACACACACAATTCGACATACGTCCGGGTATCTATTTATTACAAAAGGAGGGCAAACTGCAAAACATCACAAACGATACGCCATACCCGGTAATCGAGGATGATGTAAAAGAAACAGCCGTATTTCATACTCCGGCGGCCGAATGGAACGCAAGCACCCCGGCAACCGTCACGGCCGATATTGTTTCCCCTGCAAAAATAGACAGTGTCGTACTCTACGGCACAATGTGGTACGGCGAATCATTTAAAACCGTCATGCAACAACAATCCGGTTTTACCTATACGGCCAAACTTCCGTCATCTTTCCTTCGTCATGGTATTTTCCGCTATCGCATCGGCGTATACACCGGCAAAGGAAACCGGATTTTTCCGGGCAATTGCGACGTAAAACCGGGAGCCTGGAACGACTATTGTAAAAACGATTATCACAGCAATATTATAACTTCCAGCACGCCAGCCATACTGCTGGATGCACAAAACAAACCGGAATCCGTGGAATTGGTATGGCAACCCGGAATCCGGTTCGCCTACCTGCCGGAAGGTATCGGCATGAAAACAGAAACAACCGATTACCGGGGCGAAGCAGCCTTAGTTACAGACGCCCTCTTTGCTCCCCGTCCGTTGAATCAAATGACAATAGAAGCAATCATCACAGAAAAACCGGCAGAAGCATGTTTAGAACTACTCGACCGGGACGGTTTCCTCTGGTGTGCAGAGACAACCCTGCAAAACGGAAAAACAACAATTGCATTATCTGACTTCAAAACGACAGAAATTCGTCCGGTAAAGGAACTCTATCCCGGTATTTCTTTCCGGGGAGGCATCCGGTCCGACAGGCCGGGCATTCGGGCAGAAGAAATCACTTCCGTGCGATTTGTTTTGAAAAAAGGGGATGTCGTCATTCAAAAAATCTCGTTGGGAAAATAAAAATACAGTCCCTGTGTGCAAAACGACAAAGGAAATCTAAATAAAAACAAAAGGATATCAACTTAAAATCCGAAATATGAAATTATTCGCACTCATCGCATTTTGTGTATGTCTGGGAGCTTGCAGCCCGGGAGAAAGAATGGAAACACCGAATGCCGTTCCATTTAACGACAATTGGTTATTCACCCGTTCGGCAGTAACCCCGGAATCACTCCCGCCCGATAGTATGAAGAGCGTCACCTTACCGCACACCCCCCGCATCGAACCGATGACCGTAAACGATCAATGGCAAGGTATCTGCTATTATGCCAAAAAATTCGAGACACCGGAAAAAGTAAAAGAAAAATTGCTCTCACTTCGTTTCGAGGCCGCCATGAACATTGCCGATATATGGCTCAACGGCAAACACCTGGGAACACATACCGGCGGCTACCTTCCCTTCACGGTGTCCCTCGATAACGCTTTGAACAAATCCGGAGAAAACTTACTCGTCGTACGCCTTGACAACCGCGATAATGCCGTAACAGGCCCCAAACCGTTACATCTGCTCGACTTTTGCACTTATGGCGGAATCTATCGCAACGTATGGCTGATCGTTAAAGATTCGTTGCATATCACCGATCCCATAGCTCGGCAGGAAGGCGGCATTTTTGTACATGCATCGAACATCTCTTCACGAAAAGCCGGTATAAACATCCGGGTCAATGTGGACAATTGCGCTACCGAAAAAGCAAATGCCGTCATCGATTATGAAATCCGCAATGCTACAGGTAAAACAATTCTCCGCGAACAAAACCGGACAATAATAGCTCCCGGAACAGATACGACACTTACGACACATTGCTCAATAGAAAATCCGGAACTATGGAGCCCTGAAAGCCCGAACCTTTATACCCTGATTACCTCTGTCAGTAACAACGGCCGGACAACCGACCGGGAAGAAGTACGTTTCGGTATCCGTGATTTGAAAATTACGCCGGAAGGCTTGTGGCTGAACGGCAAAAAAAGATTCTTGCGGGGTGTCAACCGTCACCAGGAATACCCTTATATAGGCTACGCCCTTTCAGACGAAGCACAGCGCCGGGATGCACAGAAAATCAAAGATGCCGGATTCGATTACGTACGCTCAAGCCATTATCCACAGTCTCCCGCCTTTCTGGACGCCTGTGACGAACTGGGCATTATGGTACTCGACGCCATCCTCGGATGGCAATACTTCGGCGACTCTCTTTTCACCGCACATGCTTTGCAATCTTCCCGGGAATTAATCCGCCGCGACCGTAACCACCCTTGCATACTGGGCTGGGAACTCTCCATTAATGAAACTCAGATGCCGCAAAACTTCACCGAAGCAGCCAACCGTATCGCCAGAGAAGAATTCCCATATGACGATTGCTACACAGCCGGATGGATGAAAGAGGCTTACGACATTTACATCGAAGCCAGACAACACCGCCACAGTGCCCATCTGTCACAACCGCTCATCGTTTCCGAATACGGTGACTGGGAATATTACGCACAAAATGCAGGATTTCATCAGAATACCTGGAACGATCTGCTGGAAGAGGAACGCAACTCCCGCCAACCCCGGCAATCCGGAGAAAAAAGACTATTGCAACAAGCCCTCAATATACAGGAAGCACACAACGACAACCTGACAACCCACGCCTTTGCCGACGGCTACTGGGCCATGTTCGATTACAACCGCGGGTATGCCGACGACCTGGAATATTCCGGAATCATGGATATTACCCGCCTGCCTAAATTTTCCTACTACTTTTTCCGTAGCCAGCGTGATACACCCGAAACGGTATTTATCGCCTCCTACTGGCAACCCGGTGTAAGCCGGCAGGTAAAGGTATTCAGCAATTGCGAAGAAGTAGAACTCTATGCCGACGGCAAACTGACGGAACGTCGTCGTCCGGACAACGACAATTTTTCGACCCGGCTGTCCCATCCTCCTTTCACCTTCAACATTGCCTGCCAGAAACCGGGCACAGTGAAAGCCATAGGTTACAAAAACGGACAAGCCGTTGCCGAATACAGCGTAACGACACCTGCAAAAGCTGCTAAATTAACATTAAAAGTCGATGAAAGCGGTATAGCTCCGGCACGCAACGATGTCCTGTTCATCTATGCCACCGTATGTGATGCCGATGGGAATCCCGTACACCATTCCGCAGACAAAATTACTTTTCACATAAAAGGAGCACAACTTTGCAGCCCGACGAATATCCGGGCGGAAGCCGGAATTGCTACCGCACTGATACGCACGGCTGATGCACCGGCATCGATCAGTATCAGTGCAGAAGCCCCGGGATTAGAACCGGCTCAAACGACAATTTCAATCCAATAATCTAAATACACAACCTAATACACAAAAACATGCATAGCAAAACTTTATCACTACGTACAGCGGCAATATGCCTGATACTGTGTCTGTATAATCTTTGCAGCACATATCCTGTCTTTGCCCAACAGGCAAGCAGGACTGTCACAGGTAAGGTACTTGACGAAAACAAGCAACCGATGCCTGGAGTAGCCATCCTTATCGTAGGAACCACCTCAGGGGGTACTACGGATTTCGACGGGAATTTTACCCTCAGCGTTCCTGCCGGAAACAACGAGCTGCAATTCTCTTTCATCGGATATGAAACGGTAAAAATGCCCATTCCGGCAAACAACAACATCTGGTTGCAAATGAAACCGCAAACGATGACACTCGACGACGTAGTAGTCATCGGATACGGAACCTCCCGGAAAGGCGACCTGACAGGAGCGGTAGCCAACGTCAGCAGCAAAGACTTCAACGAAGGAATGATCAGTTCCCCGGAGCAACTCATCAACGGCAAAATCGCAGGAGTACAGATCATGTCCAACAGCGGTTCTCCGACTGCCGGAAGCACCATTCGTATCCGGGGCGGAGCTTCCTTAAACGCAAGCAACGATCCGTTGATCGTCCTTGACGGAGTACCCCTGGAAATCGGCGGTATCAGCGGTAACAACAGTAACTTTTTGAGCCTTATCAACCCCAATGACATCGAAAGCATGACCGTATTGAAAGATGCTTCTTCAACAGCTATCTATGGCTCCCGGGCCTCTAACGGTGTTATCATCATTACGACCAAAAAAGGAGCCGACAGCAAACTGAAAATCAGTTTCAATACAACCAATTCGTTACAAGTACGCACCCAAACAGCCGATATGCTCTCCCGTGGGGAATTCATCAATATCGTCAATTCGAACGGGACCGATGCCCAAAAAGCCCTGCTCGGTACGGCAAACACCGATTGGAACGACGAAATTTACAACGTTGCCTTCGGAACCGATAATAATTTAAGCTTTTCGGGTAAATTGAAAAACATACCTTACCGTGTTTCTTTGGGATATTACAACCAGGACGGAATCTTACGTACGGACAACGCAGAACGCATCACCGGAAACATTTCTGTCTCCCCGGGCTTTTTCAACAACTATTTAAAATTCAACGTCAACATAAAAGGTTCCCTCAATAAAAACCGTTTTGCAAACGGCGGAGCAATATGGGCAGCGTCAACTTATAACCCGACCCTCCCCGTACATTCCGGTAACGATGCTTTCGGCGGATATACCGAAGCGATCGACAACACCGGAACCCCGGTAACCCGAGGTGTACGCAACCCGCTGGGGCTGCTCAGACAATACAAATCAACCAGTGACATAAAACGGGTCATCGGAAATGCCGATGTCGATTACAAACTCCATTTTCTGCCGGAACTGAAATTCCACGCTACCGTCGGCTATGACTACGCCGAAGGCAAAGGAAAAATCTATGTTCCGGAAGAGGCTGCCGAATATGCCACCACCGGAGGACGGGATTTCACCTACGGTCCGCAAATAAACACCAACCGCCTGTTGACCACTTACCTGAACTATAACAAAACATTCGGTGAATTCACTGTCGATGCGACCGCCGGATACGACTACCAGGCATGGAAAAGCTCCAGCGAAAAATATTCGGAATTAAATGTCGCCGGAATCGAACAAAAAAGCATTGCAGCCAGCGATCAACGACACGTACTATTATCCTATTACGGCCGTCTGAACCTGACTTACGACACCCGTTACATGTTGACGGCAACCATACGCCGCGACGGGACCTCCCGTTTCAACAAAGACAACCGCTGGGGAACCTTCCCATCCCTCGCCCTGGCATGGCGTATCTCCGAAGAATCTTTTCTCGAAAACTGGGAAACATTGAGTAACCTGAAACTACGGGGTAGCTATGGTGTCACCGGACAACAGGACGGCATCGGCAACTACAACTACCTCCCCGTATATACCGGTAGTCAGAGCGGGGCCGAATACCAGTTCGGAAATGCATTCTATCCTACCTATCGTCCGGAAGCCTATGCATCAGACCTGAAATGGGAAACGACAACCGCCTGGAATGCCGGCATCGATTTCGGTTTCTTCAACAACCGTCTTTCCGGAAGTGTGGATTTTTACACCCGGAAAACAAAAGATTTGCTGGCGACGGTCCCTTCTCCCGCAGGAACCAATTTCGATAAAACAATCCTGACAAACGTCGGGAATGTCGACAGTCACGGACTCGAATTCGGACTGAATGTAACCCCTATCGATACCAAAAACATAACCTGGGATATGTCTTTCAATGCAACCTGGCAAAGAATGAAAATCCAAAACCTGTCGCTCGTAAAAGGCACAGCCATCACGAATACTTCCGTGGGACCGACCATCGACAGTTATTATTTTCAGGTATTGAGTGAAAGCTACGAACCCTATATGTTTTACCTATACCATCAATTATACGACGAAAAAGGCAAACCGATTGAAGGTGCGTATGCCGACCTCAACGATGACGGCGAAATCAATTCCGACGACCTGTATCGTTACAAATCACCGTCGCCCGATTGGATTCTCGGTTTCAGCACCTCCT
Source organism: Culturomica sp. (assembly GCF_003524185.1). NCBI lineage: Bacteria > Pseudomonadati > Bacteroidota > Bacteroidia > Bacteroidales > Odoribacteraceae > Culturomica > Culturomica sp. Next base: position 23,796 of record NZ_DOED01000034.1, read on the forward strand.
TGCGATATAAAAAATGGAACCTCGGAATGAGCTTCCGGGCCAATATCGGTAACTACGTTTACAACGGAATGGCTATGAACACCGGAGCATGGAACACCATGTCCTATAACGACTACCAGCTAAACAACCTGTCGTCCAGCTATCTGAAAACCGGATTCCGGGAACGTCAATTCCTCTCGGACTATTACGTAGAAAACGCTTCGTTCCTGAAAATGGACAACATCACGTTGACCTACAACTTCGGTAAAATATGGAATTGCTTCAACCTGAATGCATCCGCAATGGTACAAAATGTATTTACCGTCACGAATTACTCGGGTGTAGACCCAGAAGTTCCCAATGGGATGGACTCCTCATTCTATCCCCGTCCCCGCATATTCTCACTTGGCCTCGGTCTGGATTTCTAACTTTAAAATATCGAAGTAATGAAAAAAATATTCTACATATTTATCATAACAGGAATATCCCTCCTGGCAACTTCCTGTGTCGGCGACCTCGACCAACTCCCACACAAGGAAACCACCTCCGGCAACATCTACACCACTGCCGCAAACTACAAATCGGTACTTGCAAAATTGTATGCATCCTATGTCATTGCCGGCCAGGAACAAGGCGGCGGTAACCCGGATCTGTCGAGCAATAGCGGGTACGACTACATGCGTTGCTACTTCAACATGCAGGAATGCGGCACGGAAGAAATCGCATCCACCTGGCTCGAAGGGGATAACGTAAAAGGACTGACTTATCTGTCCTGGGACGTAAACGACCCCTGGGTATCCGACACCTACTACCGCATTTATTACACCATCGCCCTCTGCAACGAATTTCTGCGGAATGCCGGTGACAGCCAGATTGCCGGATTCAGCGAAAGTGAACAGGCAGACATCCGTCATTACCGTGCAGAGGCCCGTTTTCTGCGGGCACTGTCATACTACCATGCCATGGATTTATACCGCAACATCCCTTTCGTAACAGAAGCGAACCCGGTAGGCTCTTACATTCCTCCCCGGTATACCTCTGCACAGATATTCGATTTCATCGAAACCGAATTGACAACCATCGAAAACGAACTGCTTCCGGTAAACGAATGCGAATACGCCCGGGCTTCTCAGGCGGCTGCCCAGACCCTGCTGGCACGTCTCTACCTGAATGCCGAAGTATACAGCGGAACGGCCCGTTACACCGATTGCATTACCTACTGCCGGCGTGTCATGCAAAACGGATATCACCTCGAATCGGAATATGCCAAACTGTTTAATGCTGACAACAACCTGCGTACCCATGAAATCATTTTTTCATTCGCAGTAGACGCCAACCGTACCACCTCCTGGGGAGCTACAACCTACATTATCTGCGGAGCCGTAAGCAGCACCTCCGAATTCCAGAATCCCGCCGACTACGGTGTCACAAGCGGCTGGGGTTCATTCCGGGTTCGCCAGGAACTCCCCCTCTTATTCCCCGAAGGTGACAAGCGCGGTATGTTCTTCACCGAAGGCCAATCCATAAGTGTCGACATCATCGACGACCAAAGCAAAGGATATTTTGCAGAAAAATGGACCAACCTGACTGATGCCGGAGAAGCGGCTTCCAACACGGGAGCATTGGGGGTATCTACCGACTTCCCCGTGTTCCGCCTGGCTGATGTTTACCTGATGTTTGCAGAAGCCGTACTACGCGGCGGAACCGGCGGTTCTGCCGGTGAAGCGGTCGGATACATTAACTTATTACGGGAGCGGGCCTATGGAAACACATCCGGAAATATCGGAACCGGCGATCTTACCCTCAACTTCATACTCGACGAACGGGCACGCGAACTCTATTGGGAATGTGTACGCCGCACCGACCTGATCCGTTACGGACGTTTCACGGATAACTCATACCTATGGCAATGGAAAGGCGGAGTAAAAGACGGTAAAGGAGTAAACGACAAATACAACACCTATCCGATTCCGGCCAGTGAACTATCCGCTAACCCGAATCTTTATAACGAAAAATATTAATCGATTAATCTGAACAGATATGAAAACGATAAAAGGACTGATAGCCCTGCTCGCTATATGCTGCACTGCCGTTTCCTGTGAAAAAGACGGTGACAAGATCATCTTGTCGGGACTGGAACCTTCTAAACTGATCGCTACGGCGACCGATGTCAGGCTAACACAGGAAAACGCCGAAGCAATTGCCCTCTCTTTTGCCTGGAATAACAGTGAACTGTACACCAACACCCCGGGCATGAATGTACCCTCTTCCCTCCCGCATATAAGTTTACAGTCTGCGGCTGACGCAGCATTTACGACGCCGACAGAAACAGTCGCAGACAAAGAATCTCACAGTTTTACGGGAACAGAACTCAATACCCTGGCTAAAAATGCCGGTTTGGAAGCTGATGAATCATCCCCGCTCTACTTTCGTCTCAAAGTAACTCTGGGGACCAACACAGATCCCGTATACAGCAATATTGTCAGCGTAAACATCACTCCTTATAAAATCGATATGTCGCTGATCAAAATGCTGGACGCCAAAAAAGAAAAAGTGCTGGGCACACTCTACTCACCCGAATCCGACGGAGAATATGCCGGATTTGTAAGTGCCACCTCCTGGCTGAACTTTTTTCTGCAGGAAGGTGACGGTACCCTTTGGGGTAATGTAGGCGTTGATGGGATGGCTTTCAAACTGACAAACGACGAATCCATGTGGAACTGCTGGTATCCCGGCCAAAGCGGCTGTTTCTACACGACAGTCAGCACATCCGGTAAAGAATGGACAGCCACCCATATTCCGGTCCTCGACATTTCCGGCGCTGTCGATGTTGAAATGAGCTATGTCACCTCCAAAAATCAATGGAAAGCAACCGTTACGACAACAACCGACAATTCTGTCATACAGATTTCAGGTACCGGAAAAAAATACAATGTTTCCACCCAAACGGACGACGCAGCCGCCATCGACACCCCTATCGCCTTTACCGTAAACGGCAATCAGATTGCCCTGACCGCAACGGCGGGCGACATCACTATCCCGACCGCCGGTACATGGACATTGACCCTTGATTTCAGCGATCCTAAAACAGGAACATATACTCTGACAGCAGGAGAAGGCGACGACCCCGAAGAGGAAATATTCCCGTTCCTCTATCTGGCAGGAATCGACGACGGAACGACAGGCCCGGATTGGAACTTCAATGTTAAAATTGCACGCGGCAACGACGGCATATACAGCGGAATAGTATATGTCAACTCCCTCTGGGGATTCAAAATGTACACCACAGCCGACGACTGGAATAACTATTACACCATGGGCGAAACAGAAGGTACGTTGATAAAAAACGGCGAAGGTAATATCACTGCCCCCGAAGAAGGAGTTTACCTGATCACAGTCGACCTGGCAAATCTGACCTATACCATGAAAAAACTGGAAAACCGGATTTACATCTCCGGCTTGAACGATGTATGGGATTTCACCGTAACTTTGGACAAAACCGCTGACGGCGTATATTCAGGTACAATCGAAGTGACCACCGTATCTCCATGGGGATTCAAAATTTATATCGAACCCGAAAACTGGAATGATTACTTCGGCGGAGGCGAAGGCCTGTTATATTACAAAGGCGAAGGTATCACCGACGACGCTGCCGGAGTCGGGATTTATACATTGACCGTAAATTTAATCAACGCCACCTACGAAATGATAAAACAATAAAAACGCGGATTACACGGATAAAATTATCAGCGGAATCCGTGTAATCTGCAAAAACACTTAAAATAATCAAAACATGAAACTGCATTATTTATTTATATCCCTGCTCCTCTTCAACTCACTGACTGCGTGCAGTGACGACGACAACAAACCCGGTACGCCTCCCGTACCTCCCGACATGAGCGGATTCGCCAAAGGAGCCGATGTAAGTTGGATCACCCAGATGGAAAAAGCAAACGTCAAATTCTACAACGCCCAAGGCCGGGAAATGGAATGTATGCGTTTATTACGCGACCTCGGCATGAACACCGTCCGTCTGCGGGTATGGGTCGATCCGGCCGACGGCTGGTGTAACAAAGCCGACTTACTGGTGAAAGCCTATCGGGCACATAATCTGGGGATGCGCCTCATGATCGACTTCCATTACAGCGACGTATGGGCAGATCCGGGAAGTCAAACCAAACCGGCAGCCTGGGAAAATCTCTCTTTCGATGAACTGAAAACAGCGGTCGCCGATCATACGACTGAAATTCTTACGGCCCTGAAAAATCAGGGTATCACTCCGGAGTGGGTACAGGTCGGGAACGAAACGGGCAACGGCATGTTATGGCCCGACGGACAAGCCGATAAAAACATGGCACAATATGCCGCCCTCAACAATGCCGGGTATGATGCAACAAAAGCAATATTTCCGAATGCCAAAGTCATCGTACACTTGCAAGGCGGCGACAACAACAACCTCTATCGCTGGCTCTTCGACGGCCTGAAAACCAACGGCGGGAAATGGGACGTCATCGGCATGTCCTTATATCCCTCCGCCGACAAATGGCAAACGTTCGTTGACGCTTGCGTCGACAACATCAAAGACATGACCGAACGTTATGGCAGTGAAGTCATGATTTGCGAAACAGGTATGCCTTGGGAACAGGCCGCTACCGCCAAACTTTTCCTCACCGATCTGATCACCCGTGTTCAGGGCTTTGACAACGCTCTCGGTGTTTTATATTGGGAACCGGAAGCTCACAATAGCTGGAACGGTTATCAATTGGGAGCCTTCGACGAATCGGGCAAACCTACCGAAGCCCTCGATGCCTTCAAATAAAAAACGTCCGTAAAACAAAACTAAAAGGAATAGGGCCTGTCTGGAAACCAGACAGGCCCTCCACAACTCAGGATAAATATACTATTTCGCCCTATGGGCCGACATAGCCGTCATTATTTTTTCGTCCAACCTGCCGTCCAATCGTTACCTGCTTTCACTGCCCCCTGATACTGGGCCTTTGTAAAAAACGGATCGATAGCCGACATATCCTCGCCTCCGTCAATTACACCGATATACTTATTGGTAAAAGCCGGGGTTGCATTGATCGTATTATGATTTGCAGCTGCCGTAAACAAGGCTGAAGAATAAATTCCCTCCTTACAATTGATATCTCCGGCCATTGTAATGTATTTCAACACCGATGTCCCGTCTGCCAGAAAACCTTCCGTCTCCGTCGTCTCCGTTGTCAGATTACGGGTCTTTCCGGTTACAATCGTATTGTAAAGCTTAGCCTGTGTACCGGCACGCAAACGGATACCCCGGTTTTGGGTGGCAATATCGCTACCTTCTGAAATCTCACTATCGGCACCGATCAAAGTCATATTGGCCAATACCGGACAAGCAATCGGAGTTGCACCGAAACCCTTATCCCAGTTATCGGCCTCGATCAAACAGTCACAACCCAACGGGAATTCGGATTGCGGAGCCTGATAAGCAACAAAAAATTGTCCTTTTCCTACCCATCCCTGTGTCCAGTCGAAAGCATCGTCACTATTGCTGTACGACACCAGATATTTGGCATTCACAGTACCGCCGAACCACTCGAAACCGTCATCCGTACCTTTATATGCCTGTAAATATTCCAAAGTAGTACCGTTACCAACACCATAAAAAGTGAAACCGTTACACTCTTTTTCTGCGGTAAACTTATACCCGGCATATTCAATACGTACATAGCGGAGAATACCGGAATTATCGTTAACGATATTTCCTCCGTAAGGTGCATCGCCGACCTCAGACTTCTGATTTCCGGCATTGATCGGAGCTCTACCGCAAATGTGCAAACCTCCCCATGCTCCCGGCTCTTCGGTTTCCGATGTCATGATAATCGGTTTTTCAGCTGTTCCTTCGGCCATGATCTTACCGCCCTGTTCCACCAGAATAAAATCGATCGTCTGATCTTCACTCTTGGCGATGATTTTCGTCCCGGCCTCAATCCGTAATACACCGCCGTCTTTAACGATATATTCTCCATCCAGATAATACGTATTATTAGCCGTCAACGTAACCGTAGACGTAACGTCTCCTTTCAGTGTAACCTCATCTCCGTCTCCACCGCCACCGTTACCATCGTCACTACAGGAAGTAAATGAAAGAGCCACAACTGCCATGGCCAATACTGCAAATTTCCAATAATTCATTTTCATACTATTCAAAATTAAATTGTTAATGTCTGATTCAATTAATATTACACATTCTATAGGTTGTGGTTAAACAACTTCATTCGTATCTAAAACTTATATGAAAAACCGATTTCTGCACTGCTTCCCGGGCGGAAAGATTCTACCAACTCACGGTTGCCGGTTGCGGGTATCTTTTGCATAAAGCGGATCTCACTATTCAGCAAATCCTTCACCTGTGCCTTCAGGCTAAAATGCTTATTGATAGCATAACTCGCTACAAAATCGAGTGTATGAAGAGTTTCCTGCTTGATATCCCCGGTTTTATAAATCCCTACCGAATGAATCCGGGGCCCCTGAACATTATAAACCAATGCCAACGTCATATCGCTCTCCTCATTAAAACGGGGGATATAACTTAAATCCGCATTGATCAGAAAAGGGGAAGCTCCTTGTAAAGCCCGCTCGCTCTCCGTATAAACTCCTTCATCCGGTAACTTGACATTCGTATACATAAAAGAAGCATTAGCACCCAAACGGACATCTTTGATAAGTTCTTTCCGGAATTCGACCTCTATCCCGGCAGCAATCCCATCCTCCGCATTGCGGAAAGAATGATAAACCGATCCTCCGGCAGCCTCCTGTGTACGCTCGATAGGCGAATCCAGCCTTTTAAAATAACCGGTCACGGAAAACATATCCCCCCGCCCCTGCGGGAACAAATCATAACGTAAATCCACATTATAATTGTACGCATTTTTCAGATTTTCATTACCACGCACATAAGCACTTCCGTACGATTCCTGATAGAGGAAAGGCGACATCTCGATAAACGAAGGACGGGTAACGGTACGCGACACGGAAAAACGCAGGCTACTGCTCTTGTTAATATCGTATTTTATATTCAATGCCGGGAAAAAATCCCCTTTGTTCAATCTGGCTTTAAACTCCCTGCCTCCGTCATTCCAATAACGTACCCATTGCTGCGATTGCTCATAACGGAGCCCGAAACTAATCATCAAAACCGAAAGCGGTAAATACTCCACCTCTGCAAAAGCCGCTCCGATATCATTTTTAGCATAGTAAGTATAACGGGGCTGTGCATCCAGATTAACCGTAATCAATCCGTTAGCTATATTCTCCTGGTTCAGATAGCCGTCAGTATCGTACATATTTTCCACTGCAGGAGAAAGATTATACACATCGTAATAAAAATTCATACACTGGAAATCCCGTTTCTTGCTCTTATATACCCCTCCGAAACGGATAAAATTACTTTCCCCGAAACGATAAGCCGCCCGCACATCACCTACACCCTCATTCTCGTCCAATTCACTGAAATAACGGGACGTCGTTTGATTTTGCTTATATAATGTCAGCTTTCCCGTATTCCTATCCTTAAAAAACACCACCTGTCTCCGGTCCGGCTCATCACTATTCGTAATCCCATACGACCCACTCCAATTCAAGGTCCACCGCTTACCGAACTCATGATGTCCTGCCAACTGATTATTCAACAAACTATATGCCCGGAAAATACTGTTGCTGGTCGCGATATGATCACCCTCGGCATCCGTACCTTCCCGTTGCATATACGTATCGATCGCATTACGGGCATAAAAAAACGTATAACTGATCCGGTCCGTCTGACGGAAAGTATAACCCAGATTTGCCAGCCCGGCAATCTTCAGGTCTGAAGTATAACTATCGTAACTGAACTCATCCAGATTATATCCCTCGGCGTTCAACGTCCGCACATACCCGTTATCCAACATCTGCCGGCTGTTGCTGATCCCGAATGAAGCCAGTAAACTAAGCCGCTGGTTTCCGACATCCCAGCTTTTTCCCAATCCGGCAGAACCTCCGAAATCCGGCAATGCTTTTTTATCACGGACAGCAAACGTCGTCCCGAAAAGATCCTTCTTACGGGCATATTCCCTGAATTCTGTCTTCCCCATAGAAAGCACACTCTTATCCTCCAGATTAGGAGTTGTAAAAAGCGTACCCTTTTTATCGCTGTAATAAAAAGTTTTGCCCAACGTATTGAACTTCCCTCCGGTATTAAAGCCGAGCGTAAAAAAATCCCCACCCGTATTCTCCTTTGTTCCGATATCGATATGTGCTCCCGAATAATCGGCAAAAGAACCGGCTTCATACACCTTACTTACAGTGATATTTTTTACCGTTGCTGCCGGGAACAAATCCAGCGGTATCAACTTATTATCCGGATTCGGTGAAGCAATCGGCAATCCGTTCAACGTCGTCGTACTATACCGGTCCCCCAATCCCCGCACAATCAATTGTCCGGCACTTGCAATCGAAATCCCGGTTATCTTCTTCACCCCTTCTTCCACATTCGATGCCCCTTTCAGACTCATTTCCTTCGCTCCGATATTTTCGATAGCCACCATCGACTGCCGACGTTCCATCTGTAACATCCGTTCGTTCTCCATATTTTTACGTGCTTTCACCGATACTTCCTCCAAAGCCTCTGCTACTGCCTCCATTTCAAAATTCAATTCCGTATCTGCACCAACCCTTACCTGCTCCCGTACCACATCCCGATAGCCCATATACCGCACCTGTAACCGATAAGTCCCGCTTTCCAGATTCAATACATATTTTCCATCCAGATCGGCGGCAGTTCCGAATGTAGTCCCAACTACCTGTACCGTAGCCCCAATCAAAGGTTCCTTCGTTTGTTTATCGATAATCGTTCCCCGGAGAACACCTGCCGCTGCCTGAAAAGAAAGAGCGGCCCAAAAGAAAAGTAAAACAGTCAATTTTAAGTAATCTTGCTTTTTATACATCGTTACGTTTTTTATTCGTCGCAAAGATTACCCATAAACATTACATTACCGTCTCGTTTTTATTTCTATTTTATTACATTTCACAACAACCTGAAAATAGACTGTCAAAATCATTCCAACTGCGGCAACAGTTAAAACAAACTTTATAACATCCGGCAAAAAAGAAAACTACAACCTGAATCACAACGCAACAAATCCGCCTTCCTGCGTAAAAACAAAAGCTCCGGCATAAAAGCCGGCATCCTTCAGATAATTAATTGAAACCTATTTGACAATCCGGTCCACCGGGATAGCCACCTCATCCTCCAGATCCAGCATAGCGTTGATCAGATAAACACGGTCATAAGTATAAAGATCGGCAACACGGACCGGACATGCCCGGATTAAACCCTGTTGCAATAAGAAACGGCGTTTCGTCCCGTTCAGCAGATAAGTGTCCGGCGTATAAAATTCACCTCTACGGCTCAACACCACATTACTATAACTCGTATCCGTCAGAAATCCGTCCTTTACAATCAGCACATCATCGCAATCGCCCCGTTTCTCGTACAGCTTCATAAGCATCGAACGATCGGCAGACTTGTAAGGATACACGATGTCATCATCATCCACCACCTTCAGCGCACGGATAACCCGGGGACGATAAGCCGCAAATTCCACTCCACATATGCCTGCCGGATCATACACAACCCGACACTTCACCACTCCATTCCGTAAACCGGCAGGCGGTAAAAACAATCCTGCCTGCAATTCCGGCATAGGCATACCCATAGATTGCAGTGTTTCCTGCATCCGCCGGATATGAAACTCCAAATGACAGGGATACCCTTCCGAAATTTTAATTGTTTCTATAAATTGCATAGACTCTCTCATAACATCCTCAAACCGGCTAAAACGGTAGATATACCTTTTGTAAAACCTCCCGGTATTCATCCTCACAACGGCTGTTTACAGTGATTCCGCCTCCACTATGGAAATAACGCCTCCCCTCCCGCTCTTCGATAAACCGGATCAACACGGCCGAATCCAGATCACGACCATCAAAATAACCGAACACACCCGTATAAAATCCGCGTTTTTCCTTCTCCGCCTTCCCGATCATTTTTACCGTAGCCTCTTTAGGGGCACCGGAAATCGAACCTGCCGGAAGCATACGGAACAAAATATCTCCCAAATACGCCGGATAATCTTCCGGCAACCTTCCGGCAATCTCCGAACTCACCTGTAGAATAGCCCCGTTCGTCGTTTCAAGCCGGTCTATATAACGAAAACGCTCCACTTGTACATCCGTGGCAACCATACTCAAATCATTACGTATCAGGTCGACAATCGTATAATGCTCCGACGTCTCCTTATAATCTTCCAGTATCACCCGCTCTGCATCCGGTATCGATGCATCGATCGTTCCCTTCATCGGATAAGAAGCAATCCGCCCTTCCTGTATCCGCACGAAAGTTTCCGGAGAAAAACACACAAACCGCCCCGGCACCCACAACCGGTAACGAGCCCGGCTATACCGAAAAATATCCGCTAAACTTAAATCCGTCGTCACCTCCGTTCTCACGGTCAAATTGGCAAGAAATGAATCCCCCCGTAACAAGCCCTGACGGATAATCCCGAACTTTTGTTCATACGCTTCATAAGTCAACGGCTTCCGGGAAAAAGAAAAATCCCGGTCCGGAAGAACAACCGGATAAGCAGCATTCGTCACCCCTCCGATTTGCCACAACACTTCCTGTTGTGCAATAGGCATACGATAGAAAAAGCCTTCTTCTTGTTCATAATCTACTCCGAACAAAAAAGGACATCCGGCTTTGCCGGCCTCATTCATCAACTGTTTTACTTCAATCGCTGGAATCATAAAGACAAAATAAAGCCATCAGCACCGATTTTCCAACAACAACGCCTTTTATCTTCTTCAGATATTTTCCTTCCGGCAATTTTAAACTATTTTTGTCCCGGCAATCCCGATCGATATGCAGCACATTTTAGTCATCGACAACCACGACTCCTTCGTATATAACCTGGTCCAACTCCTCCGGCAAAACGGTCGTTGCCGGTTCGAAATCATTTCCAACGACCGGATTGCCCATTGCCACCCCCGTCGTTTCGATAAAATCCTTTTGTCTCCCGGACCGGGCATACCGGAAGAAGCCGGAGATATGCCGGCACTCATCGACCAGTGCAAACACACCCACCCGATATTGGGAATATGCCTTGGTCATCAGGCTATTGCCGAAAATTTCGGAGCCCGCTTACAACAGCTCACGTCTCCCCGGCACGGCCATAGCAGTCCGCTCAACATCACAGACCCCGGTGATCCTTTATTCCGACAGATACCCCCCGGTACGCCAATCGGTCGCTATCATTCCTGGGTCATCGACCCCGCCGGGTTACCGGCCTGCCTTAAAATCAGTTCTCTGGACGAAGAAGGACACATCATGTCCTTCTACCATGCAAGCCTTCCGATTCACGGACTGCAATTTCATCCCGAATCCATCATTACCCGCCACGGCCGGCAAATCATCGATAACTGGCTCGACGAATAAAAAAAAACTGTAACAAGCGTAAATTATTCAGGAAAAATGACACCTTTGTAAAGCGTCTGAATACAACTAACCTTAAATACTAAATATCATGCAAGAATGGTGGATGTCTCTTGACTTATTTTTAAAAAGCCTGTGGTGTATCAGCATCACAACGAGTCTGATCTTTATCATCCAAACCGTCCTTACCTTTATAGGTATGGATTCGGATGCCGGATCAGGTGCCGACTTTGACGGCAGTACCGGTACGGACGGGGATTTCCCTTTCCAGCTCTTTACATTCCGTAACTTTATCAACTTCTTCCTCGGATTCAGTTGGACGGCCATTGCCTTTTACGAAGTTATCACCCCGACCTGGTTCCTGTTGTTTATAGCTATCCTCGTCGGACTTTTACTTGTTGCAGCCGTTATGTATATTTTCTACCTGATGAGCCGCATGGAACAATCCGGAAACATCAATATCGACAACGCCCTCGGATGCCGGGGCAATGTATATCTTAAAATCCCGGCAAAACGTTCCGGTGAAGGGAAAATACAAATATCCATACAAGGGGCTATCCGGGAATACGATGCGCTCACCGATGGAGAAGAACTCCCTACGGGAAGCCCGATCCGGGTAATAGAAGTATTAAACGCAGAAACCCTGCTCGTCGAAAAAATTTAAATCCAAACAATCATTAAATTACAGTAAATGGAAACAACCCTTTATCCCATCATTGCGATCGTCGCCGTACTATTCGTCACCTTCGCCGCTATTCTGTCCCGTTACAAACGGTGTCCTTCCGATAAAATCCTTGTCGTTTACGGAAGAACAGGAAAAAACAAAGCCGGAGCAACCAGCTCCGCCCGTTGTATACACGGTGGTGCTGCTTTTATCTGGCCTGTATTCCAAAGCTACGCTTTCCTGGACCTTACTCCGATTTCCATCGAATGCAACCTGACCAACGCTTTGAGTAAACAAAATATCCGTGTCGACGTCCCCTGTCGTTTTACCGTAGGTATATCTACCGAATCCGAAAGCATGACCAATGCCGCCGAACGCTTACTCGGACAACGACTTGAAAATATTCAGGATTTAGCTAAAGACATCTTATTCGGACAATTACGTCTGGTCATTGCAACAATGGACATCGAAGAAATCAATTCCGACCGGGACAAATTTCTGGCCAATGTCAGTGCGAACGTAGAAGCCGAACTCCGTAAAATCGGTTTGAAACTGATCAATGTGAACGTCACCGACCTCCGCGATGAGTCCGGATACATTGAAGCTTTAGGAAAAGAAGCTGCAGCCAAAGCCATCAACGACGCAAAAAAAAGCGTAGCCGAACAAAACCGATTCGGGGAAATCGGTAAAGCCGAAGCCGACCGGGACAAAGACATCCGCATCGCCGAAACCGTACGCGACACCCGTGTCCGTACTTCAGAAGCCAATGCTTCAGCCGTAGAGGGGGAAAACAATGCCAAAATCCTCATCGCCGACTCCGATGCCACCCGTCGCGAAAGAGAAGCCGAAGCCGCACGTAAAGCCATCGCCGCCGAAAAAGTACAATCGGCAAAAGCCCTGGAAGAAGCCTACCTTGCAGAAAAAGAAGCCGAAACAGCCCGTGCCGAACGTGAAAAAGCGACCCAAACGGCCAACATCGTCGTTCCGGCACAGATTGAAAAAGAAAAAGCCATCATCGATGCAGAAGCAGAAGCAGAACGTATCCGCCGACTGGCCAAAGGTGAAGCCGATGCAATCTATGCTAAGATGGATGCTCAGGCAAGAGGTTTACTTGAAATCCTGACCAAGCAAGCATCGGGTTACGACCGTATCGTACAAGCAGCAAACGGCGATCCCGACAAAGCGATCCTCTTGCTGATCACCGACAAACTGCCCGAACTGGTTAAAACCCAGGTTGAAGCTGTTAAAAACATTAAAATCGATAAAATTACGGTATGGGATGGTAACAACACTGGAAATGGTAACACATCCACAGCCAACTTTATTTCCGGCATGATGAAATCCGTTCCACCGTTGAACGACCTGTTTAACATGGCAGGCCTGGATCTCCCGACCTATCTGAAAGGAAAAGAACAGGAAAAAAATCAGCAAATACCGGTTGCCGAAGAAGTTCCCGCCGAGGAAACCAAATAAATACCGAAAAGAGGCTGAATTCTAAGTCTCTTGCAAATTTTTGAGCAAGAAAATCGTGATAAACTGAGCTTTTATTGCGATTTTCTTTTTTTCGCACGTTTTCTTTTCCCAAATCTCGTGCTTTGTAAAAGCTTTCAAAAAGAAAAATAATCCCTCCTCTTTCTGGAATATCCCTTATGCGCTTAATATAACAAATGGCGTTCTTCTTTAAATTTCCTTGATTTCGCCTGTCCTTATAAATCCGATTTCGTTTCATTTTAATTATTATTTTAAATTTAAAATCTGATATTTGTATATTAAGATATAAATTATATATTTGTATTATTAATATACAAAATGTGAATTTTAGAAAAATATTTTCATTTTTAAATATCATCACGATACAAATTATGATAACCATATGCACTCCCCACTAACTATGTACTCCCCACTAACAGTTATAATTCCATTTTTAAATGAAGGTGATGAAGTTGAAAATACTGTAAAAAGCATAAGGGAAACAAATAGGGAGTATATCGAAATAATATTGATAAACGATTGTTCCAGTGATGGGTATGATTACGAAAGAGTAGCTACTATATATAATACACAATATATCGTTAACCCACAGAGAATGGGTGTTGCCAAAAGCAGAGAAATAGGGGTATCTTTAATCAAAACGCCGTTTTTTATTCTTCTCGATGCTCACATGAGATTTTATAAAGAGAATTGGTGTGATATCCTTGTCTCTTATTTAGAGAAGGAGGATCGAGCATTATACTGTCTTGCTTGTAAGGCAATTGATAAATCAGGTGAACCTATAAATAATCTTATCGGATGTGGTGCTAAACTATTTTTATATGGGAACGATTTTTCAAAAATATTACAGCCGGAATGGATAACCGAAGAAATTCCATATCAAGAAAAGGATATAGAAGAAATCCCTTGCATTTTAGGAGCGGCTTATGCCATGTCCAGTCGCTATTGGAATTACCTGAAAGGCTTATCGATGCTCAAATATTACGGGGCAGACGAAGCTTATCTTAGTCTGAAAGTCTGGTTAGAAGGCGGACGATGTATATTGATTAAAAATACGATTACCGGGCATATCTTCAGAACAGGCACTCAAACGCCTTATACCATGTATTGGCCGCATTTATTTTTTAATAAACTGATTATTTCTGAAACAGTATTGCCGGAAGATTATAAACGATATGTTCACGCAAAATTAATGGCTTTGAATCCCGAAGCCTACATGACGGCATATGCAGAACTGATAAAAGTAAAAGACGATATCGTCAATTTACGGTCCTATTATCAAGCTATTTTTACAAAAAACTTTGATTTTTTCAAGCAAATCAACCAAAAATACATCGATCCTGAAAATACCGATATCCCCTCTATAAAAATAAACGAGGAAGACGGTATCCGAAAAGTTTTGAAATCGGTTTATGATTATTTGATTAAAAATAATTCCTCAACGATTGGTTTTGGAGTAGGTGGCTTAGGAGAAATAATGTATATGGCTGAATATGCTAGTATATACGCTAAAGACGAATTACCTAAGGTAAAAAAATTACTCGACGAATTGCTGGAAAATAGTAAACTTGAGCAATTCGATTTCGAAACGGGGCTATCTGGCTTAGCCTGGGGACTGAATTATCTGAACCGTCATTTCCATGCTTTTGATATCGATGAACAATTCAAAGAATCAGATAAGCTGTTATGTAATGTTTTGTATGATAAAATCCAAAAACAGGATTTTGCCATCCCGGGCGGTGCGTTGGGAATTTCTTTCCCTTTTATGGAAAGAAAAAACAATAAAACTTTAAATGATACTATCGACATATTGTTAAGATATATAAATGCTTATATCTTTCGGTACAAAGATCGGATTCCCCGGTTCACATTATTCGAGATTACCTATTTTCTGATTTTAGCCCGTGACAAAAATTTTTGTATTTCAGATTCTCTGCATCTCGTATCTCAAGTTCTGTCAGACAGTGATAAAACAGATTATCTTTCCGAATGTATCTCGGCCTACCTTATGATAGCTATAAATGAAAAAACAGAAAATTCCTCAAAAGATTTCCATTACAATACACTGAGAAAGTCGGCGGCTTGCCGGGAAGCTGTTTTGGCTAAAGTATCGGAAATAGGTATTTATAAAGGATATCCATTACTGATGTATATATTCCATGCTATGTATAGAAAAACGCAAGAAACGGTATTTAGAGATGCCCTGGCCTATTGGAAGCAAGAAACGGCATTGAAAACAGCAAGCATACTGCTTCACACCTCCGTTTTAAGCGAAACTGAAAAGAGTTTTCTATATGGAATCGCAGGGGCCGCATTCGTTATATTAAAAACAAATCAACAATGAAATATTTATATTTGATTTTTATATTGACTCTATCGCTGCAATCCGTAAAATCGCAGATTTTAATAGGACGTGTTACCGATCTCTCGGACAAACCTTTGTCGGAAGCTACGATTGTGATTACAGACAGCATGTATTACAACATCCTTATCACAGACATGAAAGGAGGGTTTCGTGCCTTGGACTGTCCCGACAGCATAACAATCCGGATTTCGTATGTGGGATTCGCTACCTGGCAGAAAGATATAGTCATAAGTCAACTGAAGGACAGCTTGTTAACAGTAAAACTCGAACCGTCGAATATGGAATTGGACGACGTTATTGTGACCGCGCAACCGCCGAAAATCAAAAAAGAGCTGGGTAAGTTCGTAATGGACAACGTATCTGTATCGCCCTTTGCCAAAGGAACCAATGCACAGGGTTTTCTTCGTTTTATTCCTATTTTGAACACTGCCACTAACGGCACCGTCAAGATATTACACAGAAACGAGCCGGCAACCATTCAAATTAACGGCCGGCCGGCAAACATGCCGCTTAACCTTATACCAGCCCGCAATATCGATCGTATCGAAATAATCGCTGTTCCAGGAGCAGAATACGGCGGCAGCAAAGGCGGAATAATCAATGTCGTGTTAAAAAAAGAAATGGACGAAGGATTGAAAGCAGTAGTCAGTCTGAGCGATAAACAAAGCTATTATAATACACAGAATATCGGAACATTTATCTACTATTCAGGAAAAAAAATACGTATTATGGGTAGTGTTTCCGGAAATAATTTCAAAATGCGGTTAAAAAACGACTATAAACATATTCTGGCTGCCGAAAATAAAGTCTGGGATATCGTTTCTCCAATTAAAATTACCAAAAAGACCTTAAGTGCAAGCTTTAATCTGGAATACTTGCCTACTGACCGGCAGACATGGGGATTCCAGGTATCCGCTTTCGGTTCTGAAGACGAAAATACCTTCCATAGCAAGACAGTTTACTACAGGACAGAAAACATTACACCGGATTCTATTTTTAAGACAAAGATCAAAAACGACAATCCATTCAGACCGCACCTAAGCGCAAACGTGAGTTATAACCTGAAAATGGATAACAACGGAAGTAAATGGAACACCAATCTATATTACGGGCATTACAACAACAAAACCAATACCCGTGAAATAACCGGAGAATATCGCCAAAACGACCCATCCGGCAAAGAAATCAATGCGACACAATATACTTCCGTAAAAGTAGACTACAGCGGGTTGACAACCGATCTCCACAAAAAGTTCAATGACGACAACACATTGAAAAGCGGAGCCAATTTATATTATTACCACATGAACAACAAACTAGCTTATGAACAGACAAGCGGTACAAAATACGGACCTGAGCCTGTGGGTAGCTATTCGTTTCTTCACAAAGAGTTTACCGGAGCTTTTTATATCACTTACGAGCGGGTATGGTCAGATATGTTCGAAACCTCATTAGGAATAAGAACACAATACCGATGGGTAAACGGTATCGACACAAGGTGGAGTAACCGCATAATTAAAGACTATTTCCATATTCTTCCGTCTGTTTCTCTGTTATTTACACCAAACGATGAGCATGAGTTCTCATTAGATCTAAGCTCGTCGGTATCTTACCCCTCACTTAACAACCTGACCTCTTTCAAATATTTTTTGTCAGCCAATGAATACTCTCAGGGGAATCCGGATTTACTCGCTTCGCGTAATTTTGATTTCATGTTTTCCTATAATTTCTTCGATGATTACAGTTTCGTTGTCGACTATATGCACGATACCGACTGCTGGAGCGATTTTGTCATCCCGGACAAAGACGGCAATATCGTACATACACAAGCGAATTACGGCAATTGTGATGATATAGACTTCGCATTTATCATTCAAAAATATTTTTTCAACAATCGTTGGATGCTTAGTAGTGACCTCGGTGCAAATTATACTTATGATAAAGGAAGTTATAAAGGAATCAGAATAGATAATAAAAATTGGAGTTACAACTTCCGGATGAGCAACAATATTTTCTTGTCAAAGGATCAGAGTTGGCTAGCAGTAGTTGTATATAAATTTTCGAGTAAATCCAGGAATACAGTAACCATACCTGCCCATCATTCGATAGAAGCCAGCATACAAAAGACATTTAAAAATAGTTCGCTTTCAATTAATGCAGAGACGATGTTTAATAATAAAATGCAACTCAGCAGCAATTATGCGGAATCAGGGTATAGCTATAAGCTGACCAAACAATTTTATCCGTCTGTTTCGATAAATTATACATATACATTCGGAAATAAAAAAGTAAGAAATATATATGAACGAAAAGATAGTAATATTTTAGATCGGATAAAATGAAAAAGCGGAACCCGAAAAGCATAAAGAGTAGGGAAAATATTATATTTTATATTATGAACCATAAATTGAAAATTGTGGAAGACTTTCTGAATTCATTGGAAAGCGAGCAACTGAAAGCAAATCAGGATACAATGCTCATAAGCGGTTCCTATGAAAATCAATCAGGAGCAATAGGAACTAACGCAAGCAGATGTGTTAATGGAACAACCGCTTGTATTGGTTCTATTAATGACAGGCGGTGTTCCAATGGTGTTTGTGATTATACGATTAATGGTAAAAAATGTACGACAGTTAATGTCCCGACACCGGCACCGACACCGACACCAACCCCTGCAACGGGAGGCTCAATTTAGTTGAGATTCTCAGGGTTTATGTAGATATTTTTGCATAAACCCTTTATTAAAAGAAAGATTTATCAGGAATTTCATTTCTATCTATTAAGCCATTACTCACATTCTACCGATAAAAAATGACCGATTACAAATTCAGTAAGTATAATTCGATATTAAAAACCGATGCTAAATTAAACGTATTGTACAATGGGTTGAGCGACCGATTCATAGTGTTCAGAAAAAAACTCCGGGCACTGTTGGATAAAGATATCGAAGAATTGAAAAATACATCGGAAGAATTTTATCGTACATTAGTAGAAGCTGATGCAATTATAGCAACCGACCGAGACGAATTCGCAGAACTGAAAAGCCTGAGTGAAAAGATAGACAACGCACAGCATGAATGCAAAATAATTGTTAATCCGACGATGGATTGCAATTTTAAATGCTGGTATTGTTATGAAAATCATGTCGTCAATTCAAAAATCAATTCCGATATTCTGGAACGGATCAAACGATTGATCAGGCGACAAACAGAAAATGAGCAAATCGAATTTATAGATCTGGCATTCTTCGGAGGAGAACCTCTTCTCCAATATCCTGCCATCAAAGAACTGATCGACTATACCAGGGAACAATGCTGTTATCAAAAAAAGAATTACCACCTTGGATTTACTTCAAATGGATACTTACTGAATGAGGAAATAATCAATCATCTGAGCAGTATCGAAGACTCCAAAAGCTTTCAGATCACTCTCGACGGAGACCGGGAAAAGCATAATAAAATCAGGCATGAAAAAAATAACAGTGACTCATATGATACAATCATATTCAATAGTAAAATACTATTGAAACATAAAATACACGTCCTGCTAAGAATAAACTATACATTGCATAATATATTATCCGTCAAAAATATATTAGCAGATATAAATGATATTCCGGAAACAGACAGAAAATACCTCAGGATCAGTTTTCACCGGGTATGGCAGGATATAGACCATGATGAGGGAAATAAAACATTGATCGCAGATATCATAGAGTCATTTAAAAGCGAATTCGATCAAACTAACGATTCATATCATATGAATGACATGCGTTACCCATGCTACGGAGATAAACAAGGGACAGTAGTTGTGAATTACAATGGGGATGTCTATAAATGTACCGCACGGAATTTCTCGGCAGAAAATCGATATGGCATATTACTATCCGATGGGACAATAGCCTGGGATCAGCAAAAACTTGAAAAACGGAAACATGCTAAAATGAACAAAGAGATATGTAAATCATGCCGTATATTACCACTATGTGGAGGAGGATGTGCACAAAATTCGGTCGAAAATCCCGATAATTTTTGCGGATTAGCTTTCACTGAATCCGACAAAGACCGAATCATATTTAATCATTTTTACAATAGATATTTAAACAATACATACAATGAATAAAATAAAAATCGTAAAAGACTTTCTAAATTCCTTAGAAAGCGAACAAATGCAAGACGGACAAGATATTCTGTTATTGTCAAAACCACAGGAGAACTATTCTGCCGGAACTTCTATCAACAGCCGATGTTATAATGGGAATGCGACTTGCAACAGCAGTCAGAATGAAAAAAAATGCTTTAACGAAAAAAATTACTGCAACCAAGCCTACAATTCCGGAAGGTGTAAAGAACAGAAACCCCGTTGGGCGAAGAAGAAATAGGAATAAATGAGAAAAATACCATTTTTCCGCCAACGCTCATCCAATATATGCGGACCGACCTGTATACAAATGCTGTGTGCTTATTATGGCAAATTGTACAATATAGACACGATCATACAGCATTGTGAATTAACGAAGGCCGGCGTATCCATCAGGGATATCGTCAATATGGGAGAAAGCTTGGGATGCTATGCTTCATCTTTTAGCGTAAACCCGGCAGAAGCCCGAAGAATCCCCCTTCAAGCCATCCTTTATCTTAAAGAAGGTCATTTTGTTATCCTTGAAAAAATAAAATATAAACGAGGTCATTATTTCTACAAAATAATAGATCCGGATTACGGCCGGGTGGAATTGTCTGAAAAGGCTTTTATTGAAAAATGGATGGATAATAACAGAGGATTCGGGGTACTCCTGGTACCTAAAGACGATTTTCTTACTATCAATCCTGAAATTAATCTCCGGAACCGGAATAAAGAGATTTTTACTGATATAAAATCGGTGGCCAGCATTCATAAGAAAAAATTCATATGGGTGATCTTACTGACTTTTATCGTGCTTGGAACCAATTGGGCCATGCCGATTCTGTTACAGAAAACGATAGATGACGGTATTATGGCAAAGGATATAAATTTCGTTTGGCTGATGTTATTGGCTCAATTCGTCTTCTTCATCGGGTTTATGTTATCAAACACAATAACCAATCTTCTTTCGGCAAAAATAAATTTTAAAATCAACATTGACTTTGTCCAAAAATACTTCAACAAAGTTGTCAGGCTTCCGATCAATTTTTTTGATACAACGTTCCGGTCGGATTTGATACAACGATTGTCCGACCTCGGAAGGATTAACGGATTTATAACAGACAATATTGTCGATATTGTCTTTTCATTTGCAAACCTCATCGTTTTTTCAGTCATCCTGATGATCTACAACAGTAAGATATTTTTATTATTCATTCTTTTTAGTACCCTTTCTATCGTTTACTCATTGCTGTTCCTGAAAAAAAGAAAAAGTTTGGACTATTCTTTCTTCTCAATAGATTCACAAAGACGGAATTCTGTATATGAGTTGATTATGGGAATGTCCGAGATCAAGATCAACAATGCTTACCATTCCCGGATCAAAGCGTGGAATATCATTGAATCCAAACTGAATAAACTGAAGCTAAAAATATTATACTGGAGCTTTTACTCATCTGAGGGCGTTTCAATTATCGGACGTCTAAGGGATATCGTACTGACAGCCTTATCAGCATATTATGTGATCCAGGATCAAATGACAATGGGTACAATGATGATGATAAGTTTTGTTTTAGGACAGCTTTCTGCCCCTATAAGCGATATGATGTCCTACACTAAAATTATTCAGGACATTAAATTGTCTTATGAACGGGTATTTGATATATATAGTAAAAAAGATGAAGATGATGAGAAAATGATACATCTAAATCATCAGATAAGCGATGGTATCCGATTTGAAAACGTATATTTTAAATATCCAGGAACATCGAATCCATATATACTCAAAGATGTAAGTATTGATATCCCGGCGGGAAAAACTACCGCTATTGTCGGTCCCAGTGGAGGAGGCAAAACAACCATGTTAAAATTGATCCTGGGTTTTTACCAACCGTTGCAAGGAGCCATCAGGATCGATCGGTACAATTTAAATGATATCCGGCGGGAATCATGGAGAGAACAATGTGGTATTGTAATGCAAGACGGTTATATCTTCAGCGCCTCAATTGCCGAAAACATAGCTTTACATGAAGAGAAACCTGATATCAAGCGGCTTATATATGCGGCAAAAATAGCTAATCTATACGATTTCATTGAAAATTTACCGATGAAATTCAACACCAAAATTGGTGAAATAGGCCTCAATCTCAGCGGAGGAGAAAAACAACGTCTCTGGATAGCGCGTGCTGTTTACAAAAATCCTGCTATCGTATTATTTGATGAGGCTACTTCCTTGTTAGATGCGAATAATGAAAAAACAATCATTGGTAATTTAACTGCCTTTTTATCTAAGAGAACAGTAGTTATTATTGCTCATAGGCTAAGTACGGTAAAAAATGCCGATAATATTATTTTCTTGGATAAAGGAACTATTGTGGAACAAGGAACTCACGATGATTTGATTAAATTACGCGGAGCCTATTATAATTTAGTTAAAAACCAACTGAATTAGGCCGGTTTATAAACAATAAGTCTTTTCAAGCCAACACTCCTGCTTTGAATAAATTTACCGGAGGCAAAACAATAAACTAAAATCGGTTATTCCCCAGAATAGCTGGACTGCCCGGAAACATTCTACACAAATCACATGCCATATCCCACCGGTAGCACACTGGCAGCTTTCCTGACTATTTTTCATGAATATTTGACAGCTTTAACAAACGCCGCATTCAATTCACATCCTTGCCTCTTTTCCGGGTTACCCAAATATTCAACCAAAAGCCGTAAATCTAAAATTGTAAACACCAACTTATATTGCTAATTTAAAATCTAAAATTAAACCTACAGCCGGTCTAAAGCTTAAAATCCCCAAACCGCGCTTTTCACCTCCCTATACATATCAATCCTCCATCCCCCAATCAAAAATCGTAAATCGTAAATCGTAAATCGTAAATCAAAAATCCCTACACTTCAGACACCTCCACCTTCCAATCGTCAATCTATCGGAAATTTTCTATCTTTGTCCCCCCATTAAAAACACTGCCATGGAAAACATTCTTCAAATTGCCGAACAAAACCAACAAAAAGCCCGCAACATCATCCGGGATACCAGACTCATTGAAATCTGGCAATCGATCGGGGCCGAACCCCGGCTCGTCGGTTCGTTGAAAACAGGCTTACTCATGAAACACCGGGACATAGACTTTCACATTTATTCCGCTCCGCTAACCGTATCCGATAGCTTCGCTGCCATGACACGCCTGGCAGAAAATCCCGGAATCGTCCAAATTCAATACGGCAACCTGCTCGACACCGAAGAAAAATGCATCGAATGGCACGCCTACTACCGGGACTCTGACAAACAGCTATGGCAGATCGACATGATCCACATCCTGAAAGGCTCCGCATACGACGGCTACTTTGAGAAAATGGCAGAACGTATCACGGCCGTCCTCACTCCCGAAACCAGGGAAGCCATACTCCGGTTAAAATACGAAACCCCGGACACGGAAAAAATCATAGGTGTCGAATATTACCAGGCCGTTATCCGTGACGGCATCCGCAATTATACAGACTTTACAATCTGGCGTAAACAGCATCCGGTTACGGGCATTGTCAAATGGATTCCTTAATAAACTCCGGACCGGAAACGACACAATCTTCCCGGAATTCAACATATAAAACAAGGGCAGCCGCAACTTGCCGGCCACCCTTGCCATTCCGCTCTATCCGCTTCGGAACATCCGGTAAAATCCGGACCGGCTCATTTCATGTTTCTGATCTTTCTTTTTATCCGGAAATAATAACCGGTTACTGCAAAAACAGCTCCGAGTAATGAAGCCAGACAAGACAAAATCCGTGTTGTCATTCCACCCCAGGTACCGGTATGTACGGAATAAATCCATCCCCTTATCTTTCCGGATTTCGGCTGGTCCTTATACAACTGTACATCTGTGATTTGTCCGCTTGCCGGATCAAAAAGATAACGATCGCTTCCTCTCGTATTTCCATAATCAGCGGTAGCAACAGTTGCCGAACCGTCCTGAATTGTAATGGAATTGAAAGAGGAATACCGCTCTTGCAAAACGGATAACACCTCCGCCCAGCAGATATAATCCGGTTTTTGCGACTCTTTTCTTTTTCCTGCGGATAATCCGGTTTCTTTTACAGCAACACGGCTTTCCCGGCCGGAAAAACTTCTATCCCCGTCCTTCTTTTCCACCCCCCTTCCGGTCTTCCCTTCTTGTCCCGTACTTCGTCCTCCGGCTGAAATCGGGACATGTACCTCTGTCCGTCCGGTAGTGCCTCCGAACACTGCATAAAAAGCATCACGATACCAGCCGAACGACCAGGTTAACCCGGTTAAAGCAAGGGCAAGCAAAAACAATGCCGCATAAAAACCCCCGGACACATGCAAATCATAAAAAAAACGATGCCAACCGGCCCTGGTTTTTATTTTCAACCGATTTTTCAGCATCTTCCTGTTACATGGAAACCAAACCGCAAGTCCGCTCACCAAAATAACGACAAACACCAATGTTGCATATCCCACCACGGCTTTCCCCAGCGAAAAGCTGCCGTCCCGTTTATAAGAATCGAGCAACCAGCGGTGAAGGCGCATGGTTTGCATGAAAAATCCCTGTCCGTCGTCTATCCCGGTTACCTCTGCCGTATAAGGATCGATAAAACAGACTGCTTTCTTTCCCGGCAAAACCAACTGATAGGTCCGTCTCGGATCAGAAGAAATCCGGATACCGTTTATTTTAACAGAATCGGGTAATTGTTGCTGTGCCGAATAAATCAGGAAAGCAGGCGAAAGCGGCTCACCTTTGATTTCTCTGACAAAATAACGGGAAGGATAACATAACTCCAGGATTTCTGTTTCAAATACCAATATTGCACCTGTCAGGCAGACAATCGTTATGATAATACCGAAAGGTATCGATAACCATAAATGCATTTTCGCAAAAAACTTTCTCATCCCCGGTCATATTTGATTGTCAATTCCGGAAATAAGTCAGTTTGCCTACCCCGCTGATCTTCTCCGATTCTACGGTAAGTCCTTTTGTTGCAACAGCCGTTTTCGGATCAATCCGGTAAATGGCCGGCTGGCTTCCGTCAATTGTCGTTACAGGCATATAGGCAATACCGTTTTCAGAAAACGGTGTATTACCGAATCCGGAAATGACATCCTTGGCAGGCATACCTGTTACATAAGTAAGCCTTCCGGACTCTCCTTTGTAAATAGCCAGTTCATTGGCTGTAAACCCACTCTCCGTCAAAGGCCTGTCATACATCAGCAACAGAAAATAATCTTCGGTAATATGCCAGCAACGTAAAAATGACCTACCCTCGGTTTGTTCTTCGAGATTACAGTAGTAATTCGGATCGAATTCCTCTGTTCCGGCTTTAATACGCACCACTCCGGCAGGTAAAGCCGTTTTTTGTACCTGGGCGGTCATCGTCTTGGCATAAGACGGTGAAAATACATATACATCACCGTTGTCGGCTGCCCAAATCGTTTGGTAATATTGCGATTTGTAACGTCCGCAGGCATAACTGATCTTATCCGTCCGGATTAATTTCGGACTCTCGAACCTCTCATCGGCATATATGGCAATCCAGGCTTCATCCGGATACTGTGTCCACTGTAATTCACCTTTCTCATAAGCACCGCTGCCACTTCCCCCCGATTCGGTCTTCACCAACTCCGGATACTTAACATACTCGCCGTTATTCGCCTTTACACCGTACTTACTCAATCCCATCGGAATCGCCGCAGAATAAATCTTATTACCGGCTTGCAGAATACCGGCCAAAGTGACAAACTCGCCGTTTCCCAAATAATTCTCTGCCATGAGGACACTTTGATTCGTTGCAAACGTTTCATTGACCACATCCAGGTAAGACAACAGAAAACCCTTCGGCAGAAAACCGTTTCCATCGGACATATTCTCACCCAGATTACCGGTGGAAGAAGTGATAATATAATTCTTATAAATACCGTAAGATGTAAACCGTTTGATCTCATACGTATTGTCACGCTCTTCCGCTTTCCCTTTTTCATTCAGAACATACGAAGAAGTTACGCCTGCATTCCCCTGATTATATACCAGACGATACAGATATTTGTCCTGATAAAAAATCCATTGAGTTCCGCTCTCTGTGGTCAAACCGTTATTTTTAGCCGACACACTTCCCTCATCGAGTTTATCGCTGATCAGCAAATAATTGGCATCCCCGACAGAAGCAGCAATGACAAAATCAGACAATGCGCCATCACCTCCGTCATCCCCGCCCGATACATGATCGTCGCAGGATATTGTTAAACTCAAACACAAAATAACGGCTAAACTCCGGTTAAAATAATTCTTTTTCATATAAACATCGTTTTTAAAACTATAACATCGTATTCAAAATAACAGCACAGGACATTCCACAACTTACCAAGCCGACCTTCCTTTCCTCGTCCCTTCCTTTTTCACCGTCCCCCTGAAAGATACACCCTCACCTTGCCGTAAAATGCCCTGCCGGCCTTCTGCAAACTAAAATTGTCATACAACTTTTCATTCGTAAAATTCCGGCACTCGAAAGAAAAATTGTAGCGTCCCTCCTGTACACCGTAAGAAATTGTCAGATTATGAGAAAATTGTGTCGGTACGATAAATTTAGACTCATTGCCGACAGCTTCCGAATAAAGCGGAAAACGATGCATATATAAATTATCGTAAGTAACCGTCAGTTTATTCCCTTTTCGTAACAGGTCAGGCCAATAAAAAGTGATGTCCGAATTGGCAAACCGGTAAGGCAGATTAGGCATCCGGGCTTTATATGTCAGGCTGGCCTGATTCGACCCGCTGGTGACAGTCTTCACATTGTCGCGAACATCCATCTGCGTGAAATTTCCTCCGGCACTTATCCGGTTCGCAAAACCGTAACGAAAAGAAACAGTATACCCTTTCGTCAGCACTTTGCCGTGATTTACATAAGTAGCTCCGTACTTCCCGCCACTCAAACCGGATATATTCCTTTGGATGTAATCCTTTGTATTGCGATAAATCAAACCGCCCTCGGCATACACAGAATGCTTACCGAACAACTCATTATAACTCAGATTCAAATTTACATTATCACTATTTTCAGGTTTCAGTGCAATATCTCCGGTCTCGAGGTCCTCATCCCCGAACATCTCCTCATTGGTAGGTAAACGGTAAGCCTTTTCATAAGACAACTTCCCTTGCAGACTCTTCAATATAAAGTACGTACCGGCTGCTCCGTAACCCATTGCTCCGATCGAATTTGTTGTCCGTATATACTTGTCCTGTGCGGACGAAGTAGCAATCGGACCCGCAATAAATTGATCGTAATATTTACCGAAAACAGAAATATTCCAATGTTCCTTTGGCATCAGCCGATAAGAAAATCCACTGATATTCTTACGGGTTTCCTTCGGGATAGCATTTGCCTCCGAACTATTGCCCAGCAAAGAGCGGTTCGACCGCCGGAAATCATTAATCACATGGTTAAAAGTAAATACATGGGACCTGCCGAGACGGTAATTGACCGTAAAAGTCCCGTTCCAGTTATTATTATCCGAACGGGTATTCTGGTAAGACTGTTCCCCGGGCATCCGGAGAGGACGCATTTCTCCCCGCCAGTTAAACTCATAGGAAGAAGTATCGACATTATGAGTTACATTCTTATTGTAATTGGCCGTCAAAACCACATCCAGCCCTTTAGTAAACAAATCCCGCTTACGGTATTCCAGCGATGGCATCAGAGAATAACCTTTACGGTATTTCCCGCCGAATACAATTTCCTGCCGTACCCCCGTTTGTATATCCTTATACATATTCGACCAGGTAAATCCGAACACCAAACGATCTGCCCAGATCTTACCCGCAACACCGATCTTTCCGGCAACAGCCTCGTTATGATAATTATCATGGAAGCGTTTTACATGCTCTATCTTTTTCTTATTGATTGCGCCGGTCTCGAAATTCTTCACCGGAGTATCCACATAATAATCGTTATCGGAATAATTCTGGAACGCATTGATTTCATATATAAAGCCGCTCCGGAATGTCTGTCCGAAATTGACGTATGACTTATGCGTATTAAACGATCCGTAAGAATAAGAGGCATCCAGAAACCAGCTTTTCTGATTCCTTTTAGTAACAATATTGATCACTCCGCCGATAGCATCTGTTCCGAAACCGACTGGAACGACACCCTTATACACCTCGATACGCTCGGCAAAATTGACCGGAATATTATTCAGACCGAACGAGCTCCCGACACCTTCCTGCGGGACACCGTCAATAAACACCTTGACATGTTTACCGCTGAATCCGTCCATCATCAACTGCATATCCGAACCTACACCCCCCGATTCACGGATTTTCATACCCGGAGCTTGTGCCAGGGCCTCACTCAAATTCTGTGTCGAATTTTGCAAAGCCTTCGTATCGAGTGCTATCGCGTTAAATGCCGAACGCTTCAAACGACTTATCCCATTAGAAACGACCACGGCTTCTTCCAGTTCTTCCACCTGCGGGATAAGCGTTACATTTTGCTTATGCCGTTCGCCCGCAACCAACAGCACCTGTATTTCCTCCGTCTTATAACCGACAGCAGATACCACAAGCGTATAGCGACCTGCAGGAGCTTTCAGGTGATAAATTCCCTCTCCGTTAGCAACACCTCCATAACTGCTACCTTTCAGATAAACAGTTGAAAAATCCACGGTACCCCCTTCCGCAGACAATATCTTACCCGAAATCAAAGCTTGATCTTGCGAAAATGCCGATGCCGCTGATAATAAAAAAACAAAACAGAGGGAAAATTTCAAAAAAAATGCTCTCAACGTATTCTAAAATTTATGCCATTATTAATCCGGCACAAATATCTTTATAAACGAAAAACATAACAATCACTCAAAATAGGTAAAAAACAGCCCTGTTCCCATATAAATTACTAACCATTTATAGGTATGAGCACACACAACCGTCGGTAGAATATTTACCGTTTTACTTCCGATTTTCACCCTTTCTGCCTACCTTCGTATGACTTTTTCTGTTATCAGTAATTGTTCGAAATCAATCCTACATCTTAACACTTTAAGTGATTGTATACAAATAGTTTACGACACATTAAATAAGTCAACGGACTTGAAATGAATAAGGCAGTTATTTTCGAAAATAAGGAAAATCGTAAAGACACGATCATTTCAGCCTGTGTCTTTCTTTCCGGATTCTCTTGCTTTGCACAGCTATACTATTTCCAGCCCCTTTTACCGGACCTGGCACGCGAATTCGCACTAAGTGCCAGTCAAAGTAGCCTGGCAGTCTCTTTTTCCACCCTTGGAATGGTATTCGGACTGATAGCGACGATGTTTATCGCCGACCGCATTCCCCGAAAAACACTGATTAGCATCGGATTACTAGCTTCATCCGTTTTTTCCGTAGCCGCTTCCTTCTCACCTGTCTTCTGGCTGCTGATCCTGTTAAGCGCTGCCAAAGGCTTCCTGCTGGCAGGGGCAACCTCTGTTTCCATGGCCTACATCGGAGAAGAAGTATCCGACCGGAACAAAGCCAGAATTATGGCACTCTACATTGCCGGAAATGCCCTCGGAGGCATGGGAGGCCGCTTCATTGCCTCCTGGATCGGAGCCGTATCCGATTGGAGAATAGCCTCCGTTAGTATCGGACTGCTATGTGCTGTTTTTGCGCTGCTCTTTTTAATTTTCAGTCCGAAATCCACACATTTCACACCTAAAAAAGAAAGCCTTCACACCTTAGTCGTCGCCAACCTGCAACTGATAACCTCCAAATCCCTGGTACCCTTCTACCTCACCGGAGGACTGATCCTGGGGGTATTCGTCAGCCTTTATAATTACATGGGATTCTACCTGATTAAAGAGCCGTTCAACCTTCCGGAATACAGCATCCACTACATCTATCTGATGTACATCTTCGGAATGTTCGGTTCGATAGCCACCGTCCGCCTCACACGCCGGCGTACCCCTTTCTGCATCTTAAAAACCATGCTGCTGATATCTGCCGGAAGCATACTCTTACTCTATGTCGCTCACTTCCTCTTAATAGCTATCGGCCTGGCCATATTCACCTTCAACTTCTTCGTCGTCCACGTCCTTTGCAACCGTATCGTCAGCGACTACGACCTGTCGAAACGCTCCGTCACCATCTCCATTTACCTGCTTACCTACTACCTCGGATCGAGCCTGCTCGGTTGGGCAACCGGTATCCTCCTGGACATTTTCGGCTGGCGCTACTTCCTTGCCGGACTGATCGGGATCGTTCTCCTCAATTACACCATCGTCACACTCGGTATCAAACGAATCGAAAAAAAATAATCCGGAAAACAAACTGAAAGCACTCACCGCAACCTCACGCCCCATAATATTATAACTTCCAACTTTGATCGTTTTGTCAAAAAATAATTACATTTGACAAAATCTCAAACATCCTTCAACCATGAAATCTATAAAACTATTTATCTGCATGATCCTGCTGAACTTATGTTTTCTGGCCGTTAAAGCACAGGAAATGCCGGAAGTATATCTACTCTGGCCTGACGGACCGGAAGAAAACAACGGGTTAGCCGACCAAGAAATTACAGAATCAAACGGTAACATCACATTCAACAGTACCGCAAAATTGCATGTTTACCATCCGGAAAAAGAGATCCAAAACGGAATCGCTGTTATCATCTGTCCCGGAGGAGGTTACTCATTCCTTTCAATGGAATATGAAGGCCGGATGTTTGCCCAATGGCTGATCAAACAAGGAATAACGGCAATCATATTGCAATACCGCATGCCGGCACAGCACGACCGTATTCCACTGGCAGATGCACAAAGAGCAATGCGTTGGGTAAGAAACCGGGCTGAAAACTGGGGAATAAATCCGGATAAAGTGGGAATTGCCGGATTTTCTGCAGGAGGACATTTAGCATCCACGTTAGCTACTCACTTCGATCAAGGCAAAACCAAAGCCACCGACAGCCTGGAACATTTCAGTTGCCGTCCCGACTTTACCATACTGTTTTATCCGGTAATTTCCATGCAAGAAAGCCTGACTCACAAAGGTTCACAAAAAGCACTTCTGGGAAAAACGCCTGCTCCGGAAAAAATAACGGATTATTCCAACGAATTGCAAATCACTGCAGAAACACCAAAAACATTTCTGGTACACAGTGACGACGACAAAGGAGTATCCGTACAAAACAGTATTGTTTACTATCAAGCTTTGAAAAAACATAATATTCCGGCCGTTATGTATATTTTTCCGACCGGTGGCCACGGTTGGGGATTGCGAAGCGATTTTGAATATTATCCGGCTTGGACGTCCTTACTGAAAAAATGGCTTGAAGATATCGGAAAATAAATTCCCGGAAAAATTCTTCACCATACGAAAACAGGCTGTTTCCCTTCCGAAAACAGCCTGTTTTAATTATTTTTCTAAAACCGGATTTTATAACTTCTTCAGCCCTTTCAACTCCTGCGGATCGGTCACCTCCATAATACTGATGGCATATCCGCCGCCGGGAGCGGCTTTCAAGGTCAGCTTCGACCTATTCGTCACAACCCCCTTCCGGATGGTATAAGCTTGCGGATTATGCTCGTAATGTGCATCTTTGGCATCGGCATAAACCGTAGCAATATACTTCTTATCCGGATCAAGGTAACTGAAATCCAGATTAGAAACATGCCCGTTCTCATCTGCCGTACAACCCACAAACCAATTGTTCGTCCCCTTTGCCTTACGGGCCACTGTAATATAATCACCCGGTTCCGCCTCCAGATAACGACTGTCGTCCCAATCGACAGCTACATCCTTGATAAACTGGAATGCATCCATAAAAGGCTCGTAATTCTCAATCATATCGGCAGCCATCTGTAACGGACTGTACATCGTCACATACAAAGCCAACTGACGGGCCAAAGTCGAATGTACGAAAGAATGATTATCCGGATTTGCCTTGCTCACCTGCATTTCAAAAATACCGGGAGTATAATCCATCGGACCTCCCATCAAGCGGGTAAAAGGCAAAATAGTCGTATGATCGGGATTACTACCGCCGAATGCCTCGTATTCCGTACCGCGAGCCGACTCGTTACCGATCAGATTCGGATAAGTACGGCTCAAACCTGTAGGACGCACAGCCTCGTGGGCATTTACCATAATCTTATAATCCGCAGCCTTCTTCACAGCATACAGATAATGATTTACCAGCCATTGTCCGTAATGATATTCACCTCGGGGGATAATATCTCCCACATAACCGCTCTTCACGGCATTATAACCGTTGTCCGCCATAAATTGATAAGCCGTATCCATATGGCGCTCATAATTACGCACCGAAGCCGATGTCTCGTGGTGCATCATTAGCTTCACCCCTTTAGAGGCCGCATACTCATTCAATTCCTTAACATTAAAATCAGGATAAGGGGTAACAAAATCAAACACATAATCCTTCGTTTTACCGAACCAGTCTTCCCAACCGACATTCCAGCCTTCCACCAGTACCTGATCGAATCCGTGTTCCGCAGCAAAATCGATATACTTCTTCACATGTGCCGTATTAGCCGCGTGCTTTCCGTTAGGCTGTACCTTAGAATAATCCGTTTCTCCCAGTTTTACAGAAGGCAGATCGGCATAAGCCCAGCTACTTTTACCGGTAATCATCTCCCACCACACTCCGATATATTTCACCGGTTTAATCCAGGATACATCCTCGTAAGCACAAGGCTCATTCAGATTCAGAATCAGCTTCGAAGCCAGAATCTCACGCGCATCATCGCTGACCATCACCGTACGCCAGGGAGTTTGACAAGGAGCCTGCATATATCCTTTATCCCCGATAGCATCCGGTGTCAGCCACGATTCGAACACCATATTCTTATCATCTAAATTCAGATGCATACAAGAATAATCCACCAAAGCCGCCTCATGTATATTGATATACAATCCGTCGTCACTCTTCATCATCAACGACGTCTGCACTCCCGTCGGGGAAAACGGTGTTTGCGAAGCATTGGGAGTAATAGCCTCCTTCATCTTACCCCGGATCTCCGACAACCTGGACGTCACCGTACTATATTCCTGCGTATCATAATCGCCGGGTATCCAGAATGCCTTATGGTCTCCTGCCATAGCAAACTGAGTATGCTCCTCCTTAATTACAAAATAATTCAAATCCGGCTGTTGCGGAAATTCGTAACGAAATCCCAACCCATCATCGTACAAACGAAAACGGATCACCATCATCCGGTCAGTCCCGGCTTGTTTCAACGTCAATGCCAATTCATTATAATGATTACGGATATCCTTCACCTCACCCCAAACCGGTTGCCAGGTTTCATCGAAAGTCGAAACTTCCGTATCGGCAATGGTAAAACCGCTCATCAAATCCTTATCATTTTTCAGCTCCAATCCCAAAAAACTTTCCTTCACCACCGGACGCTGCTTATAATCGAGGCTATATACCGGACGTCCGTCCTTTACCCCGGCATGCAAAACTAAATTCCCATTCGGGGATTTCAACTCTGCCGCCTTCATTCCGAAAGTTGCCAGCAGACATACAAACAAAATCTGTAATCTTTTCATCATCTATTGTAATTGGTTTATTTATCCTTTATAACGTTTGCAGCACCCCTTCTATCCCTCTTCCCTTTCCATCGGACAAAAATATATCATCCGCCCTTACCGAACTATAGGCACACTAGAAAAAGGAGTGGAAAAGAGGTCCACACCCCAAACAACAAACTGATAAACAATATATTAAACTTCATGCAAGTATTAAAAAAGGGAGTAAATATTTCTAAAAATCACACGGACTTTTCGCCGATACAATTCAATCGGACATTAAAAAATAAGACCACATCCCATCGAATACGGAAAAGCCCTGGATTTAACCCGACTTATTTCCACAATAAAAATCTGCGAAATCAACGTGATCTGCAGGCCACTATTCCTTTCCCCCTCTAAAACGTCCCGATCCGCATCACCTCCTGTTCGAAATCATCCCGTACTCCCCGGGCCTTATTGCGCATCTTCGTCCGGTAATTATATATCGTCTTCAAAGAATAACGCAGAAACTGCGCAATCTTATTACTGTCCGTTATCCCCAGGCGGATCAGGGCAAAAATCCGCAACTCCGTATTCAGTAACTCACCCGGTTTCAGTACAATTTCTTCCCCATCTGCCAGTAAGGCATTAAAATCCGTTACAAAATCCGGAAACAGACGCAGAAAAGCCGTATCGAAATTGGCGTAAAACTCCTCCAGCTCATCGTCCACAAACTGTGTTGACCTCAACTCTTTAAACAGCTCCTCCGTCTGACCGTTCATAGCTTTCTTATTCAGCGAACGACGGTAAGTATCCAGCTTACCGATATACATCGAACAAAGATCCAGAAAACGGCCGATATAGGCTTCCTTGATATAATTCACTTCCGCCAGACTATCGTTCGTCTCCTGCAAACGCCTGTTCGAATCAGACAACTGCCGGTTCACATCCTGTAACTCTTCATTCAGCCACCTCAACTGCTCGTTCACCTTTCCCAATTCCCGCTTCGCTTGTGCCAACCGCCTCATCTGCCGCCTCAAATACAAAGCCAAAAGCACTAAGAAAAAAGCCAGCACACTGATACTCAACAAAGACACCGTCATCTGCCGTCTCTGCCTCTCCGTCTGCAAACGGTAAGCCTCATTGACAATCGGTAACACCTGCGACACTTCTATCGTGCGCAGCCGCGCATTACAAAAAGCAGCATCCTCCATAGCCTTCTTCATATAAGCATAAGCTCTCGCAACATCCCCTTCC
This sequence comes from Culturomica sp., assembly GCF_003524185.1. Lineage (NCBI taxonomy): Bacteria > Pseudomonadati > Bacteroidota > Bacteroidia > Bacteroidales > Odoribacteraceae > Culturomica > Culturomica sp. The sequence goes on from NZ_DOED01000034.1 coordinate 58,718, forward strand.
TTATATAACAGCACTGCCAATTCCCGCAACGAAATGTACTCCTTCACCCCACACTTCAAATCCGATAAAGCCGATATCGTCAGATATTCTTTCTCCTTCCCCTCATCTCCCAAACTGCGATACGCATCTGCCACCGAATAAGCCGTATACCCCATTTCCCGTCCATCCGGATCGAGCGTAGCATAATAAGGCATCAAAATAGCCAAAGCCTCCTGCGCCCTTCCCCGGCTGATAAGCTGTTCCGCCTCCACCAGCACCTGGGTATCGCTTCCTGCCGGATAAAGCATCAACAAAGAATCCCGGTACAGATTTGCCAACCGTTCGTACTCCTGCTGTAAATCTTTACCGATAGCATAATCCCGCATTGCGCCGTACAAAGTATTGTACAAATGGTAGTAATATCCCTTCAAATCCTCAGACAATCCGGGGCTGCCGACAACAGACAGCAAATCCTGCGCTTCCCGGTACATACCGGTAATAATCCGTACCTCTGCCAGCATCATCCGGGCTTTATCCGCCAACCTGCGGTCTCCCAGCTTCTGTGCAAGATACAACTGCTCCTGTACATAATGCAAAGCCGAATCTGCAATATACACCTTATATTCCTCCACCAACTTCGCATCGGCTTCAAACCGATCTGCCTCCGTCACAGTACGGGCCCGTTCCGCCTTCAACACCGCAATCCGCTCTTCCTTCTGCTGTTCATACTTCTCCGGAAAAGCAACAATCCGGTCCAACTCTTTCAAACGGACCTCCCGGTCCGTAGATTGGGCAATCACCGGTAAAGAAAACAATAAACCGAATAAAAAATACAAGGATATTTGCATAATCATTTATATTCCAGGATCGGAAAGATTTCCGTATTTCGTTATTTCTACAAATATAACGACAAATCAGCCAATTCCTGATCGCCGGGACAAAGAAAAATAGCTATACGCACAACTGAACCGACGCGGCTATATTATTCCGATATCCCGAAACAAGGATATGCACGACAACTCTACTTTTCCCCCGTGCATCTTGGGAATACCCAAAAGAAAACCTAATTTTGCATAAAATATCTATAAAGACAAGCCATAAAAACATCAGACATGAAAATATTGAAACCCATTGTTGTTACATTGTCGGCAATCCTGGTACTCCTTATCCTTGCTACCATTATCGCCCCTCCGGTAGCCAAAAATTACATCATAAAACACAGCAAAGAAATGATAGGCCGCCAAATTAATATAGACGGCCTATATGCCAATATTTTCACAGGATACAGCCGCATCACGGGATTCGAACTCCTCGATACCAACGACAGAGAGCGTTTCGTCAAATTCGATACCCTGGCGGTAAAAGTATCCCTCTTCCGGCTATTGGCCAATGAACTGCGCATCAATCGTATCCGCCTGGTAAACCCGGACATACAAATATGGCAAAAAGGCAACGACTTTAACTTCAGCGACCTGTTACAAACTCCTGCCGATACCGCAACCTTACCGCTGGATACCGTCGTGCCTGCAACCACCGACACCACAGCTGACGACGATCCGATGGCCATCGCCATCAACAATATCGCCATCGTAGGCGGACAATTGGCTTACCGCGACCTGATTGTCGGCTCGGAATGGGACATGAACGATCTGCAACTGCATATTCCGGGTATTTACTTCAGCGGACAAAACACGGACATCGGACTGAACCTCAACTTCAACGAAGGCGGCTCACTCACCACAAGCATGCAATACAACCTGGAAGCCGGTAACTACAACCTTCACCTGCAACTGAACGACTTTGCCATCGGAAACGTACTGCCCTACCTGCAACAATCCATGAACGTCGGGGAAGTAGACGGCCTACTATCCGCCGACTTCACCATAGAAGGCAATACGGCACACGCTTCAGACATCACGATAACCGGTAACACCGCCCTGAGACAATTCAGGCTGGCCGACAATGATAAAAAAAATCTGCTCTCTGCCGGAGAACTTTTTATCGATATCGCCGCCCTTAACCCCGAAAAACAGCAATTCAGGTTTAACACCGTTTCCCTCAAAGATTTCAACTCCTGCTTCGACCTTTACCCACAGACCAACACCCTCTCCCAATTGCTGAAAACAGAGACCGGCAAGGACACACTGCCTTCCGTAGAAAATACAGAAAAAACGTTCCCCGCTCCGGAAACACAATCACCTGACTTTTTTGTCAGCCGGTTTACTATTGATAACGCAACCTTTACATTCAACGATCACACCCTGCACCAGCCCTTCCGGTTTACGCTCGCTAATATCGGCATACATGCCTCGAACCTGACTTTGACAGACAAGAACCGGATAGATGTAAAAAGTACCCTCGACAATGGCGGTACCGTCAATCTCACTTGGGATGGACAACTCAACGATCCTTCCAACCAGGACATCAACCTTCAGATTAAAAACCTCGACCTCAAACAATTTACACCGTACAGCCTGCAATATTTCGGTTACCCGCTAAGCAAAGGCGTACTGGCATTTTCAAGCATCAACGATATCCGGAACAACTACCTCGATGCCCGGAACAACCTCGACATCTATCGCTGCGAAGTCGATAAAAAACGCAAAGACATCAAGGCCGAATTTAATATCCCTTTACGCACAGCCCTCTACATCATCAAAGATGTTAACGACAAAATAAAAATAGACCTTCCCGTTAAAGGAAACATTAAATCTCCTTCATTTTCCTATAAAAAAATTATCATCCGTACCCTCACCAACCTGTTGGTAAAAGTAGCGGTTTCTCCGTTCAGCTTTATCGCCAATTCTTTAGGATTAAGCGGTGACGGATTCAAAGACATACCCTTCGAAGTCTATCAGGCTGATTTTACACCGGAACAATTCGACCGCATCAACCAACTGGCTACCGTTATCAAAGCCAAACCCGACATGACACTGCAACTCCGCCAATACTATAATCCGGAACAAGGCCGGCAAACCCTGGCCGCTTTTCAGGCCCGGAAAGCTTATTACCTGCATTCTCATCCGGAAATCAGCGACACTACCCTCCAGGCCATCGACTATGCCCGTATCATTGAAATTGATGTCAAAGACCCGGCATTCCAGGCATATATCACCTCCTTCGTACCCGAAGAACTGAAAACGGCGGAACTCAACCGGAAAATTCTTTCCCTTACTCCCGCTGAAAAATTACAGGAACAAATAGCATTTTTGGCCGGAATGCGGGATAGCAAACTTAAAAATTATCTGCTCCACCAAGGACTGACAGAAAAAAACATCCGAATCAATACCGTTCCCGCCGATTCATTAAACAACTACCAGGGCAAAAACCGCTACACCTTCCAACTCACCCTCGACGACGACATGTCGGGAATGACATTGGACACTCCGGATGAAACCGAAGAGACAAATAATTAAAAAAAACACAGCGGAGCGATAAAGGCTCCGCTGTGTTATCCATAACTTTTCCATACTCATTCCGTACTGATAATTAAAAGAAACAACTTATGAAACGCCGTTTATGCCCGCAATGTAAAATACCGAATTTCTATCTTCTCAACGAAAAAAGCGAACGCCGCCTCGTTTTCGTCACCGACGACTTCCGGATCGTTCCTTCCCGCCCCGGCGAAACCATCGAGGGTTTCGACACCACGGTTATCTATTGCCTCGGCTGCTCCTGGAGCGGATCTCCCCGCAAAACCGTCCGCTATTAAAACAATGCCTCTTCCGAAGCAGGCCATATCACATTTATAAACAGTCCTGAGACAAAATCATCCACCTACCTGAGCATACAAGCAGGAGTAAGCCCGAGTAGACCGATAACACCGGACACACCCTATGCAATTGGCCAGGTATCCTTGTAAAAAATACCGGAAACTCCGCAAACACAGACCGCACAACTTTTTAACCTCCGTATCGTTATATCATTTCCCAACCTGCTTCTCCCTCCGTTCTATCGCCTCCTGCAATTTATTCATGTTCCTCTTCGTATAACCGAAAGAAAAAGCCGTACTCCGCTTATTCAGGTCATTGACACTGTTAATCCAAACCTGCCCCCGGTCGAATACGACGAAAATTTGCTCCCCCCACGTTGCACTAAGCCAATGCGAATGAGTATGGGCCACAACACAATCCCTCCCGGCATGATCAATCGTCCAGTTGTTCTCCCGGGCAGTTTCTTCCACAACTTCCAACATCACTTCATCGGAAAACGATATTTTCACAGACCGGAAATTGAGTTTTGAACGCTGGTTACGATAGACCGCAAAAGCAAGAAACGCAGGTAACAATCCGCACCAAAACCAAGGAAAAAATAAATCCTGACGCCCTTCCGTAAAATATTTGTATAAATTGCTAAGTAGAAAAAAGAACGGAATACTTACAAGAAACAATGGAAATCCGTAATGCGTCAAAGCCCAGTCCGTACTCAGATTCAAACGTCCCTCCCGGAGAACAAATGAAGCCAGTTCCTCGTCGGCTTCCCGGTGGAAACGCAACCACATAAAGCCGAATATCAACATACAACCGATGACAAGCACAATGACCACCTCATTATTTCCTCCCGGAGAAGAATGGCGTGTCTCGACCACCTTTATCACCTGATTGTCCAAAGAATACGGAATCCCGCCAAAAGTCAGGTTTTTCGCAGAGAAAGTATATACTCCACTTCCGTCCGATCGGATATTATAATGGAATTCATAAGATTCTTTCGCATTGACAAAAGCTGAGGTATCCTTTCCCGAACCCTTTGTATAGGAAAAACGCGAACTGGACCCGCTGGGTTTATAAATGCTGTCCCCCAACTCAAGAAGGGGAGCCAGATTATCCGGACGCCGGTTACAGGTAAGTGTCACAAAAAACGTTTCGCCTTCCTCGATATAGGATCTTTGGGTAGTTACACTACACACTACCCCTTGTATATTCCGCACGGCAGGCTTTACCCGGACATGAAGTGGCGGTGTAATATACACCCAGCCCTCCGCCTTTACCGAAGCTATAGGTAGACTGATAACACCCTCTCTCAAAAAACGGACTTGATAAGAAAAAACCTCCTCCATCCTCTGCTTCTTCTTTCCGTTTACAATAATAGTCGACAAATGCCGGTTAGGTACAGGACCTTTGATAACTTCCATCAGATTACCGAAATCAGGCGGACTCACAGAGTCAAAGCGCACCGTACATCTGTACTTCAAATTATACTCCTGTCCCACATATACACCATTATACGCCGTATCTATCTCCATAAAAAACGGGACCTCCGTTTGAGCCGATGCAATCATTCCAAAGGCCATAACCATTGCGGTACATACTGCTTTATATACCAAACGTCTTATCGGACAACAAATTCGCAAACACATCTTTCCTATGCTTATCAATTAAACCTATCCCCCCTACATCCCGGCAAACGATTTTAAAACAACTACATCCCCCCCTCCTGAACAACCGATGAAAACCTTTGCTCTTCAGAACACACGGCATATTAATTTATACACAAATATACACGATTTACATAAAGTTCCTCCGAAACATCAAACAATCACACCCCTTTTAATATGTGATAACTTAATATTATGGATAATTATA
>NZ_DOED01000027.1:0-124745 GCF_003524185.1 Culturomica sp.
TTTCGCTATGTGTTTATTTTATATTTTTGTGCGAAATAAAGTATGTCTCGTGCAGGTCAAGTAAATTTGACTCCACGTGTGGCTTTCGTTAAGGTTCTGCGGAACAAGTTTAAAGTATCTTGAAAAATAATATTTATGGCAAAAATCAGATTTTCGGCATTAAAGGAGATGACCGGCCGTGGACCGGTTGAAAAGATAAAGAAGCAACGGGTAACGGAGGTGTACGGGATGGATGTGTTTACGATGGAAAAGATGAGGCATTATCTGTCAGTGGAGGCGTTCCGGAAGCTGGAGAAGATTATGTTTGAGGGGGGAAGTATCGACCGTATGCTGGCCGATCAGGTGGCAGCAGCTATGAAAGCTTGGGCTGTGGAGAAGGGAGCGACACATTATACGCATTGGTTTCATCCCTTGAACGGGGCTACGGCAGAGAAACACGATAGTTTTATCGATATTCTGAAGGACGGAGATGTGATCGAGGCATTTGACGGGAAGTTGTTGGTGCAGCAGGAACCGGATGCATCGAGTTTCCCGAACGGGGGAATTCGCAATACATTCGAGGCGCGTGGATATACGGCTTGGGATCCGGGTTCTCCGGCATTTATCAATAACAGCACCCTTTGTATTCCTACGGTGTTTGTGGCCTATACAGGGGAAGCGCTGGATTATAAAACACCGATGCTGAAAGCATTGGCATGGATAGATAAAGCTGCTGTCGATATATGCCAGTATTTTGATAAAGATGTGCAAAAAGTTATTGCCACTTTGGGGTGGGAGCAGGAATATTTTTTGGTGGATGAGGCGTTGTATAATGCACGTCCTGATTTGAAGTTGTGCGGATGTACGTTAATGGGACATTCGGCAGCTAAGGATCAGCAGTTGGAAGATCATTATTTCGGTGCGATTCCCGAACGAGTGAATGCTTTTATGGATGAATTGGAGTATGAGTGTTACCGTTTGGGAATTCCGGCAAAGACCCGTCACAATGAATGTGCCCCTAATCAGTTTGAACTGGCTCCGGTTTTTGAGGAGGTAAATCTGGCTGTGGATCACAATCAGTTGTTGATGTCGACAATGAAACGGGTGGCCCGTCATTATAAATTCCGGGTGTTGTTGCATGAGAAACCCTTTAAGGGGATCAATGGTTCCGGAAAACATAATAATTGGTCTCTATTGACGGATACCGGCGTGAATTTATTGTCTCCGGGAAAGAATCCGAAATCGAATATGCAATTTCTGGTATTTTTGGTAACGACGGTTAAGGCTGTTTTAGAACACGAAGCTTTGTTTAAAGCTTGCATCGTATCGTTGGGGAATGAACGCCGACTGGGTGGAGACGAAGCTCCTCCCGTAATTATGTCGGTATTTCTCGGACAGCAGCTCGATTCTATTCTGGATGAAATCGAGACGAAGGTGAGCAGTAAGAAAATGAGTCCGGATGAGAAAACCGAACTGAAATTGAATGTGGGAAAGATTCCTGAAATTATGCGGGATAATACAGATCGTAACCGTACGTCTCCTTTTGCTTTTACGGGTAACCGTTTTGAATTCCGGGCTGTCGGGGCTTCGGCGAATTGCGGAGCTTCAATGATCGTTTTGAATGCTGCAGTTGCCGAGCAGTTGGTGGCTTTTAAGCAGGAAACGGATGCGTTGATCGATAAAGGAGTAAAGAAAGACGAGGCTATTTTTCAGACTTTGCGGAGATATATCATTGCCTGTAAAAAAATCCGGTTTGAAGGTAACGGATACAGTAAGGAATGGAAAGAAGAAGCTCAAAAGCGGGGCTTATCTGTCGAGAGCGGTTGTGTGCGTTCGTTGAGGGCTTATCTGTCGACAAAGGCGAAGAAATTATTCATAGATAACGGTATTTTTACAGAACGGGAACTGGAAGCCCGTTTTGAGATTAAAAACGAGACGTATCTGAAAAAATTACAGATCGAATCCCGGGTATTGGGTGATTTGGCTTTGAATCATATTATACCTACAGCTATTGCTTATCAAAATACATTGATCGATAACGTAAAAGGTTTGAAAGATATTTTACCCGACGTGTATGCGGAAGTCGGGCATGTTCAGTTGGAGTCGATCAAGGAGATTTCCATGCATATTAAGGAAATCAAAACGATGGTCAATGATATGACAGAAGCCCGTAAGCTTGCTAATAATACGTATGAGAATGAAGTGGAGCGTGCGGAGTCTTATTCGGAAACCGTGAAACCCTATCTGGATAAGATACGCTATCATATTGATAAATTGGAATTATTGGTGGACGATGAGATTTGGCCTTTACCGAAATACCGGGAGCTTTTATTTTCTAAATAGAACAAAAAACAGGGAGGTTACTTCCCTGTTTTTTTCAAAGTTTTGTTTTTATTTGTCTTTCCGGACATTTTTATTTATCTCCAAAAACGGTAATATACTCCTAACGGTAAAGATTTGTCGAAATGATCCGTAAAATAGAGTTCTCCGAATTGTTCTCCGGTGCATGTTCCTATCAGTTGGCGCACGGCAGTACGGGCGAGTAATGCGGACAATCCCATGGAATAGAGATTCAGTACCAGAAAGCTGTTGTGGGAGGCCAGCAATTGACCGCACAGGCTTAACAGTTCGTTAATGTTTTCTTCCAATATCCATTTTTCACCATCCGGGCCTCGTCCGTAAGCGGGAGGGTCCAGGATGATGCCCTGATATTTTTTCCCGCGTTTTACTTCTCTGCGGACAAATTTCAGGGCATCGTCTACTATCCACCGGATGCCGTCTATACCGGAAGCTTCCATATTTTCCCGCGACCAACTGATAACCGGTTTTACCGAGTCTACGTGAGTGACGTCGGCGCCTGCACTGCGGGCTGCCAAAGAAGCTCCTCCCGTATAGGCAAAGAGGTTTAATACCCGGGCATTGTTACCGATTTTGTGGATTTGTTCATATATAAAGTCCCAGTTTGCAGCTTGTTCCGGGAATATACCGACGTGTTTGAAGGAGGTCAGGCCAAGCCGCATACGGAGTTTCATTTTTCCCTGGCTGTAGTTGACAAACCATTGTTGAGGCATTTTCGGCTTGCAGATCCATTCGCCGCGTTCTTCATTACGTTTGTCTTTGCGGAAATAGGCATGTGCCCGTTGTGTCCATTCCGAATCGGATAAGGATTTGTTCCAAATGGCCTGTGGTTCCGGGCGTGCTATGATGTATTGCCCGAAGCGTTCTAATTTTTCAAAATTGCCGCTGTCGAGCAATTCGTAATCTTCCCAATTGCCGGGCGTCTGTAATTTTATATCCATACATTCAGGAATAAGAGTTCATTTCAAGTAATTGGTCGATGTGTTTACGGTCGTTCCACAATCGGGGGACCTTATTCTGGCCGCCTAGTTTCCCCTGGCCTTTTAACCAGTCGTTAAATAAATTGGGGCGGGCCATATGAATTTTCAGTCGTTCCAGAGACAATAGCCGTTTGGCTTCATAGTCGGAATTCAATTTTTGAAGCTCTGTATCGAGTATGGATGCGAATTGTTCGATGTCGGCCGGTGGGGTTTCAAATTCGATCAGCCATTCGTGTGCACCTTTTTTACCTCCATTCATAAAAATAGGGGCTGCTGTGAATTCCAGTATATGGCAGTCCGTTTTTTCGCAGGTAATCCGTAAGGCTTCCGTCGCATTGTCGATGATCAGTTCTTCGCCGAAAGCGTTAATGAACAGTTTTGTCCGTCCCGTGATTTTGAACTTATAGGGATCGGTAGAAGTAAACATGATCGTATCTCCGATCATGTATCGCCAGAGTCCTCCGTTTGTCGTAATAACCAGTGCGTAGTTGACGTCTTTTTCAATTTCTTCCAGCAGCAGAGCCTGAGGTTGTGATTTACCCAATTCACTGGTTGGTATGAATTCGTAGTATACACCGTAGTCCAGCATGAGCAAAAGAGAGGTATCGTTCGGATCGTCCTGAATGCCGAAGAAACCTTCGGAAGCGTTATAGGTTTCCAGGTATTTCATTTTCGGATTGGGAAGTAGCTTCTTATATTGTTCCCGGTAAGGGATAAAACTGATTCCGCCGTGTATAAAAAGCTCGAGGTTCGGCCACACTTCATGCAGGTTGCTTTTTCCTGTTTTTTCCAGGATTTTATTGATCAGGGTCAAAAACCAGGAAGGTACTCCCGCCAGACAGCGAACGTCCTCTTTGATTGTCGTTTCGCATATCCTTTCGAGCTTTTCCTCCCAGTTGCTCATCAGCATGATGGAGACATCCGGTGTTTTCATGAAGTTGGCCCAAAAGGGGGTGTTGGAGATCAGAATAGCAGAGAGGTCTCCGTATTGGCAGTTGCTGTTCGTCGAGCTGATCTCGCTGCTTCCGCCTAAAGCCAGTGTTTTACCTCCGAAGACCTGAGCGTCCGGATACAAGCGATTGACAATACCTATGATGTCTTTCCCTCCCCGGAAATGACAGTTTTCCAGAGAAGAAGGAGAAACGGGGATGAATTTGCTTTTAGCGTCTGTCGTACCGGAGGATTTGGCAAACCATTTGATATCTTCCGGCCACAATATATTCTGTGTGCCTTCCATGGTTTGGGCAATCAGGTCTTTGATATCCTCATAATGGACAATCGGAAGCCTTTCCCGGTATTGTTCTGCCGTCAGAATGGATTTGAAATCGTATTTCTGTCCGTATGCCGTATTGGCTGCCATCAAAAGTAATTCCCTTAATGTATTGCGTTGCGTTTCGGTCGGATTGGCTTTGAAATTGTCAATCTGATTTAAGCGCTTTTGCATGAACAGTGAGATGAGTGAATTGATAAACGCCATAAATAAATAGGTTGAGGGTTAAAAATGGTTTTTGCCCTTTCGGTTTTATTCAATCTTCAAAATTCAATTTTAATTGTGGGTCTGCTAAATTAAAACTTTTTCGGTGAAGATCAGTGATCCCGAATTGTTTTATTTTTTCCCGATGTTCCAGGGTCGGATAGCCTTTATTTTGTTTCCAGTTATACATTGGAAATTCTCTGTCCATTTTTTCCATATATTCATCCCTGTGGGTTTTGGCTAAAACCGAAGCGGCGGCAATGGACATGTATTTACCGTCTCCTTTGACGATACATAAATGAGGAATGTCCCGGTATTTTTTGAACCGGTTTCCGTCAATGATGATATGTTCCGGGCGTATGTGCAATTGATCCAGGGCTTTATGCATCGCCATGATCGATGCATTCAGGATGTTTATTTCATCGATTTCGTGATTGTTGATGGCTGCTACAGCCCAGGCTACTGCTTCTTTTTCGATGATGGGCCGGAGTTGGTTGCGCTGTTTTTCTGATAATTGTTTGGAATCATTTAACAGTTCATTATAGAAATTGTCGGGTAGAATGACTGCCGCTGCAAATACCGGCCCGGCCAGACATCCTCTTCCGGCTTCGTCACAACCGGCTTCGATGGCTTCGCCTTTGTATTTCAATTGTAACATAACTTGAGGTTTACATGATTATTTTGTCGCAGAGCGATAAAATAATTCATATTTTTGCAAAAATAATATTTTCAAATTTTAATCTCAGGTTTTCTGTCGAATTATGTTGAGTAAGGAAGAAGTAAAAGAATTGCGGATAAATTTCTGGAATGGTTTCAAACGGTATTGTGCTAAGCGCCGGGTTAACCGGCATTGGGTTTTGACGGGTGTGAAAATAAAATGTACCCAGTTGAAATTTTATGCCGACCGGGAAAAAGCTTTGGTGTTGTTTCAAATTGACCATAAAAATCCATTGAGACGCTATGAGGTGTATGAATGTTTTCTTTCTTACCGTAAGTTGATGGGAGAAAGTTGCGGGGAGGATTTAAAATGGGAGGAAGATTATGCCGGAATTGATGACCGGACTGTCAGTGCTGTTTATTTTGAGTTGGCAGGAGTGGATGTCTTGCGTGCGGAAGATTGGGAGGGGATTTATGCGTTTTTTGTGGAGAAGATGATATTGCTGGAGGAAGCCTATTGGGAATACCGGGATTTGATAAATGAACGGCTTAAGGGGAATGTGGGGAATAATTGAGGATTTATGATTTTAGATTGACGATTTCTTTTTTCCAGGGGAGGGGTGTGGGTATAATCTAAAATCGTCAATCTAAAATCTACAATTAATAGGTTTCGTTTCTTATTTAGAGTGGTTCAGCTTATAAATTAAATTGAAGTCCGACACCCAGAATTTCTTTGAATTGTACGCGGGGACCTGCACTGCCGTTTTTTTGAGTGATTTTTACGTCGTTGTCATAAATGAGGTTGGTGGTCAGGTTTGTCGAGAACCAATTGTTGATTTTCATGTTTAGAAGTACATCCCATCGGACGTCGATATTTTGCGGTTGATCCAGGTAGTTGCAATAAAGATCTACCCGGCTGTAGATCGTCATATTTTTCAGAAATTCGTATTGAACTTCGGCTTTTAGATTGGCTCCGAATTCGGAAAGAAGGTGTTTCCCTTTTTTGACACCGAATGCCCCTGCATCCGATAGCCGGTTGTTGGCGACAAAGGTGCCCCGCCAGGATGCCGGCGAAAAAGTAGCTGTAAAATAGGGTTTGGGAGTCCAGGTGACACCGGCTCCGATCATCAGATAGGCCGGAGCCATGAATTTTGAAATGAAGGAATCTCTGGAAACCTCATAGTTGTAACCTTTGGCGAATTGGGTCTGGAAGGTAAGCAATCCGCTGAGGTAAAAATTTTTGGCCATTTGGTAGCCGTAGGTGGAAGAGAGGTATATTTTATCATTCGTTTTGCGTGTGCCGTTGCTTTCAGTCCTGTTTAATCCGTAAGCCAGTTCGAGGCGATTATTTAACAGATGCCGTTCTTTTTTGAAATCAGCGGAATAATTCAGCAGGGCATCGAGTCCCAGGGCGGATTCACCCCCGGCAGACCAACTGCTTAGGCTTGCCTGCGAAAGATTGAAGGCTGTTATTCCTTTCCGTTCCCAGTAAGGGTTTTGTCCGGGCTGGGCCAAAAGTGTACAGTAATTCCCGATGAGGAAAAAAATAATATAGATACTTTTTTTCATAATTGTAATTTTTATAAGTCAGAGTTTTTTACTCCTACGAATCGGGAGGTGGGAAGGTTAGGAATAAATGCAGGACTTGTGTATGGAGGTATAAAAAAACAGAGGAGCAACTGAACGGCCCCTCTGTTTTTTTAGTCTTTGTCGATTTCTTCGGCTGGAATGGGAAGCTGATACCTGGTTTCTATGATTTCTTTATCGGAAAAGAAAAAAGAGGCTTCCCAGGCTGCGTTTTCGTCGCTGTCTGAAGCGTGAATGGCATTACGGGTTTTGCTTTCTGCAAAATATTTACGGATGGTATGTTCTGCGGCTTTTACCGGGTCGGTAGCACCGATTAGGGCTCTGAAGTCTGCAACGGCATTTTCTTTTTCGAGTACGGCTACTACAATAGGGCCGGCAGTCATAAAGAGACTCAACGTACGGAAGAACGGACGCTCTTTATGTATGTGATAAAATTTCTCGACGTCGGAACGGCTGAGGCAAACCATTTTAAGGGCCAGAATACGAAATCCCGCTTTTTCAATGATTGTCAGTATTTCTCCGGTATGTTGCTGGCCGACGGCATTGGGTTTGATAATGGTGAAAGTTCTGTTCGTCATAATTTTCAGTTTTAATTGTGTAGCTAAGATAAGTAAAATAAAGAAACCGGGTTTAATTTATGTGGATGTTATCCAGAGAATCTGGTATATAAGGAAATAATTAGAACAAATCTAAATTAGAAAAAAATGTTTTAAATAATTCATTTTTTCTGGTAATGTTTGTAAATTTGACAAAAATCGATATAGGTGTATAATATTTAACAACAAACTTATATAATAATAGGCCATGAACAAATTTATATCAATTGAAAAGGCTGTAGCACAGGTGAAAGATGGGATGACGGTTATGGTAGGCGGTTTTCTGGCTAACGGAACCCCTAACGCAATCGTTGACGCTCTGGCGAAAAGCGGAGTAAAAAATCTGACCTTGATTTGTAATGATACGGCTTTCCCGGATAAAGGGGTGGGACAATGGATTGCCAATAAGCAAGTGAAGAAATTGATCGTTTCTCATATCGGTACGAATCCGTGTACCAGTGAGCAGATGAATAGCGGTGAATTGGAAATTGAATTTGTTCCGCAGGGGACACTTGCAGAGCGGGTGCGTTGCGGAGGGGCCGGTTTAGGCGGTTTTTTGACGACGACAGGTATGGGAACGATTGTTGCGGAAGGAAAGCCGGTTGTTCAGGTCGATGGGAAAGAATATTTGTTGGAGAAACCTTTACGGGCAGATATAGCCTTGGTTGGTGCCAGTTTGGGAGATAAGAGCGGGAACCTGGTATATAAAGGTACTTCTCAGAATTTTAATCCTTTAATGGCGAGTGCTGCGGATTTGGTTATAGCGGAGATAGAGGATTTGGTAGAAGTCGGGGAATTGTTTCCGGAATTAGTGAAGACACCGGGAATTTTTGTCGACTATATTATTGAGAAGTAAAAACGCATGTACAATTTTAAGCGATAGAGAATATGGAAAAATCATTGATAAGATTGAGAATGAGTGCACACGATGCCCATTACGGCGGTAATTTGGTCGATGGTGCACGTATGTTGCAATTGTTCGGAGATGTAGCTACCGAATTGTTGATAAAGCATGACGGGGATGAGGGATTGTTTGCCGGTTATGACAATATCGAGTTTTTAGCGCCGGTGTATGCCGGAGATTATATCGAAGCTACAGGGGAAATTGTACATGTCGGAAATTCTTCCCGTAAGATGGTATTTGAAGCCCGTAAGGTAGTAATTACCCGGACGGATATATCAGAATCTGCTGCGGATTTCCTGGAAGAACCTGTCGTTGTATGTCGGGCGAGCGGTACTTGTGTCGTTCCGAAAAAATGTCAACGGAAAGGATAAATAGTTCGCTTTGTAGAGATTAAGGAAGAAATAAATTAAAGGATAAGTTATGGAAAAATTGATTATAACTGCTGCCATTTGCGGAGCTGAAGTATTGAAAGAACATAACCCGGCTGTTCCCTACACTGTGGAGGAATGTGTCCGGGAAGCCCGTTCGGCTTATGATGCCGGAGCAAGTATCATTCATTTGCATGTCAGATATGACGATGGAACACCGACACAGGATAAGGCTCGTTTCAAAGTGATTATGGATGCTATTCGGGAGGCATGTCCGGATGTGATTATTCAGCCTTCAACGGGGGGTGCTGTGGGAATGACTGACGACGAACGTTTGCAACCGACGGAGTTACATCCTGAAATGGCTACTCTGGATTGCGGAACGTTGAATTTCGGCGGGGATGAGGTGTTTATGAATACCGAGAATACGATTCGTTATTTCGGACAACGCATGATTGAGTTGGGGATTAAGCCGGAATTGGAAGTTTTTGATAAGAGTATGATAGAAATGGCTTTGCGGATGCATAAGAAAGGGTTTATCAAGGCTCCGATGCATTTTGATTTTGTGATGGGCGTGAATGGGGGAATCGGCGGTGACATCCGGGATTTCGTTTTTTTACGCCATAGTATTCCTTCTGATGCAACTTATACCGTTGCCGGGATCGGCCGGTACGAATTTCCTTTGGCGGTTTGCGCAATCGTTGACGGCGGGCATGTCAGAGTCGGTTTTGAAGACAATGTATATTTGTCGAAAGGTGTATTGGCTAAATCGAACGGGGAACTTGTCGGGAAGGTGGTGCGTTTGGCAAAAGAGTTCGGACGTGAGATTGCGACACCTGATGAAGCCCGGCAGATATTGGGCTTGAAAGCAAGAGTGTAATCATTTTTCAATTGAATTTTAACTATTAAACTTATATATTGTTATGAAAAAAGGAAATAAATACGGAACCCACAGAGTGATTGAACCGAAAGGTGTGTTGCCTCAACCGGCTAATAAGTTGGACAACAATATGGATGAAATATACGATAACGAAATATTGATTGATGTTCAGACGTTGAATATTGATTCGGCCAGTTTTACTCAGATTCACGAGCAGGCAAAGGGCGATAAAGCGAAGATTGCGGAGATTATGCTGGATATCGTAGCCAAGCAGGGAAAACACCGGAATCCGGTAACCGGTTCGGGAGGTATGTTGTTGGGAACCGTGGAAAAGATCGGAGATGCTTTGATCGGAAAAACGGATTTGAAGGTCGGAGATAAAATTGCCACTTTGGTGTCTCTGTCATTAACTCCTTTGAAAATTGATAAGATCAAAGAAATTCGCGCGGATGTGGATCAGGTGGACATCGACGGAAAAGCTATTTTGTTCGAGAGCGGTATTTATGCTAAAATTCCGGCTGATTTACCTGAGAAACTGGCTCTTTCTGCATTGGATGTGGCCGGGGCTCCTGCCCAGACGGCCAAATTGGTAAAGCCGGGAGACACCGTATTGATTATCGGTGCCGGCGGTAAATCGGGTATGTTGTGCTGTTATGAAGCTAAAAAGAGAGCCGGAGTGACCGGTAAAGTGATCGGTTTGTGTCATAGTCAAAAGAGTACGGAGCGTTTGCAAAAGCTCGGTTTCTGTGATTATGTATTCTCTGCCGATGCGACACAACCGGTTTCGGTGATGGAGAAAATCTCAGAGTTGACCAATGGAGAAATGTGTGATATTACTATTAATAATGTGAATATTACGGATACGGAAATGACCAGTATTCTTTGTACGAAAGATACCGGATTGGTTTATTTCTTCTCTATGGCGACAAGTTTCACGAAAGCAGCTTTGGGAGCAGAAGGGGTTGGTAGTGATGTAACGATGTTGATTGGTAACGGATACACCAGAGGACATGCTGAAATCACTTTACAGGAACTGCGTGAGAGTGAGGAATTGCGTAAAATTTTTACGGAATTGTATGCTTAAGAATTTAAAAGTCTGGGGTTAGAGATTGTGGCCGATAGCTTCGTGCTATCCGGATTGTTTATAATGGTTGAGCCGGAGCGGATCAGAACAAGGTAAACGGATAGTATGGTTGCTATCGGGCAATTTATTTCGGACCGGATTGGATTGAATGGAACATTATTATTAAAACAAAGTGCTATGACAAGCCGACGAAAAGAGTTTTTTCCGGAAGTAACCGATGAACAGTGGAACGACTGGCATTGGCAGGTAAAAAACAGAATAGAAACTTTGGAGCAGCTAAAGAAGTATATCCGTTTGACAAGAGAGGAAGAGGAAGGGGTACGCGAGTCGTTGAAAACGTTACGTATGGCGATTACTCCTTATTATTTGAGCTTGATTGATCCGGACAATCCGCATTGTCCGATCCGTAAGCAGTCTATTCCGACCATAGAAGAGCTACATAAATCACCGGCAGATTTGCTGGACCCCTTGCATGAGGATGGGGATTCTCCAGTACCGGGGTTGACACATCGCTATCCGGATCGGGTATTGTTTTTAATTACGGATCAATGTGCGATGTATTGCCGGCATTGTACCCGGCGGCGTTTTGCCGGGCATCATGACTGTGCTGCCCCTTCGGAGCGTATTGATAAGGGAATTGAATATATCGCGGCTCACCCGGAAGTAAGGGATGTGTTGTTGTCGGGAGGAGATGCTTTATTGGTGAGCGACGGGCGTTTGGAAGATATTATCAAGCGCTTGCGGGCAATTCCACATGTTGAAATCATCCGTATCGGGAGCCGTACTCCGGTAGTTTTACCTCAACGTATTACAGAAGGATTGGTAAATATGTTGAAAAAGTATCATCCGATTTGGTTGAATACGCATTTCAATCATCCGAACGAAATCACGGAGGAATCTTCAGCAGCGTGTGCCCGTTTGGCAGATGCCGGGATACCTTTGGGAAATCAATCGGTATTATTGCGGGGAATCAATGATTGCACTCATGTCATGAAAAGATTGGTGCAACAACTGGTACGTATTCGGGTACGACCTTATTATATTTATATATGTGATTTGTCGATGGGGATCGGACATTTCCGCACCCCGGTATCGAAAGGTATTGAAATTATCGAAAATTTGCGCGGTCATACTTCCGGTTATGCCGTACCGACATTCGTTGTGGATGCACCGGGTGGAGGCGGTAAGATTCCGGTTATGCCGACGTATATGATTTCTCAAAGTCCGAATCGGGTCGTTTTACGGAATTTTGAAGGAGTTGTGACGACTTATACGGAACCTTCCGATTACAAAGACGAATGTTATTGCGAGGAATGTGAAAAAGTCCGGAAAACGGAGGGGGTTGCGGAGTTATTGAAAGGAACAAGGTTGTCGATAGAGCCGAACGATCTGGATCGGAAGAACCGGAATTTGTTGGCGAAAGGATGATTTTTTCATTGTTGCAGTGATTCCTGACGGAGGAGAGCAGATGATGTCTTGGATAGAAGATATATTGAGATGTAAGAGTTTGTCGATTATCGGTTTGGAGAAGAATACCGGTAAGACGGAAAGCCTGAATTATATATTACAGGAATTGAAGGATTCGGGCAGGACGATTGCATTGACTTCTATCGGTATAGATGGAGAGAAGAGGGATCAGGTCTGTCAGATAGCGAAGCCGGAAATCGAACTTTACGAAGGCATGGTTTTCGTAACGACCGAGCAACATTATCGAACAAGACGGTTGGTAGCCGAGGTGCTGGATATCAGTGACCGGCGCACTTCACTGGGACGTTTGGTGACAGCCAGGGCTAAAACGGGAGGTAAAGTTTTACTTTCAGGACCGCCCGATACTGCCGGTTTGAAAGAATTGATTTCGGGAATGGGGAGATGGGAGGTCGGTCTGACAATTGTTGACGGGGCATTGTCCCGTTTCAGCCACGGTTCGCCTGCTGTTTGTGAGGGACTTGTTTTAGCTACAGGTGCAGCCGTTTCCGGAACGATACCCCAGTTGGTCAACAAGACCAAATATGTGTATGATCTGATTTCTTTAGAAGAGGTTGAGCCGCAAATCGGCCGGCAATTGGAAGAAAAGGAAAGCGGTATTTGGGCGGTTGACGGGCAGGGCGTTGTCAGAGATCTGGGAATTCCCTCGGCATTGATGTTGGAGCGGTATAAGGCAGACGTCTTCCGATATGGGAGGTGTCTGTATGTCGCCGGGATTGTAAGTGATAATTTGTTGAATTTTTTACGGACGCAAGCCTTGCCGGTAGAATTGATTATTCAGGATTTTACCCGCATGTTTGCTTTACCGGAAACTTATAATTTTTTTGTGCATAAAGGGAATCGTGTAAAGGTCCTTCGGCGTTCCAGGCTTCTGGGAGTGACGGTAAATCCAATGTCGCCTTCAGGTTTTTGCCTGAATTCCGTTCGTCTCCGGGAAGCTTTGGAAGCCGCTTTGAAAATACCGGTATACGATGTGAGAACTATGAAAAGTAAGTGATAGAGATGCAAGTAAGGGAAGCGATAAAACAAATCAGCGGATTCCGTTATCTGATTGACAGGCTGGAGCTCCGTTCCGGTGTCGGCAGGGAGAGGATATTGCATCAGCCATGGATGGAATGTTCTGAAACAATCGAAAAAGAATTGGAGAAGACGGAGCAAATTATCCGGGTAGCCGCTACAAATCCGCCTTTGACTTGTAAGTTCCGGAAGGCACTGGAGCGTGTTAAAAATATCAGAGGTACGATTAAACGTTTATCGGAAAATACGGTATTGGATGACCTGGAGCTTTTCGAAATCAAAAATTTTGCTTCGGCAGTTGTTGAGATCAGGGCATTTACAGAATATTGTCCGGTGGTAGAATTACCGGATTTGACGGCTGTTTTTGTTTTGCTCGATCCGGAAAATACCGGAATATCCCATTTCTATATTTATGATGTTTATTCTCCGGATTTAGCGGCTTTAAGGAAGGAGATCCGGCTGAAAAAATCAGCAGGGGAAGAAGAGGTGACAGAAGCTTTATATTTTAAAAGTGTGGAGATTGAAGATCGGGTCCGGGGTGAATTGACTGTAAAACTTCAGGTATATAAAGAGTCGCTGTCCAAAGCTTTGGAGGGAGTTGCTCATTTGGATGTTTTGCAGGCAAAAGCTTTGTTGGCGGTGCAATTGGACCTGTGTCGTCCGGAAGTTTGTGTTGAGGGGGGTGAAGTTTATACAGCTTATGAAGGTTTGTTTCATCCGGAAATTAAAGATAATCTGCAACGAAACGGTAAGGATTATCAGGCTGTGGACATAGTTATCCGTCCGGAGGTCACTTTAATTACCGGAGCCAATATGGCCGGTAAAACGGTTTTGTTGAAAAGTGTGGCTTTGGCCCAATGTCTGTGTCAGTTCGGATTTTATGTTCCGGCAAAATGTGCCCGGGTGGCTTCCGTGGCGGGAGTTGCCATCAGTAGCGGGGACGGGCAGGATGAGTTGAGCGGTTTATCTTCCTTTGCCGCGGAAATGTTATGTGTGGACAGGATTATCCGGGAAGTTAAAGCAGGAAGAAAAATATTGGTGTTGATAGATGAATTGGCAAGGACGACGAATCCTGCGGAAGGACGTGCTCTTGTTTGTGGGGTGGTAGAACTATTGGCGGGAGCCGGTGTTCCGGTGTTGATTACGACTCATTACAGCGGTATTGAAGGGAGATGCAGAAGATTGCGTGTCAGAGGTTTTCGGGAAGAAAAGATAGAAGGTGCTTTGACATTAGCGAATGTTACTTCGTTTATTGATTATTCATTGGTGGAAGAAGAGCGGGAAGAAGTTCCCCGGGAGGCGATTCGGATCGCCGAGATATTGAGGGTCGACGGAGAGTTGCTTGAAAAAGCAAGGCGGGTTATGGAAAAAGAAAATAGAATTAAAAAATAAGATATTCGGACTATGGAGAGTAAATTAGGACTGGATTTTAAGAAGGTCGGCCATGCCAAGGAACTGGCCAGAAAGATTGCCGACGGTGTACAAGGGTTCGTAGAGCAATATACGACTGTCGCTGTCGAAAGAACTTTATGCCGTTTGCTTGGGATAGACGGTGTGGATGCGAATACCGTACCGTTGCCGAATGTATTGGTGAGTGAATTGAAGGAA
The DNA here is from genome assembly GCF_003524185.1 of Culturomica sp. Taxonomy (NCBI): domain Bacteria; kingdom Pseudomonadati; phylum Bacteroidota; class Bacteroidia; order Bacteroidales; family Odoribacteraceae; genus Culturomica; species Culturomica sp. Next base: position 14,978 of record NZ_DOED01000027.1, read on the forward strand.
AAAGGTGTCTTGGGGCAGGGCGTGTTGTTTTTTCTGGGGAATGCAATTATTTCTACGGGTAAAGATCCGCAGGAGATAGCTGAAGCTGTGGGTGAAGGAGAGTTGGATATTACCCGTTTGCCGTTTCATTCGGCAGAGGAGATCCAAAAGGCTTTGGAACCTTATGTTGATTCGACGATTGAAAGAATCAGTAAACGGAAGCAAAAGCGGGCAGCTTATCTGGAAAATTTAGGAGAAGGCCCTAAGCCTTACTTATATGTGATTGTAGCTACCGGTAATATTTATGAAGATGTTGTTCAGGCGCAGGCAGCAGCCCGTCAGGGTGCTGATATTATAGCCGTGATCCGGACGACGGGACAAAGCTTGTTGGATTATGTTCCTTATGGAGCAACGACAGAAGGGTTCGGAGGAACGTTTGCTACGCAGGAAAATTTCCGGATTATGCGTAAAGCGCTGGATGAAGTCGGAGAAGAGGTCGGACGTTATATACGTCTTTGTAATTATTGTTCGGGTTTATGTATGCCGGAAATTGCGGCAATGGGAGCTTTGGAAGGGTTGGATGTAATGCTGAATGACGCTTTATACGGAATATTATTCCGGGATATCAATATGCAACGGACACTGGTGGATCAGTATATGTCCCGGGTTATCAACGGTTTTGCCGGCGTGATTATCAATACCGGCGAAGACAATTATCTGACGACGGCGGATGCCGTGGAACAGGCTCATACCGTATTGGCTTCGGATTTGATTAATGAGCAATTGGCTTTATTGGCCGGTTTACCGGAAGAACAGATGGGGTTGGGACATGCCTTTGAAATGGACCCGGAGTTAGAGAACGGCTTTTTGCTGGAGTTGGCACAAGCTCAGATGATCCGAGAGATTTTTCCCCGTGCTACGTTGAAATATATGCCTCCGACCAAATTTATGACGGGAAATATTTTCCGGGGACATATACAGGATGCTTTGTTCAATATGGTCGGTATATGGACTTCTCAGGGTATTCAGTTGCTGGGAATGCCGACGGAAGCCATTCATACGCCTTTTATGTCGGATCGTTATCTTTCCATAGAGAATGCCCGCTATATATTTAATAATATGCGGAATATCGGGGATGAGATCGAATATAAGAAAGACGGTATTATCCGGAAACGGGCGGCGGAGGTGCTGGATAAAGCCATTGCTCTGTTGAAGGAAATGGAGACGGAAGGATTGTTTACGGCGCTCGAGAAAGGAATTTTTGCCGATGTCAAGCGTCCGAGAAACGGCGGAAAAGGATTGGACGGCGTAACGGAAAAAGGAGGTAATTATTATAATCCGTTTGTAAAGATCATGAAACAGTGATATTTACAATTTGAGGAAGACGGATGAAGTTGTAAATCTGATACGTCTACTGGCATATTAAACTTTACGCTTCAATACTGTAATTTACTAAAATAAAGATTATTACGATATTTGAATATATCGGTTAATTATGAATGGGGTATTTATTATTAAAATATAAAATATGAGCGGAGGATTATATTCAACAGAGGTGAATGATTTCGATCAAACCCTGGACCTGAAAAAGATAAAACCCTATGGGGATACGATGAATGACGGTAAAACGCAGATTAGTTTTACCTTGCCGGTTCCGGATGGGGAGGAAGGCATTGAAGCCGCCAAACAATTGATGAAGAAGATGGGATTCGAAAATCCGTTGGTTGTATTTCATAAAGAGTTGACGAAAGGATTTACTTTTTTCAATTGTTACGGTAGTTGTACCCATACGGTGGATTATACGAATATTCATGTTCCGAAGGTGGAATCGACACGTTGGAGTATGTCCGAAACCGACGATTTTATCCGGACCCATATCGGTCGTAAAATTGTGGTTGTCGGTGCAAGCACCGGAACGGATGCCCATACGGTGGGAATTGATGCAATTATGAACATGAAGGGGTTTGCCGGACATTACGGATTGGAGCGTTACGATATGTTCGAGACGTTGAATATGGGAAGTCAGGTACCCAATGAAGAGTTTATTGCCAAAGCCATTGAGCTGGGAGCCGATGCTTTGTTGGTGTCGCAGACGGTGACGCAGAAGGACGTGCATGTTAAAAATCTCACGGAATTAGTTGAGATGCTGGAAGCCGAGGGCTTACGGAGCAAACTGCTGTTGCTTTGCGGAGGGCCTCGTATTTCTCATGAGTTGGCTAAGGAGCTGGGATATGATGCCGGTTTCGGCATGAATACTTATGCTGACGATGTGGCTTCGTTTATTGCACAGGAATTATGGAACAGATTGCAAAATAAAGAGTAATTTAAAACATACAAATTATGGAAAAAGATCAGATAAAGCAGGTCATAGCCAAGCGGGTTGCTATGGAACTGAAAGACGGAGATGTCGTTAATCTGGGAATCGGAATCCCGACACTGGTACCGAATTATTTGCCGAAGGAGGTAAATGTAATTTTGCAGACGGAAAACGGTATGCTGGGAATGGGACCGGCTCCGGCAGAAGGTGAAGAAGACCCGGAATTGACCAATGCAGGAGGAGGATATATTACGGCTTTACCCGGGGCTTCCAGTTTTGACAGTGCCACTTCTTTCGGCATTATCCGGGGAGGTCATGTGGATGTCAGTATATTGGGAGCTTTACAGGTTGACGAAAAAGGTGATTTGGCGAACTGGATGATTCCGGGAAAGAAGACGCCGGGTATGGGAGGGGCGATGGATTTACTGGTCGGAGCAAAAAAAGTGATTCTGGCTATGGAGCATACGGCGAAAGGAAATCCGAAAATCATGAAAAAATGTACGTTGCCTTTAACGGCAGCCGGACAGGTCGATTTGATTGTGACGGAGATGGGGGTGATTGAGGTAACTCCTCACGGCCTTGTATTGCGTGAAATACATCCGGAATTTACCGTAGAGCAGGTGCAGGCAGCAACGGAGGCAGAATTGATCGTTACGCCTGATTTGAAGCTGATGGCAAATTAATATGTGAGAAAGTTTGGGTGTTTTATCTTGCAAATTTTCAAATCTTCAAAATATAAACTATGGATTTTTCATTATCAAAAACAGAGATATTATTTCGGCAGATGATTCGGGAGTTTGCCGAGAAAGAGGTGAAGCCTTTGGCAGCAGAAATCGATGAGGAGGAGCGTTTTCCTTTGGAAACCGTAGAGAAAATGGCCAGGTTAGGTATTATGGGTATTCCTTTCCCCGCGGAATATGGGGGTGCCGGCGGAAATAATATATTATATACAATGGCTGTGGAAGAGTTATCCCGGGTATGTGCCACAACGGGAGTTATCGTTTCTGCTCATACTTCTTTGTGCGCAGCTCCTATTTACGAGTTCGGAACGGAAGAGCAACGGAAGAAGTATTTACCGAAGTTGTGTTCCGGAGAATGGATCGGTGCTTTCGGGCTGACAGAACCGAATGCGGGAACGGATGCCTCGGCCCAGCAGACGATGGCGGTTTTGGAAGGAGACCATTATGTGTTGAACGGGACGAAAATTTTTATTACGAATGCAGCTTATGCAAATGTATATATTGTGATGGCAATGACGGATAAGTCGTTGGGGACCAAAGGTATTTCTGCCTTTATCGTCGAACGGGATTTTCCGGGATTCTCGATCGGGAAGAAAGAGAAGAAAATGGGTATCCGGGGATCGGCTACCTGTGAGTTGATTTTCGAAAATTGCATTGTACCGAAAGAAAATCTGTTGGGAAAACCCGGCGGGGGATTCGGAATAGCCATGAAGACGCTGGATGGCGGACGTATCGGAATCGCTTCGCAAGCTTTGGGAATTGCACAAGGAGCTATGGATGAAACCGTGAAATATGTAAAAGAGCGGAAGCAGTTCGGAAAATCCATCGGAAAATTCCAGAATACCCAGTTCCAACTGGCTGATTTGGAAACGAAAATACAGGCTGCCCGTCTGTTGGTACGGATGGCTGCTTATAAGAAAGATCAGAAACAATCTTATTCTGTGGATGCTGCCCAGGCAAAACTTTTTGCTGCGGAGACGGCTATGGAAATGACCACAAAAGCCGTACAATTTCACGGCGGTTACGGATATACGCGTGAATATCCGGTGGAACGCATGATGCGGGATGCCAAGATCACAGAAATCTACGAAGGCACTTCGGAGGTTCAGCGGATGGTTATTGCAGGTGCATTGCTGAAATAGCAGGTGTTGCATGCGGTTGTTTTGAGAAATAAATAGAATAACATTAAAGAACGAAATATGAAAATAGTAGTTTGTATCAAGCAGGTTCCCGATACGACGGAGATAAAGCTGGACCCGGTAACGGGAACATTGATTCGGGATGGGGTTCCGAGCATAATGAATCCGGACGATAAGGGTGGTTTGGAGATGGCTTTACAATTGAAAGATAAATATAATGCTCATGTAACGGTGATAACTATGGGACCGCCCCAGGCCGACGATATTCTGCGGGAAGCTTTGGCTATGGGAGCAGACCGGGCGATTCATTTGAGTGACCGGAAGTTTGCCGGTGCGGATACATTGGCGACCTCCAATGCTATTGCAGGGGCTTTGCGGGTACTCGAATACGATCTGGTGATTACCGGACGTCAGGCTATAGACGGAGATACAGCACAGGTAGGGCCGCAGATTGCCGAGCACCTCGACTTACCGCAGGTGACTTATGTGGAAGCATTGAAGTATAACAACGAAGCCGTGACATTTACTATCCGTAAGTCGACGGAAGAAGGTTATGAAATGCTCGAAGTACCTGCTCCTTGTGTTATAACGGTACTGGCAACGGCAAATAAGGCCCGTTACATGTCGGTTCGTGGTATTGTAGAGTCCTATAACAGGGAGGTCGAGGTTTGGAATTATGGCAATATAAGTGTCGACGAGCAGAAGTTAGGGTTAAACGGTTCTCCGACACGTGTATTCAAGTCTTTCACGAAAGGTGCTAAAGCTGCGGGCAAGGTATTCGAAATTGAACCGGCGGAAGCGGCAGACTTGATTGTAGAGAAACTGAAAGAAAAGTTTATTATTTAATTTACGGTTTTGATTTCAGATTGAGGGTTAAAACTCACTTATTCGGCTTTGTGAATAATCTAAAATCTAAAATCTAAAATCTAAAATCTAGAAAGAATGGATAAGACTCAATATAAAGATGTATATGTTTTTGCCGAACAACGGGAAGGTGTTATTCAGAATGTAGCATTCGAGTTGTTGGGGAAAGCCCGGGAATTGGCTGATCGGTTAAATCAGAAGGTTGTTGCTATTTTGGCCGGTAGCGGAATAAAAGAAAAAGCGAAGGAGTTGATTGCTTACGGGGCAGACTCCGTTTTGTGTGTGGATGCTCCGGAATTGAAGCAATATATTACAGAACCTTACGCACAGGCGGTTACTCAGATTATCAGAGAAAGAAAACCGTCGATTTTACTAATCGGGGCAACGACCATCGGACGGGATTTGGGACCTCGTTTGTCTGCCCGTCTGGAGACAGGATTGACGGCAGATTGTACGGGTTTGGATATATCGGAAGAAGGAGATTTGTTGATGACCCGTCCGGCATTCGGGGGTAACCTGATGGCCACGATTATTTGTAAGGAGCATCGTCCGCAAATGTCGACAGTACGTCCTGGGGTGATGCGTATGGGGACAGCCAATGAAAAAAGAGAAGGGACGATTGAAGATATTACCGTACATTTTGATACTTCTAAATTTAAAGTGCGTATATTAGAGGTAGTGAAAGAGCAACGTAATCTGATTGATATTACGGAGGCTAAAGTATTGGTATCCGGTGGTCGTGGAGTTGGTAACACAGAAGGTTTTAGAATGCTTGAGGATATGGCGGGGGCAATCGGTGCTGAGGTGTCTTCTTCCAGGGCGATGGTTGACGCAGGAATTATGACACATGACAGACAGGTGGGGCAGACGGGGAAGACTGTGCGTCCGAATCTTTATTTTGCCATGGGGATATCCGGGGCTATACAGCATTTGGCCGGTATGGAAGAATCCGATTATATCATTGCTATTAATAAAGATAAGTATGCTCCGATATTTCAGGTAGCGGATTTGGGTATTGTGGGGGATGTCAGAAAGATTGTTCCGCTGTTGACTGAAAAGTTAAAGAATGAGAGAAATAAAGTTAAATAAATATGATGGAGTTTAAAACACTTCTTTTCGAGAAACAAGGTCCGGTCGGCATTTTGACGATTAATCAGCCGGAGACATTGAATGCTTTGAATACCTCTGTTTTGAAAGAATTGGGACAGGCTTTCGATAAGTTTGCGGAGGATGCGGAGCTTCGTGTAATCGTACTGACAGGAGCGGGACGTTCATTCGTTGCCGGAGCGGATATTGCTGAAATGAGCGGATTGGATGCAGAAGCGGGGAAAATTTTCGGGCAGTTGGGTGCTTCGGTGTTCCGGAAGATCGAATTGTCGGAAAAAATTGTTATCGCCGCAGTAAACGGGTATGCTTTGGGGGGAGGATGTGAGTTGGCATTAGCCTGTGATATTCGCATGGCTTCCGAAAAGGCGAAGTTTGCCCAGCCGGAGACAGGATTGGGTATTGTGCCCGGTTTTTCCGGCACGCAACGTTTGCCTCGTATCATCGGAGTGGGTAAGGCGAAGGAGTTGATATATACGGGGCGTGTTATCGATGCAGCGGAGGCTTGCCGGATCGGATTGGTCAATTCGGTGACGGAACCCGGAATGTTGCTGTCCGAAGCTGTAAAGATGGCGGAGCAAATTGCTTCCCGTTCGCCTTTGGCGGTACAGTATGCCAAGGAAGCCATAAACCGAGGGATAGAAACCGATATCGATACCGGTATAGCTATCGAAAACGGTTTGTTTGGGCTTTGTTTCGCTACGGAAGAACAGAAGCAGAAAATGAGAGCTTTTTTGAATAAGTAGATATTTACAATGGCGTATTTGTTTTAATTGTAGAGATTAAATGAATCGCGATAGTGAATTCCTTTGTGAGGTAATTTACAATTTAAAATTTGTATATAGGTTTAAGCCGATGGATTTAAGAAAAAAGAATCGGTGGAAGAATTAACTAATGGAGGTAGCCGAAAGTTATCGGATATCATTAAAACCAATAATTTATGAAAATATGTGTAATTGGAACGGGTACAATGGGGAACGGAGTTGCCCAGGTATTTGCCCAGGCAGGATTTGACGTTTTGTTGAAGGGGCGTTCTGATGCTTCTTTGGCTAAGGCTCACAAAGCGATGGAAAAAAATCTTTCCCGTATGGTAGAGAAAGGAAAACTGGAAGCAGCAGAGAAGGATGCCGTACTTTCCCGGATCCGGGATACGCAGGTGTACGACGATTGCCGGGATGCTGACCTGGTGATTGAAGCTGTAGCAGAAGATATGGAGGTGAAATGTGAGATTTTCCGTTTGTTGGACGGGATTTGCAAGCCGGATGCTATCTTGGCGACAAATACGTCTTCTCTGTCGGTGACAGAGGTGGCTGCTGTGACTTCTCGTCCGGAACAGGTTATCGGAATGCATTTTTTCAACCCGGTTCCGGCTATGAAACTGGTTGAAGTTATAAAGGGGCAGATGACTTCTCCGGAAGTACATGACCGGGTGTTTGAGATTGCCCGGCAACTTGGGAAAGTGCCGGTGAGTGTGAATGAGGCTCCGGGTTTTGTTGTAAACCGGATTCTGATACCGATGATTAATGAGGGAATCGGTATTCTGGCCGACGGAGTCGCTTCAAAGGAGGAAATAGATGAAGCTATGCAGTTGGGGGCTAATCATCCGATGGGGCCTTTAGCGCTTGCTGATTTAATAGGTTTGGATGTATGTCTGGCAATTATGGAAGTATTGCATGATGAATTCGGAGATTCCAAGTACCGGCCGCATCCACTACTCCGTAAAATGGTCCGGGCAAATTTGCTGGGACGTAAAACCGGAGTGGGCTTCTACGATTACCGAAAATAGGTTTCGATAAAGTTACTCTGTTGTCATCCTGAGTGGGCAATGCGGGTTTATTTTTAGGCTGTTTGGGACTCGCTTGTTACTTCCAGGGTGACAACAGATTTTTTTTGTGGAATTTTTCCTCATTTTTTTAATCTTTTCCCCATATTCCCCAATCGGGGTGCATGTTGTTTCTTTTATAATAATCTGATTGTTAGTTGATTGTGGTTTGTGTGCTTTTTGGTATGTAGATTGCTTCATTTTATAAATAAATGAGAAAAGATATAATTAATCACTAAAATCAGATCGTTATGAAAAAGTTTGTCATTGGAACAGTCAGCGTATGTGTCTTGTTTTTCCTTGGTGGCTGTGTAGAAAGTTCGCAAAAATATAAAGATTTACAAGGTCGTTTGGATTCTTTGAGTGTCGCTTATAATAATCAGAATGCCGAGATGGAAGGTTTATTTGCCGATTTGAACGATATTTCTGCCGGTATGCAGTCTATCCGGGAAGCCGAAAAATTGTTGACATTGGAGGCAGAAGAAAATGCCGGAGCCAGTAAGTCTAAAAAACAAATTGCTCTTTTAAAAGCCGATATTAAAGCGATTACCGAGGCTATTGCAGGTTACAAAGATCAAATTAATAAATTGGATGGCCGGAATAAACGTCAGTCTGCAGAATTTAAAAAATTGATCGCAAGTCTGAATGAAGAATTGGAAGTCCGGACGCAGAAGATTGCTGAGATTACGGCACAGCTTGCTGAAAGAGATAAGCAGTTGCTGGCAAAAACACAGGAGGTTGAAAATCTGAATAAGGATGTAGCTGATTTGAATCAGCAATCGGCTGCTCAGAAAATGACAATTACCGAACAGGATCAGGCTATCCATACGGCTCATTATTTGGTTGGCAGTCGGAAAGAGTTGAAAGATGCGAATGTGATAACCCGTCAGGGAATATTCTGTCCGCCGATCGTATCATCCCAGGTACAAAAGGCTTCTTTTAAGGATGTTGATATCCGGGAAGCAAAATCGATAGCGTTGAATGGCAAGAAAGCAAAGGTGTTGTCGGTGCATCCTGAAGATTCTTACAGCCTGGAAGCCGGTGAGGACGGTGTGTTGAATCTGGTAGTAAAAGACGAGAATGCATTTTGGGGACAAACGAAATATTTAGTAGTTATGGTTAATTAGACACATATACCTGGTTCCCGGTAGTTTCAAATTCTTTCTCCCCTTCATGGATTTGGAATTCCGGGAACATTCAGAAGGCTACCTGATTTTTCAGGTAGCTTTTTTTACGTAAAAAAAACCGGGAACATATTTCCCGGTTTTTTCAGAGTAAGGTGAGAAAAAAGGTTTGTATTTGTTTAAAAATTTGTATCCCCTTTTTTATCCGGCTTTACGGAAGTGTTTTATTTTACGCTTTCGATATTGTCCATTCCCGTACGGATGGCTTCGATATTCATAGGTATCATAGAATGGTGTCTGGCCGGTAAGGATTTTTGAAGTCCTTTTTCTACGTTTTCCAATTTAACAATCGGTTTTACTTTCAGAAAGCCTCCTAGAATAATCATGTTGAAGATTTTGGGATTTCCGCTTTCTGCAGCCAGACGGGCACCTTCTATGCGATAGATATCGATGTCTTTCCGGGTCGGGTGGTGTGTGATACCGTTCGGATCGTAAATTAATGTGCCTCCGGGTTTAACCTGGGATTCGAATTTATCCATGGATTGTTGGTTCAGGATAATAGCGGTGTCGAAACGTGTCAATACAGGAGAGCTGATGCGTTCATCGCTGATGATAACGGTGACATTGGCTGTACCTCCACGCATTTCAGGGCCGTAAGAAGGCATCCAGGATACTTCCTGATCCTGCATAATTCCGGAATAGGCCAGGATCTTTCCCATAGAAAGTACTCCTTGTCCTCCGAAGCCTGCTATAATTATTTCTTCTGTCATAAAGATAATATTTACGATTTATGATTTATGATTTACGATTCAGACCGGAAAAGTCTGAAATCGTAAATCTGAAATCTACAATGTTATTAAATGTCTTTGATGTCTCCCAACGGATATTTTTTGAACATGTGTTCGCGCATCCAGTTGTTGGCTTCTACCGGGCTTACTTTCCAGCCTGAATTACAGGTAGCTACCACTTCTACAAAAGAGGTTCCTTTGCCGAGACGTGTATTTTGAAATGCTTTTTTAATTGCATTTTTGGCTTTGCGAACGGCACCCGGAGTGTCAGCACTTTGTCTGGTGACGTAGCAGGTTCCGTCTAATTGAGCGATCAATTCCGTCAGCTTCATCGGGAATCCGTTCAATTTGACATCCCGGCCGTAAGGTGTCGTAGCCGTTACCTGTCCGATCAGGGTGGTCGGAGCCATTTGTCCACCTGTCATACCATAGATGGCATTGTTGATGAAGATGACAACGATATTATCGCCCCGGTTACAGGCATGCATGATTTCGGCACATCCGATAGAAGCCAGGTCGCCGTCTCCCTGATAAGTGAAAACATATTTTTCGGGATGCAGACGGCTGATAGCCGTAGCAACGGCCGGAGCCCGTCCGTGAGCAGCTTCTGCCCAGTCGATATCAATGTAATTGTATGCGAAAACACTGCATCCTACCGGTGAAACACCAATGGTTTTATCCTGTATTTCCAATTCTTCGATAACTTCTGCAACCAGCTTATGGACTACTCCATGAGTACATCCCGGACAGTAATGCATGACGTTGTCGGTAAGCAGAGAGGTCTTCTTATAAACAAGATTCTCCGGTTTTACTATATCCTTTATATCAATCATTGCGTTTTAATTTTAAATTTTAAATTGTAGATTTTAAATTGACAACTGTGAGAGATTACAATTTAAAATTGTCTTTCAGTGCATCGATAATTTCTTCCGGGGTCGGAACAACTCCACCCATACGTCCGTAATGTTCAACCTGTATTTTGCCGTTAACAGCCAGACGAACATCTTCTACCATTTGACCGGCACTCATCTCGACAGTCAGCATGCCCTTTACCTTTTCGCTCATTTCGGCAATGGCCTTTGTCGGGAACGGGTATAAGGTAATAGGACGTAATAATCCGACTTTAATGCCTTGTTGACGAGCCAGTTCTATTGATTTCTGACAGATACGTGCGGATGAGCCGTAAGCGATAATGAGATAATCGGCATCGTCACATAAGATTTTTTCGAATCTTACTTCATTTGCTTCGATTTTCCGGTATTTGGCCTGTAGTTTTTCGTTAAAGGTTTCTTGCCGGTGTGCATCCAATTCCAAAGAGGTGATGATATGTCCGTTCCGGTTTTTCTTTTTACCGGTCAATGCCCAGCTACCCGAAATTTTTTCGATTTCTTCGTCCGTCCATCTCGGTTTATACGGGGAAAGTTCTACTTTTTCCATCATCTGTCCGATTACACCGTCAGACAGGATCATCGCCGGATTCCGGTATTTAAAAGCCAGTTCGAATCCCAGATCGACAAAGTCATTCATTTCCTGAACAGAAGCCGGGGCTAATACAATCAGGTGATAATCACCGTGTCCACCGCCTTTGGTCGCCTGGAAATAATCGCTCTGTGCCGGTTGTATCGTTCCTAAGCCTGGGCCTCCTCTGACAACGTCTACGACCAGACAAGGCAATTCGGCTCCTGCAATATAGGTCATACCTTCCTGCATTAAGCTGACACCGGGACTGGAAGAAGAGGTCATTACTTTTTTACCGCAGGCGGCACCGCCATATACCATATTGATAGAAGCAATTTCACTTTCTGCCTGCAAAACGACCATCCCGGTTTCTTCCCATGGCTTACGTACCATGAGGGTTTCCATAACTTCCGATTGGGGGGTAATAGGATAACCAAAGTAACCGTCACAGCCACATCTGATAGCAGCTTCGGCAATTACTTCATTACCCTTCATTAATTTTACTTCAGACATTTTCAAGTAGTTTTATTTATTCTACATTCATTTTATAAACACTGATTACAGAATCGGGGCATACCAAGCCGCAGCTGGCACAACCGATACATGCTTCGGGATTTTTCATATAGGCATAATGATAGCCTTTACCGTTTACATCAGGATTGAGATCGATTACTTTCGTCGGGCAGGCTACGACGCATAGGCCGCATCCTTTACATTTTTCGTTGTCCACAACGATTGCTCCTCTGAATTTTGCCATATCTTAAAAAGTTATAAATTATATAATATTATCGTCTTTTTATTAATTATTGTAACTATTATCGGGGTATAAAATTACATTTTAAAATCAAAAGTACCAAAAAAGGTTTCTTTATTTTGTTCTCAAATTCAATATTTGCACATATTTTTTTTCTGTGTGTAAGGTTCATAACCCGATTTTTCACAATTCCTTATTTCATGTGCAATTTTAACCGCTCTAACGGTTAATGGCCGTGATCTTTTTTAAAAGCTTCCAATCTTTCTTTTAAGGTACCCATTTTGTCCAGGCCGATTTGTGAAACACAGGCTCTCAAGCCCGGCCGGTTGCTGCCACACCCTTTCAGCGGAAGAGAGGATATGCCGTAAAACAGGAGTTCTTTGGCAAGGTCACCCCCGCTAAATCCGGGATAACCTATGGTAAAATAAAATCCGTCACTTATATCTTCATTGCCGTCTTTATCATATACAATCCTGAAACCGGCTTCCTGAAAAAGTTGCTTCATTTCTTTTGCCCGGGTTTCGTATTCCCTGACTCCGGACAGAATGTTCTGTTTTCCTTCGTTGACTGCTTTTAAGATTGCTGCAACGGCATATTGGGGAGAATGGGCCGTTCCTGAAGTTTGGGTATAAATCAATTTATACACCAAGGTGTAACCTAATTCTTCCGAACCGTATCTTTTTTTCAGGTTTTCGTATTTTTTCCGGTATAAACTATCCGATATGCAGAGTAATCCCAAACGTTGTCCGGCGTAACTGAACAGTTTCGAACTGGAGATCATGAAGATGTAATTGTCCGTGTATTTGGCAACCGTCGGCTGGAAAGGAGCCTGTCCCGGATGTGAAAGATCCTTCCGGAAATCCATGGCGAAATAAGCGAGATCTTCCAGGATGATGGTATCGTATTGTTTGGATAATTCTCCGATGACCTGTAATTCTTCTTCCGTGAGACAAATCCAGGCCGGGTTATTGGGGTTGCTGTAAACGATTGCACAGATGTTCCCTTTTTTTAAATATTCTTCCAGCTTAGCACGTAGTTTTTTCCCTCTGTGTTCGTAAATGTCGAATGTAATATAAGGTTTGCCGATAACGTCCAGTTGGGTTTTTTGAACGGGAAATCCGGGATCGATAAACAGCACCGTATCTTTACCGCTTTTACATTCGGTAAGGGCCATGAATGCCGTATAAGAGGCTTGCATCGCGCCGACAGTCGGAATGATGTGTGCCGGATTGATGTCGATATCCATGAAATTTTTTACGAAACGGGCTGCTTCTTCCGAAAGTTCCGGATAACCTTCCAGCATGGGATAATATTGTGCAACCCCTATTTTCAGAGCGTTGATCTCTGCCTCGGTACCGATTTGGGCAGGCGGGAGTCCGGGTACACCCATTTCCATTCGGATAAATTGAATACTGCTCGCCTTTTCTAACAGATTGGCGACTTTTACAACATCCCGGATCGAAGCATGCTCGAGGTCCGATATACCGGCCTCAGCAAGTTTGTTTTCTACAACTTGAATGTCAATAATATTGTTTTGCATGATTAGTGAGTAGTTGCTTACATTTTGAAACAATATTAGACAATTTTCTTGAAAAAACATAACTTTTCTTCCATTTTAATTTATAAATATTATTTCTTCCTGTATTTTCTGATTTCCGGGAATTGTTCCCGTTTATTTTTTACTTTTTACTTTTTACTTTACTTTTGTACGGGTATTTTGCCTTAAGCGCAGTAAAGTATCGCGCAACTGAATTTGAGATTACGGATAAACGGGAGAAATTGCTGTTGAAGTGAGACAAAAGGTGTTTTTCTCGTTTAAAGTTTGTAAGGTGTAATTCTGATTTCGTATCGGTTGTGTAGGATGCTTTAATTTTAATAGGGAGAAAGAAACGTGAATTTAGAATTATACATAGCCCGGAGATTGCTGAAAGGCAAGGAGAATAGTACGGTGTCCGTTCCTATTGTCCGGATTGCTTTGGTCGGGATTGCTTTGGGGGTATGTGTGATGTTGCTTTCCATATTTATTATTACCGGTTTCAAAAAAGAGATTACGGATAAGCTGACCGGTTTTTCCGCTCATTTGAATGTCGTTGCTTACGGGAATTATAATTCTTACGACGCAGCGGAGAAGGTCCGGGTATCGGATACGCTTTTGTTTGAAATCGCAGAACTGCCGGAAGTAGCGACGGTTTATCCGTATGTGGCTAAGCCGGCGATATTGAAAAGCAAAAAGCAAATCCATGGGGTTGTGTTGTACGGTGTCGATTCTCTTTATCCGGGAGATTTTATCCGGAAACATGTGGTGTCCGGGGACTATCCGGATTTCAGTACGGCTAAAGCTTCCGACGAGATTTTGATATCAAAGGCCGTGGCTTCGCTATTGGAAGTGGGGGCCGGAGAGAAGATAAATGCTCATTTTGTGCAGGATCCGCCCCGGGTAAGAGTATTTACCGTGAAAGGTATTTATGACACCGGATTCGGAGAGTACGACAACATATATGTTTTTTGTGATCTCCGGCATTTGCAGCGGTTGAACGGCTGGCAGTCCGATGAAGTGTCCGGAATTGCCGTAGATTTGAAAGATATCGGTTTGTTGCCTGTGGCGGAGGAAAAAGTTTATGATTTGCTGCCTTGGGAGGATTCCGGAAATATGTGTAAGGTTACGACATTGTATGATATGGCTCCCAGTTTGTTCGATTGGCTGGGGATGCTGAATACGAATGTATGGATTATTTTAGTGCTGATTCTTGTGGTTGCCGGATTCAATATGGTATCCGGCTTGCTGATACTGATATTGGATAAAACTTTTTTGATCGGAATCTTGAAAGCTTTGGGTTATACGAATGTTAACTTACGCAAGTTGTTTTTGTATATAGCGGCAGGTTTGATCGGCAGAGGAATGATCTGGGGGAATATCCTGGCTTTCGTATTGGCCGGGATACAATATTTTTTTCAGGTAATACCTCTGGATCCGGTGGCCTATTATATGGATACGGTACCTATTCATTTTAATTTTGTGTTTGTGATTCTACTTGATATAGGGGTGTTGGTGATATCTACATTGATGCTGGTTGTTCCGACGATGTTGATATCCAGGATCAGTCCTATTCGTGCAATCCGTTTTGAGTAGTCGGAAAATGGGGATAAGGATGAACTTTAAAAAATATATTATACAGCAGTTTTATGCTCATCAAACGGGAATTTTGGGGACAATAATTTTTCATTTATTGCTTGCTATTTTTCTGTTGAGTATGGGGATTGCCCGGCTGGAGGTGCCTTTGGGTACAGAAATCGAGTTGGCGGCATCGTCTCCGCAGGAGTTGGAAAAAATACTGGAAGAGAAGCAGCAACGGGAAGAAATCCGTAAAAAAGCATCAACGGAAGAGGTACAGGCGATGTTACGCTCTATTGCGGTTAATGAGAATGTCCGCGAGAAATCGAATAAAACACCGAATGTACAGTCTTATATTGATGAAGTGATGGAGGAGTTGGAGGCGGATGAATATAGCGGTCGTTATAAGGCCCGGAAAGATGAAAATTACAAGAAAGACAGTTTGCAATATGACCGGGATAAAAAGGAACAGTTGCTGGATTCTTTAAAATCGACATTTTATTCAGGGAAAAGCAGTGTTTCTTATAATCTGCCGGAGCGTTATGCGCGTTTTTTGCCGATACCTGTGTTTAAATGCGAATTTGGAGGACGGGTTGTGGTAAAGATAGTGGTCGACCGAAAGGGGAGGGTGCAACGGGCAGAGGTGGTTGCAACAGAATCACAGCAGGACGATTGTTTGCATGATGTTGCCGTGGATGCTGCTTTGCGTTCTCGCTTTAATGAGAAACCGGGAGCTCCGGCTTTGCAAACGGGAACAATAACTTACAATTTCGTTAAGCAATAATGGAATTTTGAATGTAAGGTTTTAAATTTAAAATTATTGCATTAACTTTGCTTTATTTAAGATATGTGTTTGACTAAACCAGGGGTGGTGGTATTGATTTGCTGGAAGTCCCGGATGATTAGCATATAGGGTGTAAGATTACTAAATTCAAGTGGATTATGGGATTGTTTTCGAGAAGTAAAAAGGTTCGTACGACAGCTGATGCAGAGACATTAAGGAAGGTTTTTGACGAAGATTACGCCTTGTACCGAAAGGTGGGAGAGAGTGACGACTTGAAGCGTTTTTATGAGTTGGATGAATATGTAAACAGTCCTGTATTTAAGAATAAGCGGAAACAAATCGAACATTTAAGGTATAAGGAGAGTGAATATTACAACCGGGAAAAAGACTATAAAAAGTTGCTCAAAGCCGAGAAGCTAAAGAATTATTATCTGATTAAGGAATCTCAGGAGTTACAAGGATATTTAAAAGTAAAAGAAACCGATGAATATGCGCAATATGCCCGTTTGCGGGTGATTGTGACGACTCCGGGGTTCGATAAAAAGCTGCGGCCCGAAGAGTATATGGCTTATCGGAATATAGTTGCTCATCCGAAGGTCAAAGCCTTGATATTGTTTGAGAAAAATAAGAAGTTCAGGCATTATGCAGAAGTAAAGGCTACGACTTTACCTCAGGAGTTCGAGAAGCTTACAGCTTATATTAAATCGGATGAGTTCCGTAAAAACCGGGAGTATCTGTTGAATAAACGACGGTATGAGACAACGGATGATTATAAATTGCTGTGTGAGTATGAAGCTTTGAAGAAACGCCCGGATATTGTAAAGTATTTTTCATTGCAGTCTGATGTGCATTTTAAAAATATGTGTCGTTGGGAACCGGTGTTTGAAGATACATTCAGAGGCGGAAGTCTGAATGAGCAAAAATGGATTACCCGTTATTATGCCGGAGAACGTTTTTTAAACGATACTTATGGTGTCGGAAATGATGTTCAGTTGTTTTTACCTGAGAATATTTCATTTACTGAAAAGTCGGTGCAGCTGAATTTTAAGAAAGAGCAGATTATCGGTAAATATTGGGATGCTTCTTTGGGTATCCGGGAAAAGAAATATGAATATACTTCTGCAGCATTGAGTACGGCTTGTGCGTTCCGGCAGTGTTTCGGCCGTTTTGAAGCCAAAATAAAGCTCAATCATTCGTCGGTAGTGCAATGCTTCGGGATGCGCGGAGACCGGGATATGCCGCATATCGAGATCATGAGATCCGGGGCAAACGGCTTGCAAATGGGAAAGATTTATACTTCCAAGGGTAAGGTTGTAAATGAAATTATGCCGTTAAAAGATATACATCTGTCCAATGACTTTTATATTTTTACATTGGAGTGGACCCGTGAAAAAATGGTATGGATGGTCAATGATACGGTTGTTAAAGAAGTGCACGAAAATATCCCGGATATCCCGATGTATGTATTTTTCAGATTGGGATGTAATCAGGAACCGGGAGGAAAATGTGTGCCGTCCCGTATGGAGATTGAATGGGTACGTTTTTATAAAATGAAAGAAGAGAAAGGGGCGGATGTGAAATTAAAATGAAAAATGAGGGCAACCGCATTTTTCAGTCCATAGTCCGTTTATTTTATCCCCCGCTTTGCGTGGTGTGTAAGGAGGCTTTGGTAAGGGGAGAAAAGTATTTATGTTCGCCTTGTCTGGCCGATTTCCCTTTGGCCGATCCCGCTTATCAATCTGTAGATATCCGGTTATTGATGGAGGATGAGGTTGTTGATGTCGGGTCATTGTATGCGCTTTTCTATTATAATAAATACAATGATTATAAAAATCTGGTGTATGCGGTGAAGTATCGTTCCGGTAAGGAGCTTTGCGTATACCTGGGGCGGATGCTGGGCGGGAAGATCGGTGACCGGTCCGGCGTCCATGCTATTGTTCCCATCCCTTTGCATCCGAAAAGAGAAAAACGAAGGGGATATAATCAGGCCCGGCAGATTGCAATGGGAATGGCGGAAGCGATGAAGGTTCCTTTGTGGGATGATATCGTTTGCCGGGTTCAGGACAATGCTTCTCAAACCGGGAAGAGTGCCGGTGAACGTCAGAAAAATGTCGAGAATATTTTCCGGTTGAAGAAAACGGACGTGCTTTACGGTAAGCATCTTCTTGTCGTAGACGATGTTATTACGACCGGGGCAACAATAAAATCCTGTATACGTACATTGGCAGAGGCAGGTCATGTAAGATTCAGTTTGGCATGTTTGGCGAGGACGGAAGTCTGAGTTGTTACAAAATGAGATTTTTATACGATTAAGGCTGAATTCTTATGTGTCTGCTTGTAAAACATAGTTACAGAATCCTTATGTAGGATAATTTTTATAACTTTGTTGATTCAATGCCAATGAAGAGTCAGAGATGGGGAAGATTGCCCGTTTTTTGAAGCATAAATTTTAATATTTGTTTTATGAATAGATCTCGTTGCTTTACGGCCTGTTTGTGGGGATTGGGAATATTGTTCATCATTATTGTGATGCATTCCTGTGCGAATAAGGGATATCCCGAGGGAGGACCTAAAGATGAGACTCCTCCTCGTGTGATAGCAGAACAGCCGGCTTCGTTCAGTACAAATTTCAATAAGAAAAGTATTAATATTTATTTCGATGAATTTGTCGCTTTAAAGAGTGTCAATGAGAAATTTATTATTTCTCCGCCTCAGGCCAAGAAACCCCGGGTGCGTTTGAGAGCGAAATACATTATGGTTGAATTTCAGGATACATTGCGGCCGGAGACGACTTATAGCCTTGATTTTGCCGATGCGATAGTAGACAATAATGAAGGTAATCCGTTAGGGTATTACCGGTATGTGTTTTCTACGGGTGCAGTGATTGATACCCTGGAATTGAGCGGAAATGTCGTGAATGCGGAGACGAATGAGCCGGTTGTAAACAGTTATGTTTTTCTGTATGAGAATACCGCAGACTCTGTGCCTTTGAAGGAGATTCCCAGTTATATGGGACGTACGGACAGTTCCGGATTTTTCCGGATAACGAATTTGCGGGAAGCGGATTATAAGGTTGTGGCGGTTATGGACGAAAACCGGGATTATAAATATGCGCCGGAAGGAGAACAGGTCGCTTTTTTGGATACATTGGTACGTCCGGTTGTATTTTCTGTCAGCCGAACGGATACGCTCGGAGGGGATTCTATCGTAGAACGTTCTTATTTGGCTTACGGGCCGAATAATTTGTATATGAGGATGTTTTTAGAAACTCCGACACAGCTGTATATGGTTGATGAGGCAAGGAAACAGCGGGAGTTATTGAGTTTTGTATTCAGTGTCCCGGGGAAGAATGATTTTGCTATTCAGCTATTGGATACGGTGACTGAAGGGAAATGGTATTTTCCAGAGGTGTCCCCCGGTGGAGATACCATTAATTTATGGATAAAGGATTCGACCGTGTATAAGCGCGATACGCTGCATTTTCAACTGTCTTATTTGCGAACGGACAGTACGGGTATGCAATCGCCTTATCTGGATACTGTAAAGATGGTGTTTACGGATAAAAAGGTAAACGAGAAGGCGAAGCGAAGGAAGAAAGACGCGGAGAAACCTGTCATCGACTTTTTAAAAATGACGGCCAGTGTCGATCGGGAACAGGATGTAAATACCGGTATCTTTCTGGAATTTGATCGTCCGGTGACTCAGGATATAACAGAGCATGTTCAGTTATTGGAAAAAGTCGATACACTATATGTCCCTACCGATTTTAAAATTGTGCCGGACAGTGTCCATATACGGCGTTTCCGCCTGGAAAAGGAATGGAAACCCGAGGCGGAGTATGAACTGTTGGTCGATTCCGCTGTGATTTCCGATATTTATGGGCGGCATAACGATAAATTGGATAAGAAGTTCAAAGTCCGCCCGCTTGAATTTTACGGTAAATTGCAGCTGCATCTGGAAGGGGTAGAAGGGCAGGTTATCGTACAGCTTTATAAGCCGGATAATAAAAAGACAGAAAAAGGACAGAGAATTTTTAACGTTGTTGCTGAAAAAATCGTAGATAAATCCGGAGATCTGGTTTTTGACTTTTTGCATGAAGGGAAGTACCGGCTTCGGGCAATATTGGATGAAAACCGGAATGGGATCTGGGATCCCGGTTTGTATTTGAAGGGGAAGCAGGCGGAAGTTGTCCGCTATTTACCGACAGAAATCAGTATCAAACAAAATTTTGATATAGAACAAACCTTTGATTTGAAAAGTTCATATATCGGAGGGGAGCTGAAGGAAGAAAAAGATACGAAGAAGAAAAAATAAACAGGCATGTAAGTGGGAATAATATACTGAGTCGGGACGACCGGGAAGCAGGAAAGCGATATATGCCGGAAAAAAAGAGTGTATGAAAAGAGTGATAGCCATAATAATTGTGTTATATACATTTTTCCCTTTATCGGCACAGCAGAAATTGCCGCCGATAGAGAAACTGGTATATACCGGTTATTATAATTGGGGAATTATATGGATCAGGGCCGGATTGGTCGAGTTTACAATGGGCAAATCTGAAAAATATCCGGAAGCTGTTTTATTGAATGCTGTCGGGTATTCATTACCTTCCTGGGATTGGGTTTTTAAGTTGCGGGATACGCTGACATCTGAGTTTCATTCCGATACGTTTCTGCCTTATGAATTTTCCCGAAAAGCACATGAAGGAAATTATCATAAGACGTTTGATTACAGTTTCGATTACACGAATCAAAAAGCGTATGGTGTAATAAATAAGATCGGTAAATATATCCGTCAGGATACGATAGAGTTACTGCCGGAGACTTACGATATGCTCTCTGTGGCCTGGATGGCGCGAGGGCTTGATTTCGATAAGCTGAAGCCCAAGGATACCGTGCCGATAAAGATTTTAATCGACAGTAAGATTTACAATTTGTATATTCGTTATCTGGGAGTAGAGAAAATAAAAGTGGGAAAGAAGAAATGGGATTCTTATGTGTTTTCTCCCTTATTGGTGGAAGGAGATGTCTTTAAAGGCGGGGAAAATATGAAGATATGGGTGAGCAAGGATGAAAACCGGGTGCCTTTGATGGTTGAAGCCAAAATCCTGGTCGGTTCGGTGAAAGGAATTCTGGATTTGTCGGAGAGTAAATTCGGAGATTGAAAAATGTTTATTTTATTATTATATTAGAACTGAAAAATAATATAAATCCGCGCTTATGAAAACAACACCTTTATTGAAAATTGCCGTTATGGTAATCTTGCTGGTTACTGTCGTATCTTGTAAAGACAAAACGACCACCGGATTATCGAATCTTGCCGGAAGTATGAATGAGGTTTTAGTCGTGATGGACAAAGATCTATGGAACGGTCCGGCCGGAGATACCGTAAAAGCTTGGTTCTCGCAGGAGCAATTGGGTTTGCCGCAACCGGAACCTGTTATGGATATATTGAATTTGCCTTTGGCTTCTTTCGATAAGAATGTAAAAGGGTATAGAAATGTTTTGTTGGTTCGTATTTCTCCTAAAATAGATTCGACGGCAATTCGTTTTAAAGACAGTCCCTGGGCAAAAGGGCAAAAGTATTTTGAGATACAGGCTCCGAATGAGACTGATTTTGTGAATGTATTTGATGCGAATAAACAATCGATACTGGATGTTTTTATGAAAGCGGAGCAGGAACGTCTGATCAGTGTCTATAAAAAACAGCCGAATTCGGCCGTATACAATCTTTTTAAAGACAAATACCACATGTATGTGGCTTGTCCGGGAGATTATATTGTCAATAAAGATATTGACGGTTTTGTTTGGATTTCCCGGGAAACCCGGACCGATGGCCGGGGAATTATCTTTTTTGAAAAAGAATATAAGGATGCTTCACAATTCCATGTTCAGGCTATTGTAGATACGGTAAATGCAGAGTTAAAACGCAATATACCGGGACCGTTGGCCAATACCTATATGGCCTTGGATACAATTGCGCCGACAGAAACGAAGATATTTAATTATAACGGGGATCATTATGCCGTAATGATGAGAGGTTTGTGGACGGTTGTAAATGATTATATGGGAGGTCCTTATGTTATGAATGTTATATTGGATGCTAAAAATAACCGGATTGATTATATGATGGGATATGTTTATGCTCCCGATGATAAAAAGCGGAATCGGCTTCAGCGGGTAGAGGCTATATTGAATACGGTTAAGTTGGATTATCAGGAATCGGGAAAATGAATTAATTCCGGAAGAGGTCGTTGTTGAGATATGAGTATAAAATTTGGAATTCTTTTTATCGCATTTTGCGGGCTTCTGTGTGTAGGGATGGGACAGGAAAAAGTATTTCCCGGAATTATGGATTTCGGGAAATATGAAATGCTGTTGAAAGGTAAAAGAGTGGCTTTGGCTGCGAACCAGACTTCTGTTGTAACGACTTATGATTGGGTTGGTGAACGTAAAAACGAACCAGCCTTGTCGTCTCATACATTGGATTTTTTGCGGGCAAAGGGCGTGCATGTCGTAAAAGTGTTTTGTCCTGAACATGGTTTTCGGGGGGATGCAGATGCCGGAGAGAATATCGGAGATTATACCGATCAACGTACAGGGCTTCCGGTGGTGTCTTTGTATGGAAAGAAAAAGAAGCCGGCTCCGGAAGATTTAGCCGGTGTGGATATTGTCATTTTTGATATGCAGGATGTCGGTGTCCGTTTTTATACGTATATTTCAACGTTGCATTACCTGATGGAAGCTTGTGCAGAGAATGATTGCCGGCTTTTACTGATGGACAGGCCTAATCCGAATGCTTTTTATGTGGATGGGCCGGTGTTGGATTTGAAGTACCGTTCTTTTGTCGGGATGCATCCGGTTCCGGTGGTGTACGGAATGACGATCGGGGAGTATGCGATGATGATCAATGGAGAAGGATGGTTGAACGATGGAAAACGGTGTGATTTAACGGTGATCCGATGCAGGAATTGGAAACGGGAGATGGTAGTTGCTTTACCTTGCCGGCCTTCGCCCAATCTTCCGGATGAGGTGTCGGTACTGCTTTATCCGTCGGTATGTTTTTTTGAAGGGACGGTGGTTAGTGAGGGCAGAGGTACTGCGACGCCTTTTCAGGTATTCGGACACCCGGATTTGACGGATATGCCTTATCGTTTTATACCGGAAAGTATTCCGGGTATGAGTAAAAATCCGAAATGCCTCGGAAAAGTATGTTATGGAATGGATCTTCGGGAGGAGTTCAATGAAGTAAAGGATGGTAAAAAATTGCGTTTGGATTGGTTGATGACGGCTTATCGGAATTATACGGGTAAGGATGCTTTTTTTACTCCGTTTTTTGAAAAACTGGCAGGAACTTCCGGGTTGCGGGAGGCTATTGTTGCCGGAAAGAGTGAAACGGAGATTCGGAAAATGTGGCAGACCGGATTGGAACATTTTAAAATCGTCCGGGCAAAATATTTGTTGTATTGAATTGTGAATCGGGAAAATATCGGAGGTGTTGTGTGTTGTAGGAGCATCGGTTGATTATGCGGGCAATGGATTTCGGATTGGCATTTACAGCACATGATATATGATCTGAAATTTACCATGTAATGATTTGATTATGTCTGAGAAAAAGAAAAAATCCAGGTGGAAAAAGGGGTTAAAATGGTTTTTATGGACTGTTTTTACGCTTGTTGTGCTTTTATCGGTAGCTATAGGTGTCGTACTCAATTTTGTATTTACGCCTTCGAAGTTGACGCCTAAGGTAGAGCAATTGGCCCGGGAATATTTGAATGCGGATGTGCGTGTCGGTGAAATAGAGCTGACTTTTTTCTCAACTTTTCCGGATTTCGGGCTAAAAGTATCGGATGCTTCGGTTATTTCCTGTAAATTCCGGGATACGACCCGGTTGGCAGCGACCGAGGATTCTTTAATGGTCGTGAAGAAGTGTTTGATAACGGTGAATCCGATGGCTTTTTTGAAGAAGAACCGGATTATTGTAAAAGATTTGGTCCTGGAGCAGCCCCGGATTTATGCCTATATAGACACTGCCGGACAAGCGAATTGGGATATATTGCAGTTACCGGCAGATACGACTGATGTTGCCGAAACTGTAACGGATACTGTAAATGAGGGTTTTAATTCTGCTATCCGGCTGAAAAATATCCGCATTCAGAACGGTAGGATGGTTTTTGACGACCGGAGTACTCAGATTTATACCCGTATGAGTAATTTGGAACTGGCTTTGGACGGTTTTCTGGGGAAACACCGTTCCAGACTGAATATGGATTTTTCAGCTAAAAACATACTTTTCTGGCAAGAAGGAAAGTTGCTGGTGAGTCGTTTGAATTTCGGGGTAGAAACCGGTATGAAAATAAACAGGGATTCTTTGCTTTATACCTTGGAGAAAGCTGTTTTCGATGTCAACGGTATTCGTTTCGGTGCAGGAGGGACATTGCGGGGGGATACCGTTAACCGGACGATGGCCGTTAATTTGAAATACGGTATTCACATTCCTTCTTTGGCGACGTTGATAGAAATGATTCCGGATGCTGTGTTACAGAAGGACCGGAAAGCCGATATCCGGGGAGATGTTTTGTGTACGGGAACGGTAACCGGCGTTTATGGAAAAAAGAATGTTCCTTTATTGACTTCACAATTTAAAATTACGGACGGCTATATCGCTTATGAAGGGATGCCTTCCCGGATTGAGGAATTGAATACTGATTTTTTTGCGAGGATTGATTTACAGAGGGAGGAACCGTCCTATATAAAACTGAATAATTTTTGTATAAAGGGGGGAAAGACCGATATCGATCTGGCCGGAGACGTGGAGAATGTACTGAGGGATCCGGTGATAAAAGCAAAGTTGGATGCCAATATCGACTTTGATGATTTAACCCGGATATTTCCATTGACGGATGGAGTGACTTGTACCGGAAAAATCGGAGCTTCTTTGAAAACAAAAGTACTTTTGTCGGATGTGATGAACGGAGATTATGGCCGGATAAAAGTAGGAGGATGGTGTAAAATGAATGATGTTGCCTTATTTATACCCAAAGACAGTATTGTGATGAATGTCCGTTCGGCGGGAGTCGGTTTTGCGACAAACCGGAAGAATACGGAGGTTGTACAGGGAGTCGATTTCCTGAACGGTGTTGTCGGATATTCGGGGTTAGATATTCATGTGAAGGATAAATTGCGGGTATTGATGGATACGACTTATCTGACATTGAAGACAACTCCTTTGAAGGATACGTCGGCAATCGCTACCGTGAATTCCGGGATACACATCGGTAAAACGATTGTTATCGTACGGGATACGTTGTTATTGGGTGTGAAGCGGATGGATGCCAAAGGGAGCCTGAAGCCGACAAAACGTGACAAGTCGGTTCCGCGTATAGAAGCCGATTTCCAGGTCGATAGTTTGCGTTTGAGGGCATTGAATAATCGGTTGAATATAGCGAAAGCTGATATACATGTGGAAGCTTCGCGTAGCCGGCGGGACGACCGTATCTGGTTTCCGACCGGATATGTTGATTTTAAAGGATTACGGGCTTATACACCGTTTTTCCCGTTGCGGCTCAGGATGCCGGGGACACGTATTCACTTCAACCGGAAAGAGATCATGCTTGATTCGGCTGTGTTGAAGCTGGGAAAATCAGATGTACGGTTGACCGGGAGTATAACGAATCTGACCCGGGCATTTTTTAAAAAGGAAGACTTGTTTGCAGAATTGACGGTACAATCGAAGATGATCAATTGCAATCAGATCATGCGGGCATTGGATATGGGTACGGCTTATATGGATAAGGTAGCCGCCGGTTATAAAGAAGAGATTACAACAGAGGATGACGATATGGATAACGTAGCTGTTGTGAGTGATTCGGCTTCGTATGAAGGTGTTTCTTCTGTGTTTGTTGTACCTGCCGGGATCAATTTTGTTTTCCGGACAAATATAGAGAAAATGTTGTTCGGCAATTTATTGATGGAGAACATACACGGAGAAATGGTTATGAAGAATCAGTGTATTCAGGTTTCCGATTTGGATATGCGTTCTTCGGCGGCTAATATGGAGGCTTCTCTGATTTATAAAGCATCCGATACCTTGCGGGCTTATACGGGCTTTGCATTGAAAATGCATGAAATCCGGATTGATAGTCTGGTAGAAGTAATACCGGCTCTTGATACTTTGTTTCCTATGCTGCGCTCCTTTGAAGGAGTCGTGGATTTCAATATTGCAGCTGAGACCTGGCTTGATTCGACGATGATGGTCGAACTCCCGACTTTGCGGGCTGCGGCTTATCTGGACGGACATAATCTGGTGCTGATGGATGGTGAGACTTTTGCTGAAATATCCAAAATGCTGATGTTTAAAAATAAGAAGCGGAATTTGATCGATAGTATATCGGTTGATGTAGCGATAAAGGACGGTATTGTGGAAATATTCCCTTTCCTTTTGGAAATAGACCGTTATAAAGTGGCTGTCGGCGGGGAACATAATATCGATATGAGTTTTAAATATCATATATCACTTTTGAAATCGATTTTGCCTTTCCGGGCCGGAGTCGATATTTCCGGTACACTGGATAAGATGAAGTTCCGGATCACGAAGGCGAAGTACAAGGATATTTTTATGCCTTCCCGCAAAACGAAAGTTGATAGTACACAATTGAACCTGCGGAAGCGAATGCGTGAAATGTTGCGTGAAGGTGGCCGTAGGGAGCAGGTAGATACAATATAGAAGCAAATTCGTCACTATAGTTAGGTGCCCGGAGTTTATTCTCCGGGCACTAAATTTTTATTTTCGGTGAAGGAATGGAAAATAAATACTATCTTTGCGACGTTTTGTTCCGAGCCGTAATTCTACGGTTAGGATTAAATGGGAATCGGGTGAGAATCCCGGACAGTCCCGCTGCTGTAAGCCTATAAAGGGTCAGGCACTACTTTAGCCACTGTTTCTTTGAAATGGGAAGGCGCCTGAACCGGGGTAAGTCAGAAGACCTGCAAAACATTTTTTCAATAGCTTTCGAGGATTTGGCTGTAGGAAACATCATGTTGTGCTGCTGCACGTTTGGCATCTTGTATTTTACGGATAAAGAGACAGGGAAAAGACGGACGGTTTCCGGGTTTTCGGAAGCGTGGTTTAATCATTATAATGAATCACGATTTGGGACGTTGGGTATGTTATAGGCTTTGGTTAACAGGGATACTGGCAACGGTATGCTATAGCAGTGTATATGCTCAGCTAGATACGACCCGGATATATGAACTGCAACAAGCTGAGGTTTCGGCAGGGAAACGACCGGTAGTGGTGAAGGCGGCAACTCCTTTGCAAGTGGTGAGCGGTCAGGATATTGTGCGTTTGGGGTATCAGAATCTGGCTGATGTTGTCAAGCGGTTTAATGGGGTGACGGTCCGGGATTACGGTGGGATCGGCGGTTTGAAAACGGTTTCAGTACGTAGTTTGGGGGCTCATCACACGGGAGTGATATATGACGGCGTAGCGGTAAGCAATTGTCAGGCCGGGCAAATCGATATCGGTCGTTTTTCACTTGATAATGTGGCCCGGGTTTCGTTAGCCGTAGGACAGGAGGATGGTATTTTCCAACCGGCTAAAATGTTTGCTTCTGCCGGTGTACTGAGTATTCAAACCGAACGGCCCGTATTTGTTCATAATCGGAAATATAGCCTGCAAGCCCGGGTAAAAGGCGGTTCTTTCGGAATGGTGAATCCTTACCTTCGGTATGCCGCTAAGGTGACAGACCGGACAACTTTGTCCGTCGACGGTAATTTTCTGCGGGCAGACGGTGCATATCCTTTTACTTTGGAGAACGGCAAATTGGTCACCCGGGAGAAACGTTACAATTCGGATATTTTGTCCTGGCATACGGAAGCAAATCTTTACACGCTATTGAGAGATAGCAGCCAGTTGACGGCTAAGGCTTACTATTTTCAGTCGGAACGGGGACTGCCGGGAGGTGTGATTTATTATAATCCCTATAATAAGGAACGGTTGTGGGATCAGAATTTCTTTGCCCAGGCCGGGTATGAAAAACGTTTTAACCGGGCATGGACATTGAAAGCGGCATTGAAATACAATTATTCCTGGAATAAATACAAGGACGTCAACGTAAAATATGAGAACGGGGAACAGATCGACCGGAATCGCCAGCATGAATATTACGGGACGGTTACCGCTTTATATCAGCCCCGGAAAAATTTATCCGTTTCATGGGCTACCGATTTGTCTGTAAACAAATTGTGGAATAATCTTCCGGAATGTCCTTTCCCGACACGTTATACTTTACTGTCAGCATTGGCCGTCAAATATCAGTATCGTTTTATGTCATTGACGGCTAATTTGCTGAATACGTATACGATAGATGACGTGAAAAGCGGGAAACGACCTAAAAACCGGGAAAAACTGACTCCAGCGGTAAGTTTGTCACTACGACCTTGGGAGAGAGAGAATTTGTATTTCCGTTTTTTGTATAAGAGTACGTTCCGGGTACCTACGTTTAATGATTTGTATTACCTGCGTATGGGAAATACCGGGTTGAAACCGGAATTGGCGAAAGAGTTCAATGCCGGAATAACCTGGAACGGGAGTTTGACGGAAATTGTTCCTTATGTATCACTGACTGTCGACGGGTATTACAACCGGGTAGAGGATAAAATTGTCGCCCGGCCGACGACCTATGTATGGAAGATGATGAATCTGGGAGAAGTGGATATTACCGGTGTGGATGTCGCTTTAGCCGTAACGTTGGCTTTCAGGGAGGATATCCGGTTGCGTATATCGGGCGGTTATACCTATCAGAAAGCGATCGACGTTACCAATCCGAAAGACAAAAATTATAAGGACCAGATACCTTATACACCGAAGCATTCCGGAAACGGAGCTCTGAATCTGGAGATGCCTTGGGCGAATGTGGCTTATACCGTTATGGGAGCCGGAGAACGCTACAGTTTGCCTCAAAATATCCGGGCCAATCGTATCGATGGGTATGCAGAGCATTCGGCTTCGGTATCCCGGGAGTTTGTGTTGAAGAGTTGCCGGTTGCGCATCCAGGC
Organism: Culturomica sp.; assembly: GCF_003524185.1. NCBI lineage: Bacteria > Pseudomonadati > Bacteroidota > Bacteroidia > Bacteroidales > Odoribacteraceae > Culturomica > Culturomica sp. Next base: position 44,021 of record NZ_DOED01000027.1, read on the forward strand.
TGAGTTAATCAATTTTACGGATAAGCAATACGATGTGATTCAGTTTTACCCCATGCCGGGACGATCCTATCGTTTGGGTATGACCTGGGTGTTTTAATTTTAGATTGATGATTTTAGATTGACGATTTTAGATTATACCTATAATCCTCTCCTGCAAAAAGGAGGAATCGTAAATCAAAATCGAGGTAGGTATGGATTTTAAATTGTTTGACAAACTGATTCGTTATCCGATTTGTTTAATCGTCAATCTAAGATTTTAAAGGTATGGTTTGGTTTTAATAGTATGGTTTAATTTAAATAGAAAAAAATGAAATTCAGAAGTTTATTTTTGAGTGCTTTATGCCTTTTATCCGTCAGTTGTTTTATATCCTGCAGCGATGATGACGACGATGACGATGATATTACGTCAGGAATATTGATTCTTAACGAAGGAAGTTATCAGGGAAATAATGCCAGTATTACGGCCTATAATCCGAAGACGGGAGGAATAACTGCCGATTTGTATTATGCGCTGAACGATAAAAAATTGGGGGATGCCGGTCAGGACATGATTACCTATGGAAATCGGGTGTATGTAACAGTGTACGGTTCGAGTCGTTTGGTGAAATTGGATAGCCTGGGCAGAGAATTGAAAGCGATTACGTTCTCTCCGGCTGATGGTCAGCCCCGGTATATGGCGGCAGAAGACGGAAAATTATACGTTACGCTTTGGAGCGGCCAGGTGGCCCGCATAGATACGACTGATCTGACGATTGAGAAGTATGTTACTGTTGGTGCTAATCCGGAACAGATTGTAGAAGAAAATGATAAATTGTATGTGGCCAATTCCGGTTATGGAGCCGGTACGACGGTTTCTGTCATCAATTTAGGTACTTTTACGGTTGAAAAGATAATCACGGTTGTCCTGAATCCGAATCTTATCGTCGAGGCTGCCGGTGATATTTATGTACTTTCTTATGGGAATTACGGAGATATCCCTTATGCGTTGCAGCGTCTGAACGTTGCAAACGGCACCTGTGATAATATTGCTGTTGCCACAAAAATGACAGCGCATGGCGATATAATATATTTGGTAAACTCCGTTACCGACTGGTCTGTTAAGCCTTATGTGACGACGAATAACTTTTTCACTTACAACGCGAAGACAAGGAAATTGAACGAAAACTCTTTCCTGACCCTGACCGGAGATGCTGAGTCTTTGAAAACCGAAAGTATTATGATGATGGAAATAGATCCGTATACCGGAGATATTTACATCGGTACTTCCGATTATACCAATACCGGTGATGTTTATCGTTTTTCCAGGAATGGAAAGTTGATTAAAAAATTCGGTAGTGGTGGTATTTCACCTAATAATGCCGTATTTTTCGAATGAGACGATCCGCATTTTGTCTGATATCGGTTTTTATCTTTCTGCTTGTATCTTGCGGGCAGAAAGGTAAAACACAACAGGAAGGTAAAGAAAATTGCCGGGTAGAATACGCTACGGGGTATACGGTACGTCGTGGTGCTGATTATACGGAGGTGAGCATTCGTGATCCCTGGGATACGACCAAATTATTGGCACATTATGTTCTTGTAGCCCGGGATCGTGAATTGCCGGCGGATTTACCGCCGGGGATTGTAGTACGGGTGCCTTTGGAAAGAGTCGTTGCAGCGACATCGGTACATTGCGGTTGGTTGGAAATGTTGGGTGTACGCGATGAATTAATCGGGGTTTGTGAATCGCGTTATATCGATTTGGATTTTGTGCGCCGGGGATTGGCGGAGGGTAAAATTACGGATATCGGTGAAGCTTCCGCCCCCGATGTGGAAAAATTGATTGAATTGGAGCCGGATGCTATGATTACTTCTCCTTTAAGCAATGCTCCTTATGGACGGGTGGAGAAAACCGGAATTCCACAGATCAAATGCGTGGATTATATGGAGTCGACTCCCTTGGGACGGGCGGAATGGATTCGTTTTCAGGCTTTGTTTTTTGGAAAAGAGGCTTTAGCCGATTCGCTTTTTAAAGAAATTGTTGAGTCATATAATGCCGTAAAAGCTTTAGTAGATAGCGTTGAGGAGCGTCCTTCTGTGGTGACGGAAATGAAATACGGCTCTATGTGGTATATTTCCGGAGGCCGCAGTTATATGGGCCGTTTCCTTCAGGATGCCGGAGCCGGTTATTGCTGGAAAGACGATGAGCATGCCGGTTCATTTCCCTTGTCTTTTGAAAGTGTTTTTGAACAGGGGGGTGAGGCTGACTTTTGGTTGATTAAGTACAACCGGGCACAGGAAATGAGTTACGAAGATTTGAAACGGGAATATACTCCCTATGCTAATTTTGCAGCCTGGAAAAAACACAATATCTTTACCTGTAATACGGGAGTTGTTCCCTATTATGAAGAGGTTCCGATTCGTCCGGATTATCTGTTGAAGGATTTGGTAAAGATTTTTCATCCCGAACTTTTGCCTGATTATCAATTGAGGTATTACAGCAAGATGAAAGAGTGAGGGAGGGGGATTTTAGATTTTAGATTTTAGATTTTAGATTGTAGATCGGGATATAAGGTTGAAAAGAGTTTTGGGTTTACGATTTACGGTTTTGATTGAGATACGAATCGGAACTGTAGTTTCGTTAATCTGAAATTAAAAACTGGATAAATGAAGTATCGTATCGTCTGGTGTATATTATTACTTTTGGGTATTTTATTCGCTGCCAATCTGTTCCTGGGATCGGCGAAAATTCCTTTTCGTTCGGTCTTGTCCATATTGATGGGTGAAGGGACGGAAAAGGATACCTGGATGTATATTATTTTGCAAACCCGTTTGCCGCAGGCTGTAACGGCCATGTTTGCCGGAGCTGCCTTGGCTGTAGCCGGTTTGATGTTACAGACGGTTTTTGCCAATCCGTTGGCCGGGCCTTCTATCCTGGGTATTGATTCGGGGGCGAGTCTGGGAGTGGCTTTGGTGATGCTGCTGTATGGAGGTACAGTCGGAGGTGTAGTTGTCGGGCTTTCTTTTTCAGGTTATATGGCGGTTATATTCGGTGCATTTACCGGAGCCATTACGATATTGGGTATCATTATCTTTTTTTCGACTTTGATTCGGAGTAATGTGATGCTTCTGATCATCGGAATCATGATCGGCTATATCACTTCTTCGGCAATCTCTTTACTGAACTTTTTTTCTACGGCCGAAGGGGTATTTTCGTATACCATGTGGGGTATGGGCGATTTTTCGGGTGTATCGGCCGAACAATTGCCTTATTTTTGCGGTATACTGGCCTTGGGATTGCTATTGGCTTTGGTGTTGATCAAGCCTTTGAACGCTTTGTTGCTGGGAGAGCGGTATGCGGAGAATCTGGGGGTTAACGTAAAGCGGGTACGTATATTGTTATTGATCAGTACGGGTATATTGACGGCTGTCACGACGGCATTCTGCGGTCCGGTTGCTTTTATCGGTTTGGCTGTGCCCCATATTGCCCGGTTGATGCTGGGTACCTCAAATCACAAATTATTGATGCCGGTGACCTTGTTATGCGGTTCTTTCATAGCTTTGTTGTGTAACTTATTGAGTGTGTTGCCGGGAAGTGCCGGAGTGATTCCTTTGAATGCCATTACACCGGTATTAGGAGCTCCGGTTATTATTTATGTGATTGTCAATCAGAAAAAGATACAATATTTCAATTGAGTTAAATCAACGGTTAGAGGCTTGTAAGCCTTCGGTTAAATATATGCAGCGAGATTCAATGATAGAAGCCAGGAATTTATCCATCGGTTACCGCTTGGGAAGACGAGGGAGAAAAGTATTATATACGGAGCTTTCTTTCGGACTTCGTCGTGGAGAATTGACCTGTTTATTGGGGCCTAACGGAGCCGGAAAGTCTACATTGCTGCGGACTATCAGTGGATCGCAGCGTCCGTTGGGGGGAAGTATACTGTTGGAAGGGAGGGAATTGTCTGTCTGTACCGAACAGGAAATTTCCCGGAAAATAGGCCTTGTATTGACAGACAAGACGATGACCGGCGGCTTGACGGTATTCGATCTGGTGTCTTTGGGACGTCATCCGCATACCGGTTTTTTCGGACGTTTGAAAGAAAAAGATTACACAATTATCCGGGATTCTTTAGATGCAGTGGGAATCGGTGCGAAAGCGGATCATTATGTGGCGGAACTGTCTGATGGGGAACGTCAAAAGGTGATGATTGCAAGGGCATTGGCACAAGAATGTCCCGTACTTTTGTTGGATGAACCGACGGCTTTTCTGGATGTTGTCAGCCGGATCGAAATTATGAGTTTGTTACATAAATTGGCGGCAGAGCAGGGGAAGACGATTCTGCTTTCGACGCATGATCTGGAGCAGGCGCTGTTACTGAGTGACCGCCTGTGGCTGCTTTCCCGGACAGAAGGACTCCAATGCGGCATTACGGAAGAGTTGGTATTTCGGGGAACGATGGATCATTTTTTTGCCCGCAATGAGATTGTCTTTGACAAAACGAGCGGTAGCTTCCGGCCTTTGCCATCGCAAGGAATACAAGTGCAGGTGGAGGCATCCGGCGAATTGTTGTTCTGGGTGAATAATATTTTGATGCGTAACGGATTTTGTTGTGCAACGGAAGGGAAAGATGTAGCCTTTCTGCTACAAGCTGGTGCTCCGGATGATTTTATCCTCCGTTTCCCGGATGGAAGAATAGATAAGTTCACTTCTTTTGCTGAATTGGATACTTACCTGAAAAATGTGTATAAATTGTAGATTTTAGATTTACGATTTTAGATTGTGCCTCCATTTCTTCCTTGTAAGAAAACTGGGAACTTTGAAGTTTTAGCGATATATCGGGTCTATACTAAAAGCGTTTTTGTGAATTTTAGATTAAAAAATCTGATACCGAATCCGGTTTCCGGGCAATTTAAAATTTACAATTATATGAACGAATGGATAGCGGGAGACATTAGTTTTTGGGACTTGTATTCGGTTTTAATATTCTTTTATGGGAAAACAGATAAGTTCTGATCTGTGTTTTATGAAAAATTGAATTTTGATATTCTTTTATTCTAAACAGTTTTTTTGACGTGATAATAAATAAAAATGACGGCTTAAAAAGGCATTTTCAAGTTTTAAGAAGTTGAAAAATGAAATGAATGTTTATATTTGTTATCAAAACTGTTTAAAATCGAATATGTTCCGGATTATTTTTCTGTTGTATATTGTTACAATATGGGGGTGCGGTAATGATCGTTCGGCTCTGGAAAAGAGACGGATAGACTTAGGTGTGCTGAACCGGGTAGAGGGAATGGCTGCTGAACATCCTGACAGTGCTTTGGTGTTGTTGCATACTGTCGACGAGTCGAGTCTGATGAAACGGCAGGAACGGGCACGTTATTCTTTATTATTTTCTGAATTGTTGGATAAGAATTATATCGATTTGGAAACCGATTCTGTGATTCGTCCGGCAGTGGAATATTTTTCGCAAAACGGTAAGTATGAAGATCGGGCAAAAATGTATTATTATCTGGGAAGAATTCATGAAAATGCCGGTCGTACAGAAGAAGCCGTGGCTGCTTTTGTGTCAGCGGAAAAATATGTCGGAAAAGAGCAGTATAATTTGCAGGGGTTGATATATAGCCGTATGGGGTATCTATACGATACTCAGGCAAATGCAGAAGCGACTGTAAGAATGTTTGCTAAAGCCAGTGATGCTTTTCGAAAAGGCGGTAAGTTAAGAAATTTGAGTTATACATTGAGAGAGGAAGGTAGTGCTCTTATTCTTCTGGAAAATAAAGAAGCAGCAAACCGGCTGTTTTATGAGGCTTTAGATATTGCCTGCCAGTTGAAAGATACGCTGAATGTATTATCACTTGTTCAACAAATAGGTACTAATTTCGTTTTTTATTATAAAGATATAAAGAAAGCCAAGGACTTGTTGAGTGATATATATAATAGATATTGTGGCGGAGAGATTCCTGAAGGTCATTTTGCTTTGTGGGGGTATATTTGTTTACAGGAAAAAGATTTGCAGAAAGCAGAATATTATCTTATGCATGACACAGGGCCGGATTCCAGTCCTTACGCAACGATTGGCACGTATGAGATGTGGAGTATGTTATATGAACAAAAGAAAGAGTATCGGAAAGCATTAGATTATGTCAAGCGGGCAGGGGAGTTGAGGGATAGTATTTATGTTGTAGAAAAAGATAAGTTGGTACAAAATCTGGAACGGCAATACCGGACTGAATTGCTTCGGGCAGAAAATGAAGAGTTGCATACGATAAATGTGTATTTGTTTATTATTTTTCTTTTGATCTTTTTCTTTTTTGTTTGTGTATTGACTCTGTTTGTTTATAGGGCCAAGCGGAAAGAACGGGAAAAAGAGGAGAAAATCAACTCTTTGAAGTGTGTATTGGATGACTGGATCAATTTTCTGAAAACATTGGCCGATATGGCGATTAAGATGAAAAAAAAACCAGAACAATTTTTGGAAACATTTAAAGAAAATCTCAATCTCAAGACCGGTAAGGAACGTTTTTTCTCAAATCTGCATGCATGGGTCAATCAGTCGCACAATGGTATTGTGGATTACCTGAAGCGAGAGTATCCCCATTTAACCGATGAAGATTTGGATTTTTGCTGTCTGCTTTATTTGAAAATGCCGGTTGACGTTATGTTGCAGATGTATGATCTTACCAATAAAAATTCCCTTTACAATAAACGTTCGGATCTCAGAAGAAAGATGGGGCTTTCTCCGGAAATTAATCTGGAACAATATCTGGATGGATTGTTAGTAAATCTGGCCCGTTGATTTTCTGACGTTAAATTTCAATTTTATATTTTGAAGGTATGCGTTCTGAAAATAGCTTTTTTAGATCGTAATGATATTGATTGTCATTCTGTTAGTAATATGTTTCTTTTCGATCAAAGTGTAATGTATTGATTTTCATATGTTTGTGTGATGTGTTTTATATGGATGAGATCGGGATGATATACTTTTTTTAGTAACGATTTCATTGTCAGTTGTTTCACGTTTGTTCTGATGAGATCGAAAGGGATGTATTTTTTTGTTTTTTAGGGGATAGGTGTGTTAGATTTGTAATAAACAGATTAAAAATAATTTTGAAATGTGTTCAACGTGAATAAAATCTTCAGACGGTTTTAACCCTTTAAAAACGAATATTATGAAAAGGTTTGTTGTTGTTTTATTTTTTATAATGCCTTTCAGTCTGGTAACTCAGGCACAAGAGTGTAATTTTACCGGTGGAGTGAGGACCGATATGTCTTTCAGTAGTTCAAGGTTTAAACCTTTTGAAGTAGGTATCGATTTGGGTTATTATGTCGTTCATAATTTATTTGTATCGACACATATTGAAAGTTCTGTCGGGCTTTTTAAGATCGATGGTTTAAAAACTTATTATATGAACGAAACGCTGGGAGTCGGTCTTGGATATAATGTTTTATCTTTTGATAACGGTGTCTTGGATGCTAGGGGGAAATTCGGGACAACTCTCGAAAATAAAGACTGGAAATATACGTATTATGATGCCGGTGTTTTTTATAATTTGGGCAAACAAAAGGTAAAGCCGACATTCGGTATAGGAGTCAGGTATTACGATTCGAGTAATGATCATGTGGATAATTATTTGAGATTGTATGTCTCTTTGGGATTTAAGTTTAATTGATTCTTTAAATAAAAGGAGTATCTTTTATCCGGTATTGAAATAAAAGTGCTCCTTTTGTATTTTAAAAATGTTGTTTCCCACCTTGCAATTTATTTTTATGGACTAAAACAGATCTGTAAAATTGAAGTGATAGAGTTTGTCATTATCGGATTGCTTGTCGATTCATTTTGGATTATAGGAAGTAAATCCTTGCGCGAATAATATAAAACGTTTATTTTAGAAAAAAATGCCGATTTTTCAACATATTGTTATTTTAATATGAGTGAAGAAATTAAATCAATTGTAATATCGTTTATTCTCGGCTCTATAGGGGGGGGGGATCGCGGCAGAATGTCTCGGTTATTATTTAAAAAAACGGAAGGAAAAGAAGGATAAATCTTCTGTCGATAAAGGGAATGGCAAAAAGGATGGGGGATAATCGTACCGGGGAATGTCTTTTCTTTGGTATAATCGACGGTATTGGAACGATAATGTTAATAGAACTAATTTTACGACTTTAGATTAAAAAATCTGATACCGAATCCGGTTTCCGGGCAATTTAAAATTTACAATTATATGAACAATATTTCTCGTTTTTCATAAGGAGTTTCTTTTTTCTTAAAGGTAAAAAAGCTGCCGAAAACGGCAGCTTTTTTAGGGTCTTCATTTTTATTGTGCTTTTTTCTTAAAGATATCGAAGTTGACACCTATGGAAAATTGCAGGCTGTTTTTTATCGGATTGTTGTCAGAGATTCCGGCAACATAGGAGAAGTCGGCCAACAGGTTGTAGTAGCGTAATCCGACACCGGTGCTGAACCAGGTCGGGTGGCCGTTATCATTGTTCCCGTGGTGGTATCCGGTTCTGAGGGCTACTGTCTTGGCATACCAATATTCGGCTGCCAGGGCCCACATGATATTGTCGGACTGGATATCGCCGAAAGAGGAAAAATATCCCCCTACTCCGGATTTATCCGGTTTTTCATTGTCCTTATACCGGGGTGTCATCAGGGCATCGGCTTCGAGGGCAACCATCAGTGAATGTTGGTTGTTGAAATTGAGTTCGTAAGATGTACCTAACCGAAGATCTCCCGGCAGATAGGATTCGTTGTCTCCTCCGTATTTCAGTTTCGAGCCGATATTTGCCAGTGTCAGGCCGGCCCGCCATACGGCATTTTCTGTCAGGAAATTGACATTTTTATTGAAAAACAATGAGATGTCTGCAGCTACAGCATTCGCCGGATCTGCCTTGACGTTTCCGACCATCTGCCCCATTCCGAGTTCTGAACGGATGTATTTTAAAGTAACGCCGGCAGACAGGTATTGGCCCAATTTGCGGGCATAGGCAATATCGATACTCATTTCGTAAGGGTTTTGTTCCCCCATATTCAGACCGTCTTCGCCGATAAACATGACATCTCCGAAGGAGAAATATCTGAATCCGGCAGAAATGGTTTGCATATCGTCGAGTTTATAAGAAAAACCGATACTTGACAAGTTGATGTCTTTGACCAGGTCCCGCATCCAGGGGCTGTAGGTGTATGACAACTCGGCTTTGGTTTCTGTAAAGGCGGATTTTGCAGCATTCCAGAAAATAGAATAGGGATCGGCTGAAGTTGAAGCTCCGATTGAACCCAAAGCTCCGGCACGAGCGTCAGGAGCGATGGATAGGAAATAGGCCCCGCTATACAAAGAGGATATTTGGGATTCCTGGGCTCTGGCTCCGAGTGTTGAGAGAGCCGTGAGAGCTATAATGGATATTTTTCTGATCATATTACCAATTTAATAGAGGGGAGAGAGGTCGTCTCTCCCCGGATAAAACTTATTGTTTAACTACTTTTGAGGTGATTTTAGCCCCTTTATGTTCTACTTCCAAAACATACATACCAGCAGGTAACGCAGTGATATCTATCGCTTTAATAGAACCGGCAGTCATCGCTGTTTTTTCGGTATATACCATGTTACCGCCCATATCGTAAAGCCGTATGATTACTTCTCCTTCCACATCATCGGAACATTGTACGTTCAGGATGTTGCTGGTCGGGTTCGGATAGGCTTTTACCTGGGCTTCGAAGATTCCGCTTCCGTTGCTTCCGCCTTCTACAGTCACTTTAAAAGTGGTTGTCGCCTGCAATAGAGCAGGATCTTGTGCTGTCAATGTAATGATTGCTTCTCCTTCAGCTTTGATTACAAATTCAATGGCATCTCCGTCGGCAACAAGAGCTTTTACGGCGTCAGGATTGGAAGAATGAGCCGTGTAACTCAATTCGTCACCGTCCGGATCAGAAAATACCGATGATAGTATCAGACTCTCAATGATATCACCTACTTTTTGAGTTTTGTCTGTCGGTTGCAGAATAACGATTGGTGCACGGTTCACTTTTTCAACGTAATAGTCAACGGTTAATGTACTTGCATTGTCGAATACATCTTTTGCTTTTAGAGTGAATGTGTGATTTCCGTTGTCCCCGTATTTCGGAGCCAGGGTCACGCTAACATTACCATTGTCTTCATTTAAAGTTGCTATTCCGGACTCGTCTTCTACGGTAACTTCGAAATTATCGTTTTCATTATCTACGACAGTAAATCTGGCGGTGGTTTCCTGTTCTTCTTTAACACTGATCTGTTTATCGATTCGGGTGATTACCGGTGCAGTGTTTTTATTCAAAGTTACAGGAATACTTACTTCCGGATTTTCCGGGTCGTTGCTTGCAATTTTGATAATGGCTTTGTTGTTGTTTTCATTTCTGGCTTTGCTGGCGTCAACGTGGAAGTTGACAGCTTCGGTTTCGTGAGCGGCAACTGTTCCTGTTTCCGTATTCAGTGTTATCCAGGAGGAACCGGCTTCTTGCTGATACAATAAAGTCAGGAATCCCAAAGAGCCGTATTGCTCTGATAATTCGGTTACATCAGCCCATTCTCCTTTGAGTTTTAGCATATAACGCAGGGGAGTAGCTACATCTTTGGTCGGAACAAAAGCAATAAATGCTTTCTCGGGTATATAGATGTAAACCCAGAATTTTTCATTCGGGTAGATGTATACCGGATTTTCAAATTCGATCTCTTTGGCCGATACACTGATTCTGTCGCCTTCTGCTTCAGGTCCTCCTGTGATCACTTTGCTGGCGCGTCCGGCAACGGTATTATTATTGAAAGAACTACCCGTTCTGACTTCGATGATAAATTCTGCATTTTCCTGTTCTCCCAATGAAGCCATAAATTTGATTTTGGACATGTTAAATCCTCCTTCAGGAGCTGTAAATTCGGTACATGCAATATAAGGATCTTCGCCTGTAGCCGTGCCGATGACAATCATTTGTCCCTGGAGATTGAAGTCATAGCCGAGGCTGTCCGTATACTCTCCTGTTGCCCTGGTAACAGGTAGCGACTGGAAACTTGCATTTTTAACTTTTGTATCCAGGCCAAGAGCCGTCAGGGAGATGTCGTTAGCGGCCTGAATCGCAGTAAGTGCATTTACTTCATCATTATAAGAGATACTGACTTTGTAATCCAGTTTATAGTTTCCGTTATTTATAATCCGGATATTTGTATCAGTACTAAAGTGTTTGTCGGGAGCATACAAATCCATTTTTTCCGGATTTACTTCAATGACAGGAGCTTCGACGATATTATACTTTAACGGAATTTTTATCGTTTCGTATCCGGGTAGATCGGTTGTAAATACTAATGTGTCGGTAACTTCCATTAAATCCATGGTATTCAGGAATGAAACGGCGAATTTTTGAGCCTCCTTGCCGACTTCCAGGGGATTGAATTCGTTTATAGGTACGTACAGTCCGCTGGCCCAGTCGCCTTGATTTCTGGGTTGTACATTCAATGGACCGACACCACCTCCGGCTTGAGTACTCCAGTAAAGGACGTCGAATGTCGGAAAGAATGGGGTTTGCCAGTCATTGGGATCATACTGGGACTGTTCATTCCAGGTTAAGCCGGTAATGTGATATGCGGCGGTACCGACATTGCGGAATGTAAAGACATAATTATTGGGGTAGGATTCGATAAAGATATCCGGTAATGCCAGTTCTTCCGGCCATTCTCCGGAAGGTGTTCCGGTTACCGTCAGGTTCAGGGGAACGGTAATTTCCGGTTTTGTCGGAACATTGGTCTTTACAAGGTTTGTAGTCTGATAAGTACCGGCCAACAGACCGTTTGCCGAAGCTTCCATTTTCAGGTTGGCCGTTTCATTCGGTTGTAATTCGGATGTTTTTACCGGATAGAATTCGATAGCACTGCTCATATTCAGGTATCGGCTTCTTAAAGTAAGTCTTTGGGATTCTTCGGCACCTTCATAAGCCAAACCGTTGATTCCGTATGCACTCCATTGAATACCGCCTTCAAGTAATTTGTATTGGAATTTAATATTACCGTTTTTATAAAGAATGGCCTGGAAACACAATCCCAAACTCATTTGGTTTGAGAAATCGATAAAGGATACGATCACCCGGTCGTCTTCAGCTTTATAGTAAATACCGACGGGTTGAGTCGGATCTAATGCATATTCAGCAGGAGATGGGGTGTGGTGTCCCCAATACGGTGCTATATACGGCGTGAAGTCGGCGGAAAAATCTTCCGGCCATGAATCTACTGCCGGGAATTTCTTAAATGTAATGAAGCCCGGACCGTAAACATATATTTTGTTATAGGTCTTTCCATAGAATGTGAATTCAAACGGTAATTCCTGTTCGAAACTGACATGGGTATAGAAATACTCTTCTTTGTAATGAATCGGAGAATCTGTAATGTCCTCCCATTGATACAGGATATTGTCGTCGTCGATGGAAGAACTGTAGATGTAATCCAGCGATTCATTTGCTTTTAACGTATCATTAACCGGATATAAAATCGTAGTCGGAGTGATCGAATACTTTAATATACTTTCTCCGGTATTTTTTATGCTCATATCCAGTTGTTTGGCTTTACCGCTTTCGAGGGTTTCCGCGTATTGTGCCGGAGTAATTTCGATGTCGGGAGCATCAATAATTGTCGAAAATAACCGGGTTGTCAGTATTTGGCTTCCGGCTGTCGTAACGGACATAACGGATTCATAAGAACCTTTTGTCGTAGATACGGCTGTAATATAAATGTCTTCAGACGTACCGGCTTCCAGCGTGAAAGGTAGTGGTTTGCCTACCGTGTAAGTAAAAGTCGGATCTGCGATTTCAAGCCGGGTGATTTCGATGGGGGCATTTCCTTTATTCAGGAGGCTGATTGTCGATACGGCCCGGCCTGTTTGGAAAACTTCACCGAATAAAAGCGTATCCCGATCGAGTTCTACCACGGGTTGATAATAGTCACCGGTAATGTTGGCATCCAAACGGATTATAGAAGTCGAATTATTGGGATCGTTGCTCAATAGTACCAGTAAATTCGTTAAATCACCTTTATACATGGACGAATCGGCGGCCAGACTGATATTGACGGTTTCAATTTCATTGATGGCTACCGTACCGCTTTTTTTGTCTATATCCCGGATCATATTTTTACCCGGAGCAACGATTTTGATTGCCGTACCACTTTGAATGTGTTCCCATATATCGATGTTGTCTTTGTTGACCATATCGACATCCGTGATTACGAATGGGTCCTTCACCTCATAATCGATACAACCGATAAAAATATTTTGGGGTTGGCTGATCATGAACGGATCGTAATCTTTATAGAACATTTCGACATCTCCGTTCGGAGAGAGTGCTATGCGGAAAGATACATCGGTTTCTCCGTCTCCGTCAGCATTGAAAACCCCTACATTTTCAAAACTAACGACGAATTTGCCGTTTTGTTTGGCGTAGGCGATTTTACTTCTCGGACTGATAGAAAGTTGATAAGCCATTGGCGTAATCAGGTCCAGGTGATCGCTGCATGAAGTGGAAGCCGGCATGCAGGCATGTAGTGAACCGGTTTCACCGCTGAATGAAAGTATACCTAATTTGCCGATGTAGACTTGTTCGAAGTCTTTACCGAAGAATGGGAATTTAAATCCGATGTTGACAGCTTCCGTCCATATTGTATTTTCGTCAAACAGATTCTGTATCTCTGTGGTATTCAGTAGTTCGTCCCAACGGAATTGACAGGTTTCGTTCTTATTAAACCCGGGAATATTACTGATATATTCATAACCGTATTTGTGGGAGGTTTTGGTAATACCGGCTACCGTGTCTTCTGTAAATTTCGGGAAAGCAAACTCCAAGGGATAAGATCCGGTATTGCTGATTGTAATTTGTTTTACAGTGGGAGCGGCATTCAAATCCAGGTCGCCTACAGCTACCTGTGTCGGTGCGATTGTAATATGGGCCGGATTGATAGCTGTACCTGTCAGGGTGATGTTGTGCGTTTCCCCTGTTTCACTGTTCAGGGTAAATTTACAATTGAATATTCCTTGATAAGTCGGCGTGAATTTTAGTTTGATACGGCTGGTGGAACGGGCTTCTAATGCCGGAATCGGGACTCCCTCACCCCATTCTCCTGATGTATTGAAATGGTTGTCACTGAAACTGTATCCACCGTTATAATCGTATAAATCATATCCGCCTTGTCCTGCGAATTTTCCGTAACCGTTATTGAATATTTCGACGATTACTTCTTTTCCTTTGCCGACAAAAGTTTTTCCGAAATCTATTACTTTTGCACTTTTCAGATCGGGTTTGTGTCCTTTTACGGAGAGTGTACCGGGGATCGTTAATTTTTCTTTATCCTTGCAGTTGGTATTCAGGTATAATTTGAAATTGTAATCTCCGTTAATCAATTTTACTTTTTCAGGAGAGGCGATTACAGCTTGTTTATCGTGTGGTCTTACAATACCGGAAGAGGGATTCAGGGTCAGATATTCGATCCATCCCGGAGTTTGGCTCACCGCTTTTATCGACCAGGCCTGTAGGTCGGCATATTTACTGAGATTTCCTTCACTCAACACCTCTCCCAATGTATGCCAGGTTTTTCCCATATTGGAACTGTAATAACTGTAGAGGTGGGCATTGGAATAGTCATATTCATCACCGGTTCCCAGGCATCCGGCATTGCCTTTAGGCATATGAAAAACAAGCCAGAAATCACTACTGGAAGGGATCATGATATCTTCGCTTAGACGTATCGTATGTGAGAAAGGACTGACAGCATCCAGCGTGTCGCTGAGCAACAATCCTTCCGGTGTGAGTCCGCCTTCACCGGAATAAACTTCCACGATGGGACGTCCTTGGGTATATACGCCTTCTACATAGAATCCGGTTAAATTGAATCCTTCCGGATATAATGATGGATCGACAAAGAAATATTGAGCCATGGAATTGGTCAATGCGGTATCTCCTTCTCCGATATAGAATCTCAAATCCTTGTAGTATTGGAATTCTTTCGGATATTCGTCCAGGTTGTAGCCCGATTCGATGACCTCAGTCGGCGTTACGGACTGAGTGTTAATGATACCTTTAAAAGAATAGGTTTTCGGTTGTTTTTTTGCGGTAGCGGAAGCTGTTGTTGTTCCGGGGGTATTGAATATACTCCAGGGGTCTTTGTAGTAGCTTCTTATGCTTGCATTCCATTTTAACAGTCCTTCTCCCGTATTATTTAAGACGATAGAGTCTTCGGCTGTATACGACTGGGTAACGTCCATTTCGATGGTGTAGTCGGTTTTGCTGAGTTCCAGTTCGGGTCCGGCATTGGTAACGATCGTTTTTACTTCTGACAGTTCTGAGCCGTTTTGCCAGCGGTCGAAGGCTTTTACGGCAACCCAGTATTCAGTCTCGGGTTTGAGCCCCGGAATATTGATTGTGATTTTATCTCCGGTTTTATTAAAACGGGTGGCGATTTCCACGCTTTTTAAAACACTCAGATCACTGGTAGCAGTGAAAGCTTTGTCGCTATAGTAAGCAATTCCTTTGGCGATATTGTCATTATCCGGATCGCTGGGGAGCAGATATTCGACCTGTATATCTTCCTGCGAAGCTACAAGTGTAAAATCAGCAATTTTAGCCGGAGCATTGTTGTTTTTAGCATCCAGGGCCATGTAAGCATCGATTATTCCGGAACCTAATTTCCCTATATATTGCGGATTATAGCCGTATATGTCATGTACGGATTCCGTCAGGCGGTTTCTTAAATCCGTATTCGTGAAATCAGGACCTCCGTATTTAGCGATAATTAATGCAGCAATACCAGAAACATGAGGACAGGCCATAGATGTGCCGTCATAATAGCCGTAACGGTTACCCGGGAATGTACTGAGTACTCCCCAGGATTCTCCGCCTAATTCCACATCTCCCCCGGGGGCACTGACATCGGCCCAGTCCCCGCGGCTGGAGTAAGAGGCTACTTTGTAGTCAACGCTTAGTGCCGTAACGGATACGGCCGTTGCATAAGCACCCGGATAGAACGTACCTTCCAAACCGGTGTTGCCGGCAGCAAAGATGCAAAGGCCGCCTTTCATCGGGCTTCCTTCGTAATTTCCGGCTTCCTGGGTAAAATAGTCCATAGCATCCAATACGGCTTGCTCTACATAGCCGTCATTGTCCCAGCCCCAGGAGCATTGTGCTATGACAGCTCCTTTGTTGGCAGCGTAAACAAAGGGAGTGGCGAAGTCGCCCTGTCCTGCGTAATCGTCGAATACCTGACAGGACATCAGAAGAACCCCGTCTTTGTTACCGGTACCTCCGGCGACACCGCATACCCCTTTGCCGTTGTTATTTACGGCAGCTACTGTTCCCGCTACGTGAGTACCGTGTTTGTGTGCTGTCAATGCCGGCGATTTGGCTGCAAAATTATAACCGTATATATCATCAATATATCCGTCACCATCATCGTCGACGCCTTCTTCACCATTTAATTCCGCTTCATTGACCCATAAATTGTCGATCAGGTCTTCGTGTGTAATATCTATACCACCGTCAATAATGGCAACAATAACGTTACGGGCGCCTGCCGTAATTTCCCAGGCTTTGTAAAGATTGATGTCGCAACCTGCGATACTGCCTTGAATACTGCCATCGTTTGCATAGTGCCATTGATTAACTAGTAAGGGATCGTTAAAAGGAAGAGTAGCCCGTGTTTGAGGGGTTGGGGTTACATCTACCGTTTTAGAGGGCGGTAAGGTTTGTACTCTTACGATTTCAGCTATTTTTATACCGGATATTCCCTTGAATCGGTTTACTGCTTGTTCCGGAGTTAATTTTTCATCGTAACTGATTTCATACCATAAATGAAGCCCGTGTTTCCTCATTCTCTCCTCGAATTTAGGCGCATAAGGGAATACCCGCTTCATGTTTACGGCTTTAATTTCTTTATTTACCGCATCGAAAGATTGAATTCCTGTCGATACGATTCCACCTCTTGTCCGGGGGGTGTTACCCAGTTGTTCTGCCACTGCCGGATCAAGTTTAACCCTGATTACACCGTCTTTGGCATAACTTGCTAACTGTTGTCCATTTATCGGTAAACACCAGAGTACCGATAGTAATATGAAACAACTGAAAATCCATGTTTTTCGCATACTTTTAAATGTTTAAAATGATTTTGCTATTTTTTAATAAAATGTGTGTATGTCTTCAAAATAAATGTTTATATAAATTTTAAATTGCCTGACAACCTGATTCGTTATCAGATTTTTTAGTCTAAAATCATAAATCTGCAATTAAAATGTTCCATAATAATGGATGATTTTATTTAAAGTAGTTTTGGAAAGAACATGAGTCATTTGTAACAGATAATTTAATGTCTGTTAGTGAATTAGATAAAAAAGTAGCAATGAAAAGAATGAATTTTGTAGACCTGTCGATCTTCGACTGAAAAAAAGGAACGATTTTGGTTGGGATAGAAACTTAAATCCGATATTTTCATTTCTTTTACAAAGAAAAGGATTTATTTTTAAAAATTGGTTAAAATGGGCGGTCGTTTTTTTATTTTATTTTTGAAAAAATTGCTTGCGAATCCCAATAGAATATAACCTGGCCGACTGTCGTATATTTACATAATTGAAAATTAGTAACATAAAATTTTTGAAAAAAATGGCAGGTCGAAATAGAAGCGCGAGTTTATGGTCTCCTTAGGTGTTTAATATATGAATTTCCCGGATTGGCGGCATGGACGATTTTGCAGGTTTATGGAAAGAGGGTGTATGCCAGAAAGTTTACTTGTTTAAATTTGGTATAATTGCTATATTTGTCAATATGAAGACTATGGATGCTTTATGAAATCAATCAGTGAATATTTACAACTATTGGCAGGCTATATGCAAACACATGCCTCCATTTATCATATTAAAAGGATAGGTATATTTGGCAGTGTGGCCAGAGGTGAGCAGACAGAACATAGTGATATTGATATTTGCTATGAAGGGGAAGCTCCGACTCTGTTTACATTGGCTCGTATTAAATATGAATTGGAAGCCTTATTAGGATGTCCTGTGGATTTAGTACGTGTGCGTGAGAGAATGGATGAAGTATTAAAACAAACTATTCAGAAGGAGGCTATCTATGTATGATGTAAAAGTCCTGCATTTACTTGATAAAGTAATCGAATTCAACAGCGGACGGAAACCATTCACTGTGTCAATGATTTTTGGGATTCTGCGACAGGTACGTTATTGCTGGACGGTGTTTGTATGAAATTGATAGCATCGGGTGAAAGTATAAAGAATCTGGATAAACTGACTGCTGGAAATTTACTTGTTCATTATCCACAGATTCCGTGGCGTGAAGTTATGGGAATGCGTGATATCATTGTTCATCATTATTTTGAAGTGGATGCTGATGTTATTTTTAATACGGTTCAGGAAAGCATTCCTCCTTTGTTGGAGGTGTTGGAACAGATGCGAAAAGACTTGGTAGAAGGAAAGTAAAAAAGGATGCCTCGGGCATCCTTTTGTTTTATGTATAAAGTTTACGAATCAAACCTACCGTTCAGTATATGAATTTCCAGAATTGGCGGAAAGGATGATTTAGTAGTTTAATATACAGATTAAAATTTAATTAGCTGAGTTTCTATATATGGAAACTTATTTTTATATTTGTGCTATGATTTCTATTGAAAAATTTAAGGTTATATTTTATAAGGATGCTTTAGAGTTTTTACAGAGAGTGGAATCTAAAACAAGGGAAAAGATTGTTTATAATATTGATAAAGCACGGTATACTTTAGACCCTAAATTATTTAAGAAATTAACAGGAACTGATATTTGGGAGTTCAGAACTTTGTACAAGGGGAAGCAATATCGTTTATTAGCTTTCTGGGATAAAGACGTTGATGTATTGGTGATTGCTACTCATGGTTTTGTGAAGAAAACGGATAAGACACCCATAAAAGAAGTGGCAAGAGCAAAAGAGATAATGAAAGAATATTTTGAACAAAAATAAGGGAGCTATGGAAGAAAAGAAGTTTTATACGCAGGAGGAGGTGAAAGATATGCTGATTGGAAAGAAAGGCACACCTGAACGCGATAATTATGAAAGTGAACTGAATTTATTTTTGATAGGTGAAGCTATTAAACGTACACGTTTGGATAAAAATATGACTCAGGAAGACTTAGGGAAACTGATAGGGGTACAAAAAGCTCAAATCTCCCGAATAGAAAATGGTAAGAATTTGACTTTGGCTACTGTTATTAAAATATTTAAAGCTTTGGGGGTAAATGCAAGGTTAGAAATAGAGGATAATGGTTATAAAGTAGCTTTGTGTTAAATAAAAAAAGGATGCCTCAAGAGAGCATCCTTTCGTTTTATATATAAAGTTTACGAATCAAACCTACCGTTCAGTATATGAATTTCCCGAATTCGCTGATTATGGTAAGCTTATTTCCTTCGCCTTCGTCATTGTCATAGCAGCGACCGACGATTTGGGCATCAATATTAAAGCTTTGGGAGATAGCGATGATTTTATCGGCTAATTCTTCATCGACGTATATTTCCATACGGTGTCCCATGTTGAATACTTTATACATTTCTTCCCAGGATGTGCCGGATTGTTCCTGTATCAATCTGAATAGGGGAGGAACCGGGAAAAGGTTGTCTTTTACAACATGCATATTTTCGACAAAATTCATCACTTTGGTTTGGGCTCCACCGGAACAGTGTACCATGCCATGGATTTGGGGGCGGTATTGATCCAGGATTTTTTTGATAACCGGAGCATACGTACGTGTCGGTGAAAGGACCAATTTGCCGGCATTGAGGGGAGAATCCGTTACGGTGTCCGTCAGTTTGCATTTCCCGGCATATACCAATTCTTCCGGTACGGCGTTATCGAAGCTTTCCGGGTATTTTTCCATCAGATATTTAGCAAATACATCGTGGCGGGCTGACGTCAGTCCATTGGAGCCCATACCGCCGTTGTATTCCGTTTCATAGCTGGCTTGTCCATAAGATGCGAGACCGACGATGACGTCTCCTGCTTTGATGTTGGCATTGTCGATGATCTCTTCTCGCTTCATCCGGCAGGTGACTGTCGAATCGACAATAATGGTGCGTACGAGGTCTCCGACGTCGGCTGTTTCGCCGCCGGTAGAATAGATACTTACTCCTAATTTCCGGTATTCTTCCAATAATTCTTCGGTGCCGTTAATAATGGCGGCGATCACTTCTCCGGGGATCCGGTTTTTGTTACGTCCGATCGTGGAAGATAAAAGGATATTATCGACAGCCCCTACACAGAGTAAATCGTCGATGTTCATAATCAGTGCATCCTGGGCAATCCCTTTCCATACAGAGAGGTCACCGGTTTCTTTCCAGTACATGTAGGCCAGGGAAGATTTTGTTCCGGCTCCGTCGGCGTGCATGATATTGCAGTAAGAAGGGTCACCTCCTAAATAATCGGGTACAATTTTGCAGAAAGCTTTGGGGAAAATTCCCTTGTCGATGTTTTTGATCGCGTTATGAACGTCTTCTTTTGAAGCGGATACGCCGCGTTTATTGTATCTTTCGTCTTTTCTCATGCTTAAATTCGTATACGAGGTTACGGATGTTTTACACTTTTACGTCGATTCGTACGTTTGTATGTCGTATTGAATATGCAAACTTACGGAAAACAATTAGAAAATCTCAGAAAAATTGAAAATTTTCAATGCCATATCCGGTTGAAGATCGCATATAAACGCCACCAAATCAGGAGTACCAGCCCGATTGTGATGATATAAGTTGCTGTCGTTCCCGTATGTAGGAAATAACGCACGGTGAAAGCCAAGCCTTCTATGCCATTCCAGGGATTGAGTCCTATCCAGGTATATCTGAATTCTTTAGGCATCGAGCTCATCGATAACAGGCTGAAAGCGACGACAAGAACGATCAGGGAAACAAAAAATGCGATTTTGTTGATACGGTTCATAGGTATAATCTTGAGTATTTAAAATATAAAATGTCTGTAAAAACAGAATAAGAGGTGGAAAGAAAACCTTTTAATATTAAAAAAGGATACCGGTTTCCGGTATCCCCTTCGCTCCTCAAGTAGGACTTGAACCTACGACCTACGGATTAACAGTCCGCCGCTCTAACCAACTGAGCTATTGAGGAATTTGTTTTAAGAACGACTTGTTTTTCTTGGCTCCTCAAGTAGGACTTGAACCTACGACCTACGGATTAACAGTCCGCCGCTCTAACCAACTGAGCTATTGAGGAATTTTCTAAAGCGATGCAAAGATAGAGCTATTTTTGAAAGTCACAAAATTTCGAAAGGAAAAATTATCGGTTCGGATTTTTTTTTCCTATGTTCATTTCTGGTGTAAAAAATTTGAATGAATTATGAAAAATAGTTAAGTTTGTGTGCTATTGGTAAATATGTGCATTATGACTTTTTTAAGCTGTTTATACAGAGCTGCGGTAGTGTGGCTTGTATTCACCCCATTGTGGGGGGAAGCGCAGACCTTGGTGTTGGGAAATGAAAAGAATTTCAGAAATTGTGTAGAAGGGGACGATAGTGAATTCAGGTTGGTAATAGAAAACAGGTCGGATGTTACAGCTTTTCAGGAAGGAACTTATTCTATTGATTGGGGGGATTCAAAACCCGGAGAAAATTTAACGAATGTAAATCATGCGGCTTTAAATACGTCCCATCTTTATACGGAGTGGGGGGTATATGAATTGAAGGTAAGTGCTGTTTCGAAACAATCCGGAAGAAGAGTGGAGCAGGTATATCAAGTGATAAACCTTTCAAATCCTGCCGTCGGTTTTGAGCGGAATTTATCGGGAACTCCTTGTGTGAATTCGGAGGCGGAAATCTATGTGACGAATTATAATTCCAATTCGGCGGCAACGACGTATACATTGGATTTCGGAGACGGGAGTACGCGGGAATATACTCAGGCACAAATTGTGGCTGACGGAGGAAAAGTTTTGCATCAGTATGAAAAGACCCATTGCCAATTGAATAAACCGAAAGGCATAACGATACGTGTGACGGCTAAAAACGAGTGTGGTTTTACGACTTCGATGGATTTCCCGAATTACATGATTATTCTTCCGCCGACCGCTGATTTCGATTACAAGGAGAAACCCGGTTGTACGGAACGGGAGGTGCAGTTTATCAATCAGACGGACGGTGGTTTGGGAAAAGATTGCCAACCGTTAAATCTGACTTATGAATGGGATTTCGGAAAAACCGGAGTGGGAGTGGGGCAGGAGAACGTAAAAAATCCATTGGTTGTTTACAATGAAGACGATACGTATCAGGTGACATTGGAAATTAAAAATTCCAATGGGTTTAAGTGTGCATATGTAAAGAAGACTTTGCCGGTCAGGATTATTAAGAGTGTAAAGGCTGGTTTTATCGTCGATAAAGATTCCGGATGTGATCCTCTGGGAGTTTCGTTTACGGATAAGTCGGCGGGTGAGGAACGCAAATATCAATGGACGGTTGTCGAACAGGGTGTGAACGGCGGTTATGCACCTACCGGGGGGCTGAATCAGGCCAATGTTCATATTAATTTTCATTACGGAACTTATAAGGTAACGCAAATTGTCAGTAACAATTGTTCGACGGATTCCAAAGATACGACGATAAGTGTGAAGAAGGATCCGGAAATTGTCGAATTCAAGGCATTGCCTGCCTTATGTCCGGGAAGTGTGTTGAGTTTGCCCGATTATATTACGTATGCCTGGTATAACAATACTCCGGATTTGAAGTGGGAGATTACCCCAGCGTCCGGCTGGATACTTAGGGCCGGAACGACACTGACGTCGGAAAAACCTCAGATTGAGTTTACACAACCGGGGAAATATACGCTGAAGGTTACTTTAAAAGGGGCCGGTTGTGGGGGTACGAAGCTGGTCGGAACACAGTTGTTGACGGTTTATGATCCGTCCGTGAAGGCAGAAGGGATGGTAGCCGATAAAACGGAAATGTGTGAAGGAGAGCGGTTGACCGTGAACGGCATTCCCGGGGGTGTGATTAACGGTGTAAATTGGTACGTAAAGACGGCTGCGGGAGTTACGGCATCCTGGAAGCCTCAAACTTCGGGTAACAGCACTTCGATACAGATACCGGAATATGGAAAATATGTATTGGTAGCCGATATCGACGGGGTATGTACGGATTCTGTAAAGAACTTTGAAGTAAGGGTATACAGGGCTCCTGAAATCGACTTATCGGCATTTCCTGCTTATCATTGTCCGGATAACGAGTTTTATCCGGGTGATTTCGTGAGGTATAAGGATAACGGAAATGAAAATGTCGCTGTGAAGTGGGAGGTTTTTACCGAAGGGAATCCGACGGATAAGGTAACGGTTATCGGAGGGAATACGATGACACCTAAATTAAAATTCAGTGAATGGGGGGATTATGAGATTCGGGTGACCTTGACGAATCCGACGTCTTGCGGTCCGACGGATAAATTGAGTGCTTCCCAGGTGTTGCATGTGGTGAATCCGCGTTTAGACGTGATTATTGAAGCAGACCAGAAGCAGATTTGTATCGGAGAAAAGTTGACGTTTACCAATACTTCTTCGGCTGCGGTAGAACCGACTTATTCATGGTCGGTGACCCCGGGTGTCGAATCTGTCGATTATGAGTTTACGGATGGAACGGATGCCACTCATAAAGCTCCGCATATTTTGTTTCATACTTCCGGAACATATAGTGTCAGTGGGTATGTGCAGGGTGTTTGCGGTGGGGAACCACTACCTTTTACGATTGTCGTTAAACAAGACCCGAAAGTGACGATCGATCCTCTGGAGGCGATGTGTCCTGGAATGCTTCGTTTGTCGGATACTCATGTACATTATGTATGGAATGACAGTTGGAACGGGGGAGCGGAAAGTTTGCGGAAAGTCGAATGGACGTTAGTGAATAAGCCGTTGAATGCGGAACATACGCCTTATACTTCTCCGGAATGGGATAAATTGTATCCGGAGATCGAGTTAAGGACTCCGGGAGAGTATACGTTGCAGGCAAAATTGGTTTCTGCGGCGAATTGCGGTGGGGACTTGGTAGCAACTCAAAAGATTTTGATATATGATCCTGAAATATATACGAATATAAAGCCGCATTTGGATGCTAATGTCCAGGATTTGGGGAGTGGTCGTTATCAGACGTTACAGGGAGAACCGTTGAATTTTGAGAATACGACGACGGGGGTAAATTTGAGTTATCAATGGACTGTCACTCCGGATGTCGGTTACACGATTTCGGATAAGAATGCGGACAAACCGGCGATTACTTTTAATAAGTACGGGGAATATAAGGTACGGGTGGATATTAACGGGGCTTGTAAGTCTGATTTCCGGGAATTTACAGTTGTAGTTAAGGGAGTACCCAGCTTTGTTTTTGACGTGATCCCGAATCGTTGTGATAATTGGGAGGAAGTGGTTGATATACGGGATTATCTGCATTGTGATTCGGCTGGAAGTGCGAGGATTCTTTGCAATTGGACAATCGTACCGGCAGACGGAGTGGTGGCTGTAGGGAGTAATTTGAGTGATATGTTTCCGAAATTGCGCTTCACCCGCAGCGGGGTATATCAGTTGACATTGCAGGCTGAAGCCGAGTATGGTGGTGTGCGGACTGTGTCCGGACAGGTGAATGTGTTGAAACATACGGTAGTAGCCAAGGCTGAGTTATCACAGGTAGCCGGATGTACGACGGACGGAGTCGTATTGCATTTAACGAATCGGTCAGAAGGAGATTCGTTAAGTTATGTATGGCGGGTAGAACCACAAATCGGATGGACCGGAAATTTGAATGTAGAAAATCCGGATTTGACATTTACCGATCCCGGAAATTATCAAGTGTTTCTAACGGCTGGGAATATTTGCGGGGAACAGCCGGTTGTGTATGATTTCCGGGCTTTTTCAAAGCCGGAAGTCGAGCGGTTGGGAGCAGAGGATTTAGGACGGCAATGTGAGCGGGATTATATATTTATCGGGACAGAACATGTCGGAGAAATCCGGGAGAATAACGACGAGTTGAATTATATCCGGTGGAAAATTACACCGGCGGGTGTAAATTGGGAAAACGGTACGGATGCTTCTACGCGTAAGCCGGATATGACGTTTGCGGGAGGAAAGACGTATCGTATTGTCGGAGAGTTTGCCAATCACTGCAAGGATACAGCCAGAATCGCCTATACTTTGGAGGTCGATAAGTTTGAGAAGGTCGTTTTGACTCAGCCGGATCCTTTATGTGCTATGAGTGAACCGATTTTGTTGCAGGCCACTCCGGAAGGAGGAGAATGGACTACCCGCGAAGCCGGCATGTTGATAGAGAAACCCGGAAAACAGTTTTATTTTGATCCGAACCGGAATGAGGAATCGGTCGTTTGGACGGTGTATGAGTACGGAAACGGAACTTGTATCGATAAGGACAGTATCCGGATAAAAATACGAAAACTACCTGTCGTTGATGCCGGTGGGGATTTGGATTATTGTCTGAATTCCGGGGAACAGAATCTGATCGGTATAGAACCTGCGGGATTACCTAATTGGTTCGGGAACGGTGTGAAAAACGGGAGTTTGTTTGATCCGGAAATTGCAGGAGAAGGCGTATCCCGGTTGGAGTACCGTTATACAGATCCTTTGACCGGATGTGATAATCTGGATACGGTGTTCGTAACGGTACATGAATTGCCGGATGCGGTTTTCAATGTATCAACCCGGCAATGCCGGGCGGTAGACTCCTTGTATGTCCCTGTCGAATTGGGTAAAGGACATCGTTTTAACTGGGATTTCGGAAATGGGGATACACAGGAAACAATAGATGCTCCGGCTTCTTATCGCTATCCGGCAGTCGGCGAATATCCGGTTACTTTGATCGTAACTTCTGTATATAATTGTGTCGTGGAGGGAACACCCCAGGTGGTAAAGGTCTTGAATCCTCCGCCAACAGCTCTTTTTGAAACAGATAAAGTGAACGGTTGCGGACCTTTGGAGGTTGCTTTCCGGGTCGACCCGGCACATTTTGCGGGGGATTATTATGATTTGCAATATTTATGGAGTTTTGGAAACGGAAATGTTACGACTGATTTACAGCCTGGAGTCCAGACTTTCGAGCCCCGGCTTTTCGATACGACTTATCAGGTGACGTTTAAGGTTTATAATGTATGTGGTACGGAAGCGACGATAAAGGATATTGCTGTTTATTCCCCGGCTGTAGCTGACTTTGTTTCAAATCCCGAAGATGAGGGGTGTACGCCTTTGGAGGTGACGTTTATAAACCGGAGTACGGGGTCCGGGAATACTTATGTTTGGGATTTCGGGGATGGAGAGACGTCGCAGGAGGAGGATCCGGTTCATATTTTCCGTACGGGTACAACCATGTCGGTATTCGAGATCGGCTTAACGGCTGTTAATCGTTGTACGCCTGATGGCAGCCGTGCAACTCGTTATATTAAAGTTAAGCCTAATACGATCCTGGCCCGTTTTATAAAAGACAAAAAATATTTATGTGCCGGGGATACGGTATGTTTTGAAAATTATTCGGTGGATAAAGATCCGACGGCTGCGTTGAATTATTTCTGGGATTTCGGGGACGGGGAGATCGCTGCCGTATGGGATACGTGTCACCGTTATCTGAATGCCGGTGTATACAAGATAAAGCTCGAGGTCGACAATGGGTGTGCCAGCAGGCAATACGTGGATTCCGTCGTTGTGCATACCATACCGGTTCTTCAAATCGAGGGAGAAAATGCCTTGTGTGAAGACAGTGAGTTGGATTTGCGTTTGGTATCGAGTGAGGCATTGAAAAATATTACCTGGAATTTTGGGGACGGAAAGACGGACCGGGGAATATGGCAAGTGTTCCATGCTTTTACGGAGCCCGGAATTTATGAGATAAATGTGCGTGGAGAAAGTAATCAGATACCTTCTTGCCCGGGAGTGGCAACAAAGCAGGTAGAGGTGTGGCCGAAGCCGCGGGTACAGATTGAGCCGTTGGATACGGTCGCCTGCCCGCCCTTCCTTTATCGGCCGAGAGTTGTAGCTACCGGTTATGATTATTTCCGCTGGGATTACGGGGACGATACGGGTTTGACCTCAGATATGGAGCATTTGTATGAGAATGACACTAATTTTATATTGGAATATGCAATTACGGCTTATGTGGAAAATAACAGGGGATGTAAGGAAGAGCATTCCGGTCGTATAAAAGTGTTTAACGGTCCCCGTGTCGCATTTGATAAAGATATTGCTTATGGGCGGCCGGAGAAAGTGACGTTTATCAATTTATCGAAAGATTATACGGAATTTATTTGGTACCTGCCGGATGGCCGGGTGGTTTATTCTCCGGAAGATCAGGAAGTCGTATTCAATGAAAAAGGGACTTATCCGTTGTCAATGGTCGGTATAAATGAGTACGGTTGCCGGGATTCGGTCTATACAGACCATATCGCTTATATGGGAGGCTTGTATTTTCCAAATACATTTATTCCGCATAATTCGAATCCGAAGGTCAATAATTTCCGGGGCATCGGAATGGGACTCAAAGAATATCATTTGGAAATATTCGATTTATATGGGAATAAAATATGGGAGACGACGGCATTGGAAGACGGTGAGCCTTCTGAAGGCTGGGATGGCCGTGATAAAAATGGGAAGTTGTTGCCACAGGGCGTATATATGTGGCGGGCAAAGGCTATTTTTTACAGTGAGGATCTTTGGACCGGGGATAATAATCCGTCGGGGGCTAAACAATCAACTCAGGGAACTGTATTGTTGTTAAGAAAATAATGAAAATTAAAGATAGAGAGATATGGGAAAGGTAGTTAACTATGCGACGTTGCTTTTGCTGGGGTGGACGATTGGCTGGCATTCGGCCGGGGCGCAGGATACGAAGTTGCCGCATCCTTTTATGTGGAAGTCTTTCAATAATCCGGGCTATAGCGGTTTCGACGGGTTGGCAAGTGTAAATGTCGGCATAAGGCGTGCTTATTGGAGTAAACCTTTGGATTTCCGGAGTTATTTCGTATCCGCGGATTATCCGTTTCAGGAAAAAAAGACGTTCGGTTTGGGGGGTGTTTCTCTGTTTTACCAACGGGATCAGGAAAATTCGTTGATGTATGTTACCAATACCATCGCAGCAGCTATTTCCGGACGGGTAAAGATTGCCCGTTCTACTGTTCTGCAAGTGGGTATACAACCGGCTCTTTATTTGAAAAGTCTCGATCCTTCACGGATCAAATTAGGAGATCAATTCGATCCTTATTACGGGCAAATTTTGGCGTTATCACCGGAGCTGATGGCTTTTTATGCCGATAATATTACCATGTTTGATGTGGCTGCCGGTATATACGGGCGGACCGATTTTTATATCGGATTCCGGGGGCTTGCAAGTTTGGAATATGGTTTATCTGTGTATCACATCATTGAATCGACACAATCATTTTTATCGGAGCACGGTTCGGTTTCTTCGGAAGAGAATTTATTAAACCGTCGTTATTCGGCTTATCTGGCTTATTCTCATCCCTTGCCTTTGGGTAATGGAATCAATACAGTGCTTGCTCCTTATTTGATGGTGGATATGCAATCGGTTATGAAGAACATACAATTCGGAGTTTATTGGGAGGAGGAGCGGTTCGGAATGATAGGCCTCGGGTTGCGTAGCGATCAGTATGAGGGGATGAATATCGGGACGTTTTTGTTGAATTTGGGATTGAACCTTCGGAAGAATGAGGATCAGGGCTGGAAAATCGGATATACATTTGAGGTACCTACTCACCAGGGAACGATGTATAAAAATACCAGTCATTCATTGTCATTGCATTGGTATTTTAAATACACACCTTCCCGTTGTATCGGTCGTTTCGACAATTCGCCGGATAATTTCCGGCGTCCCAAGGCGAGACGGAATGCCGGAAAGTCTTATCGGTTTTAATAGTTAGCAGGTTAAAAACGAAGGAGTATGATCGGACGTAAATTATTATATGGCGTTTTTTGTGTTTGCTGGCTTGTGCTTTGGTTGGTCGGGGATGTGACCCAAGGATATGCACAGGGTGCTGGTTTGGAAGATAAGTTGGTTTTGCACGAAGAAAATGATTTTTTGATTTGTAACGATGAGGGAAAGCAATTTCGTACGACGGTTACCAATGAGACGCCCGCCGGGATTTTTCAGGACGGTACTTATGAGGTGGATTTCGGAAACGGGACAGTAAAGTCGAATTTGTCGATGTCCAGCTTTCCTTTGTTATTGACTTATACTGAAAGTAAAGAATATATTTTAAAATTTTCAGCGATTGCGATATCTACCGGAACGAAAGTGACAAAAGAGTATAAGGTAAGGGCTTTGGGACGTCCTGTTATCGATTTGCGTAAAGTGGATGAAAATGCACAATGTATCGGAAGTGATGTCATTTATTTAGTGGAGGTGGCTGATAAAAATACGCCCGGAACGACCTACACCATGAATTACGACGACGGGACGGAGCCGGAAGTGTTGACAAACGATCAGTTGAAGAATCAGAATCAGCGGTTTGTACATCGGTATGACCATTCGTATTGCGACCGGGAACATATGGGTTCGTCTCATGAACAGTTTGAAGTGAAGTTGACGGTTAGAAATGAATGTAATTATTCTGATTTCAAGATTATCAGTGAGCATGTCGTAACTCCTTTGGATGCAAAATTTACATTCGATAAGAAAAAAAATTGTACTTATGAAAAGGTAAGGTTGCGGAACCTGACGACCGGCGGGGGAAATTCCGATTGTAGCGGGGGAAATATATTTTGGGAGTGGTATTATGGTGACGGGAAGGAATCGAATGCTTTTGAGCCGGAGATTACTTTTGAGGAAGCCGGAAATTATCCGATAAAATTAATAGCAACGAACAATTATTCCTGTGCCAACGATACGGCGACGGAAGAAGTGGTTTTGATCGACCGGGTAAAAGCTTTGTTTAAAATTGCGGACGATACGTTGTGCAGTGGCGAGACATTGGAATTTAAGAATTTGAGTACGGGTGACGAACTTCGTCCTTTTCGTTGGCAGATATTTCCCGAGGATGGAGGAACGCCTCCGACGATTGTAAATGGAAATTTTACGGTTACGGATCCGCAGATCAGATTCGATCATTATGGCCGTTACCGGGTATCACTTACCGTAACCAATGATTGCTCCGAGTCTGTCATGGATACGACTATTATCGTCAGGGAAGATCCCGGTATTTTAAAATTTGATTTACCTGCAACGATTTGTCCTCCCCGTTTGAATCTATCGGATTACGTTCGTTTTTCCTGGAATGGGAACGAGGTGAAGCCTGTATGGACGATTACCCGTGATGGCAGCGGTGAGACAGGATATACTTATGCCGGGGGAACCGGAAAAAATTCGGAATTTCCGCAAATAGATTTTACGCTGCCGGGAGATTATACCCTGAAAGTGCAATTGACGTCAGTCGGTTGCGGAGGGACTGTATTGGAAAAGTCGGGGCGGGTGAAAGTATATGATCCGGATTTGTTGATGAAGGTTACAACCGGTAATCTGGATATTTGTGAAGCCGGAACAGTTTTATTTACGAGTAATTCCGAAGGGGAGAATATCGACCATAAATGGACAGTGGCACCTTCGGCCAATACGAGTTTTGCCGGAGGAACAGTTGCTTCGGACCGGACCCCTTTGATTCGGTTTGATAAATACGGGGATTACGTGGTCCGCCTGAATTTGAAGACACATTGCACGGAAAAGGATTCTTCTTTTACGGTGCATGTACATAAAGAGCCGAATATTGCTCATTTTGAGCCTCAGGCTGCCGTATGTCCGGAAGATGTGATTGATTTTCACGATTGCATTATTTATCAGTTCTGGAATAATCCAGAGGAGGCAGAATGGACGATTACTCCTACAGCCGGACTTGAATTTTTGAACGGAACAGATGAACATTCCACCTATCCGGTAATTCGTTTTAAAACCCCCGGGACGTATGAATTTACGGTAAAACTGAACCCGGTTTCCTGTTCGACGGAGGGAGTTACGCAACAATTGACCCGGAAGGTGAAGGTCAGGAATTCGGCAATGACGCTGAAGGTTAGTGCCGATGATACGGCCGTATGTGAAGCCGGACGGTTGTCTTTTTCGATGACGGCGGCAGCAGCCGAAGACGATCCGATTGTTTATAATTGGACCGTTTGGTCTGATGCCCCGCAGGCCGATTATGCTTTTGAGGATTACGGAAATCAAAAATCGGTCGCCAAAGTTTTGTTCAATACCTGGGGAACTTATTGGGTACGGGGAGAGGCCAGCGGATATTGCGGCACGTTGGATTCTACGATGACGGTGACGGTGAAGAAAGATCCGGAGGTGCATTTGAGGGATACCGGTGGAATATGTCCGGGAACTGTGCGATTGGAGGATTATGTGAGTTATGAGTGGTATAATAATACACCGAAAGTGACCTGGGAAATTGTACCTGCCAGCAGCGGAACTCCGACCGATGGTTTTGGTTATTCGGAAGGGACGGGTGCCAATTCTTTATATCCGGTTGTCGATTTCCGGAAAAAAGGAGATTATCAGGTAAGAGCGACTTTAGAAACTGCCGGTTGCCGGGAAGAATATCTTACGGCGTTAAAACTATATACAGTTTTCGATACAACGATACTTGTGGATGTCCGGCCTTTGGGGGCGACGGATATTTGTGAGGGGGAGACGGTGCGTTTCCGGAACAGAAGTGAGGGGGTAGGATTGGTTTGTCATTGGCAGGTTGAAGGTCCGGAGGGCGGGTGGTTGTTTGCAGAGGGAACGGATGCGATGACAATGGCTCCGGTATTTCAGTTTTCCCGGTACGGGGATTATGTGCTGACGTTGGTTATGGAGGGTACCTGTAACCGGAAAGAACGGAAATTTCCGGTCAAGGTAAGAGGTATTCCGGATGTTGTGTTGACGGAACAAATGGCTCCGATATGTGCGTCTTCTGCGGCAATCGATATGGGGCGGTACGTGGAATACCGGGATTTGAAAAATTGTGATGTCACCTATTATTGGTCTGTAAATCCCGGGGATGGGTATGAATTTGCCGACGGTTACGGAAGAGATTCCCAATACCCGCAGATCAGTTTTACGAAGAACGATCGTTATACGATTACATTGGAAGTTTATTCCCAATGTGGAACGGGAGGGGTACAAACTTTCGATGCCAAGGTCAATGTGTTGAATAATAGCCTGAAAGCAGCTTTTGTATTGGATTCGACGGTTTGTATTCCTGCAAACCTGGTGTTGGATAACCGGTCGGAAGGTGATTCGTTGGTTTATAAATGGCATGTTTTACCTGAGACGGTTTCAGGAGGAGGGTGGGAGATTTCCGGAGAAGGGCAGGATACGGCGCGTTCTCCGCATTTGACGTTTTCGGAACAAGGGTATTATAATGTAACGTTGGCAGTGCAGAATCTTTGTGGTACGGACGATACGACGTTCCGTGTCCGGGCTTTTGCCGTACCGGAGGTGACTGTTGCCGATATAGCCGGGGTATGTGAGCCTTTTGCTTTTTCAGCCCGGGATCGGATTCTCGTAGAAGGAAATAATGATCGGATTCATAAGGCTGAATGGACAATAACATCGGCAGCCGTTTACGATTATTTTGATAAAACGGCTTTGTATCCGGATGTTGTATTTCATGCCGGAGAGTTTCAGGTGAATGTAAAATACTGGAACCGTTGTGCTCAACCCGGTGAAGGAAATTTTTCTGTTGTCGTGGATGAGTTTGTCCCGATACAGGCATTGAGGGATACGGCAGTATGTGTATTGACCGATCCTTTTCTTTTAAAAGCACAGCCGGATTGGGGAAGCTGGGGGTCAGAAGAGGGGGAGGTGTTGCAAAAAGACGGGAAATATTATTTCAATCCTCATTTCGACGCTTACTATGAAGGGGATATACAGGTCGTTTATAATTTACCGAACGGAACCTGTTTGGCTAAAGATACCTTAACGGTTCATATTCATCCTCTGCCGCGTGTAGATGCGGGGACGGATCCGGAAATGTGTTTGAATCACGCTCCTTTGCCGTTGACGGGAACTCCGGTTGCCGGGCATTGGGAGAGTGCCGGAGAGGTATTGCCCGGAGATAAATATACGCCATCGACGGCTGGTGATTTTGCCGTATATTATTATTATACCGATGGAAATGGGTGTACGAATTTTGACTCGGTAACACTTACGGTGCATCCTTTGCCGGTAACGACCTTCCGGACCGAAGCGCAGCATTGTCGTTATGCCGAAGCATTGTTTATGCCGGACCAGCCGGAAGGAAATCGTTTTGAGTGGGATTTCGGGGATGCTGCACCGGTTGTTGTTTCCGGAGGAGATACCGTACATGTGTATGACGGATACGGTTATTACGATGTCCGTAATGTGACGACATCCTCGCATGGGTGTATCGATCGGTCGGCACCAGTTCGGATAGAAGTCGTCAATTTACCGCCAGACGCTTATTTCGATGTGGATCGTATCAATGGGTGTGCTCCTTTTGAAGCGATGTTTTCTGTCGATCCGTCCCGTTATCCGGACGACCATAATCATCTTTCTTTTGCTTGGGATTATGGAGACGGAACGATAACGGACAGTTTAATGCCTATCCGGCCGAAATTTTATCAGGAGGGACTTTGGGACACCAGTTATATAGCTACTTTTACGGTGAAGAATAAGTGTGGCGTGAGAACTTACGATACGTTGCTTACGGTGAATTCCTATCCCATTGCCGGTTTTGAATTAATGCACAAATGGGAATGTTCTCCGGTAACGCTGGAGTTACAGAATACGACAACAGGTAACCAGTGTAAGTTTACGTGGGATTTCGGGGACGGAGCGCCGGTAGATCATACCCCTAATGCCGTTCATGTATTTACAACAGGAGGAACTTCTACAAAATACCATATCACTCTTGTTGCTGAAAATAAATGCGGGAGGTCGGAGCATACCGATTCCCTGATTGTAAAGCCACGTTCCTTATCTGCCCATTTTACACCTGCTAAGCCATATGCCTGTGTGGACGAGGTGCTGTGTTTTAAAAATAATTCGACGGATACTTTAGGGTTGGTAGAGAATACCTATTGGAATTTCGGAGACGGAGACCGGGATTCTTTGTGGGATGTTTGTCACAGCTATGCTGCTGCCGGTAAATATCAGGTACAGTTGTATATCGAAAACGGCTGCGGGTTCGATACAATCAGCGACTGGATTCAGGTGCATCCTTTGCCTCAATTGGCCATACTTACTTCCGAACATTTGTGTGAGGCGGATACATTTACTTTTGTTGTCCGTTCGGATCAGGAATTGAAACGGGTACAATGGGATTTCGGAGACGGTAGTACAGGAACAAAAGACAGTATGCGGTATGTATATGCGGGATATGGACATTATCATGTTGCTGTGACGGGAATTGCAGCCAGCTTACCGGCTTGCCGGGCTACTGTGACAAAGGAAGTTGATGTTTATAACAAACCGATTGTTACCATATTGCCGTTAGATACGGCTCATTGTAGTCCTCTGTATTATAAGCCGTCGGTAGAGGCTGTGGGAGTGAATTTTTTTATGTGGGATTTCGGGGACGGTTCAGAACCGGTTTCTGTCGGAGAGCATCGTTATGAAAATGAGACGGATGAGGTGCAGCAATATACCGTAACGGCGAATGTGGAAACCGATAAGGGGTGCCGTTCGGAATATAAACGGCATGTAACGGTATACAACCTGCCCCGGGCTAAAATGGAGAAAGAAGTGATAACGGGTAAGCCGGAAAAGGTTAAATATATCAATTTGTCGGAAGAATATACCGATTGCATTTGGCTTTTGCCTTCCGGTGAAGAAGTGCACGGTATGGGTGATTGGGAATTGGAATTCGACCGTAACGGGGTTTATGATGTCACTTTGATAGCTTTTAATTATCATGGTTGCAGTGATTCGATTACTCTTGAGCATGAAGTTCTGATGAAGGGACTTTTCTTCCCGAATACTTTTATCCCGCACAGCAAGAATGAAAAAGTAAATCGTTTTAACGGAATCGGTATGGGGTTACGGGTTTATTGCCTGGAGATTTACGATCAGTATGGAAATAAGCTTTGGGAAACCCGGGCTTTGGAAAACGGAATGCCTTCCGAAGGTTGGGACGGTACGAACAATAAAGGAGAGACGATGCCGCAGGGAATGTATATCTGGAGAGCCCGGGCCATTTTTGGGGATGATGATGTATGGACCGGGAAAAACAATGATTCCGGAGTTGAGCAGACCGTTCAGGGGAGTGTGTTGCTGTTGAGAGAATAAGTTCATATTTATTTTAGATTTTAGATTTAAAATTTTAGATTGCTTGCAATCTGATTTGTTATCAGATTCTTTAATCTAAAATTGTAAATTGAGTGCGCATTCCGGTTTTTGAGAGGAGTATAAATTGGGGCTTGAAATAGGCAAGCGTTATGATATACCGGAAGTGTAAGGAATACAGAACATAACCGAATAATTAAATAGAAAAAAGATGGATTATTTTAAAGAAGCAGATGTCGCAGTAACCGTATGTGATAAAGAGGGGCGTATCATAGATATGAACGATAAATCGCGTAAGACATTTCTGAAACCCGGAAGGGAAGAGCTGATCGGTAAAAATGTGTTGGATTGTCATCCGGAACCGGCGAAGTCTTTGTTGGCTGATATGTTACAACATCCGCGGACGAATGCCTATACGATAGAAAAAGAAGGTGTAAAAAAGTTGATTTATCAAACGCCATGGTATGAAAATGGTGAGTATATGGGATTTATGGAACTTTCGATGGTTATACCGTTTGAAATGAAGCATATGATTCGCAAATAGATTCGGAAACGGAAAAATCTGAAAATCTGGAATCCAAGGGACGGATTTTTAATTATTTTTGAGTTTCAATAAAAAGAATGTATGAAAGCAATATTTGATTTTTTGCGTAAGTTGCGGGACAATAACGATAGGGAGTGGTTTAATGCTCATAAGCCGGAATACCTGGAATTGAAGGATCGTTTCGAGAAATGGGTCAGTGAGTTGATAGAGCGGACGGCAGATTTCGATGAAGAAGTCCGGGGGCTGGCTGCAAAGGATTGTGTTTACCGGATTTATCGGGATACTCGTTTTTCTCCGGATAAAACGCCTTATAAAACTCATTTCGGTGCTTATATTGCAAGTCCGGGCGGACGTAACAGCAATCGGGCAGGATATTATGTACATCTGGAACCGGACGGAAGTTTATTGGGAGGTGGTTTATATTGTCCCGATCCGGCTTTGCTGAAAAGATTGCGGCAGGATATTTATGATAATATCGAGGAGTTTACTTCGATATTGCAGGAGAAGGCTTTTGTAAAGGAATTTACAGGCATAGATGATACGGATAAACTGAAACGGGTGCCTGCTCCTTTTCCCGCAGATTTTCCACAGGGAGATTTGCTGAAATACAAGCATTACGATGTCGTTACTTATAAGCCGGAAACTTTTTTTGAGGGAACGGAAGCAATAGCCCGGGTTGCTGAAGTGTTTAAGAAGATGTACACTTTCAATCGTTTTTTGAATTATACGGTAGATGAGGGCTGATTAATAAACCGTGAAAAAATTTGCTTTGCAGAATACGATACCGGTAAGGAAGAGTAGAAAAAGAAAGATATCTCCTAAAAGGCCGATACGTTGATTGATAAGTTGCTGCGAATAAATGTAAGTGAGAGGCATAAACAGCATATATAGCATATCCGGATAGATATCGGGAATTACTAAAAAAGATAAGCTGCAAAAGCAAAGCATGGATAGCAGTGACAGGATGCCGCGCCGCTGATTGACTACCGATATCGGATAAAAGACAATGATACCGTATAAAGATACCAGTAGGAGTAAAATTAATAATCCGTAAAAGATCACGCTTGCTCCTTCCGGATGTGTCAGAAATTCTCCGGCCAAAAGACTGTTTTGGAATCGTTGGATACACTCCTGGAGGTTATCTGTCCAAAAATAATAGAAGCAGGTAAGAAATACCGGTGTAATTAAACCGAGTAGGATAGCACTGATGTCTTTCAGGGTGGATCTGCCGGAGAACATC
Organism: Culturomica sp.; assembly: GCF_003524185.1. Taxonomy (NCBI): domain Bacteria; kingdom Pseudomonadati; phylum Bacteroidota; class Bacteroidia; order Bacteroidales; family Odoribacteraceae; genus Culturomica; species Culturomica sp. The sequence continues at coordinate 81,091 of NZ_DOED01000027.1, forward strand.
AGTACGCATATTGCCCATGGAAAAAGAAGGACTGATTTCGGGTATACCAATATGGCCAAGGCCGTTAAAAAACCGAAACTATAAATGGAGCTATTGGATTTTATATCGTTAATGGCCTCTTGCAGGCCGGCGAAGGCGAATGCCACCAGTAGGGTGGCTATTTGAATATAGCTGAACCCCTGGTACAGGACCAGTCCCGTCGTCAGTAGGATATAGATCGTTGCCGGAAGTGTTGAGATTTGCGGTAAAAATTTGTATCTGGCATTGACGTAAAACATAAAGTAGGCTATGGCCAATGTGATTCCCAGTCCGGTGTATCTGCTGTGTTCGGCAGATAAATTCCGTAAAAATTCGGCGTATATGACACCTTCATTTAAAGACAGATGGGGGCGGACCGGTTGCCAGTAAAAACCTATGGCAGCTATTGCCAATGCCAGAAAAGGCAGAAGGAAAAGCATGTACAATTTTTTCGATTTCAGAAATCTGTCGAAAACCATAGGTAAATTATTTTAAAAGTTTTGCATTCCACCTTTCATCCTGTTTTTACGGATGTCCTGTATTTTATTTCTGATCTACGTTTTTCTTTGACAGGGGACGGCTGTAAGCGAAGTTATGCCGTAAGTTCAGAATCGTATTGAAATATACCGGTTTTTATTGCATCAAATCCTTGCCGATGTCCTTTCTGAAAGTTTTGCCGTTGAAATCGATTTTTTCCAGATTTTCATAAGACAAAGTCAGTGCTTCCTGCATTGTATTTCCATAAGAACTGACGGCAATGACACGTCCTCCGTTTGTTACTACCCGGTTTTCTGTTTTCTGGGTACCTGCATGAAATACGATAGAGTCCTGTATATTTCCGATTTGAATTTCTTTTCCTTTTTCGTAGTCTTCCGGATAGCCTTTGGAAACAAGCATGACTGTTGTACAGAATCGTTTATCCATGGTAAAGTCAGCTTTGGCCAGTTTACCTTGGGCAGTTGCTTTAAATAGCTCGAGAATATCGGATTGTATGCGGGGAATAACGACTTCTGTCTCGGGGTCTCCCATGCGCACATTGTATTCGATAACCCAAGGTTCGCCGTTGCAATTCATCAATCCGAAAAACAGAAAACCTTTGTAGCTAATACCGTCTTTTTGCAAACCTTCAATGGTCGGACGTATGATTTTGTCTTCTACTTTTTTATTGAAAGCCGTGTCGGCGAACGGTACCGGCGAAACGGCTCCCATACCACCCGTGTTCAGGCCTGTATCACCTTCTCCGATTCTTTTGTAGTCTTTAGCAGATCCCAGTATTTTATAATCTTGGCCATCCGTCAGCGCGAATACGGAAATTTCGATGCCTTGCAGAAATTCCTCGATAACGACTTGATTGCTGGCCTTTCCGAATTTTCCGTTTAGCATGGATTGTAATTCCTGTTCGGCTTCCGACAGATCATTTAAAATCAAGACCCCTTTCCCGGCAGCCAGTCCATCGGCTTTCAATACATAGGGAGGACGTAAGGTTCGTAAAAAAGAGATCCCTTTTTCTATGGAATCCGGCGTTACTGTTAAGTAAGCGGCTGTAGGTATATGATGGCGAAACATGAATTCTTTTGCGAAGTCTTTGCTTCCTTCCAGAATAGCTCCTGCCTTTCCGGGGCCGATAATCATCAGGTCGGTCAGACGTTCGTCGTTTTCGAGATAATCCCGTACACCGGCAACCAGAGGATCTTCCGGTCCGACAACAACCATATCGATATTTTTTTCGGCAATGAAGCCGGCGATGGTTTTAAAATCTGTCGGTTTTATGGCAATATTTTCTGCGATTTCACTTGTTCCTGCATTTCCCGGGGCTACATATAGCTTTTCCAGTTCCGGACTTTGAATCATTTTCCAGGCCAGGGCGTGTTCACGGCCTCCGCTTCCTAATAATAAAACCTTCATATCGTTAAAACCTTCATATCGTTGTTGTGCGTGTTTTCAGATGTTTTACCGCTTAATGCGGTCGTACAAAAATAGAAAAAATTATTGGCTTTCAACAGAACTCCAGCATTTCTCCCCGATAGTTGTCGTCGAATTTCCCGTTTTCATAAACTTTGTGACCGTTGACAAAAGTGGTCTGTATTTTATAGTCAAATGTCATTCCCTCCAGCGGTGACCACCCGCAGCGATAGAGGATATTTTCTTTTGTGACCTGCCAGGGACGTTTACCGAATAAGCAAATGTCAGCTTTGTATCCCTCCCGCAGATAACCTCTGTCTTTGATACGGAATAGCTCGGCCGGTGCATGGCACATTTTGTCTACGATATTTTCCAGACGGATTTCCCCCTGTTCCATTAGCTGAAGCATGACGGTTAAGGAATGTTGTACCATTGGGCCGCCGCTGGCCGCTTTTGTGTAAGGTCCGGATTTTTCGGCCAGGGTATGGGGGGCATGATCGGTGGCGATGACATCCATTCTGTTCTCATTCAGGGCTTGTATCAAAGCCTGCCGGTCTTTTTCCGTTTTTATGGCCGGATTCCATTTGACAAGATTTCCTTTTTTCAGATAAGCTGAATCATTGAACCAAAGATGGTGTACGCAGACTTCCCCGGTAATCTTTTTGTTTTTCCGGCTGCCTGTATCCAATAAAGCAATTTCTTCCGCAGTACTGAGGTGCAGAATATGAAGGCGGCTATTGTGTTTGCGAGCCAAGGCAGCAGCTAATGACGAACTTTTGTAACAGGCTTCCCGGCTACGGATAAGCGGATGATATCCGGCCGGAATATCGTCCCCGTATTGTTCTTTATACAGAGCCAGATTACGGTTAATGATCGGCGTATCTTCGCAATGAGTGGCAATAAGTACCGGTGATTCGCTGAAAATTTTTTCAAGGGATTCCAATTTGTCGACCAACATATTACCGGTAGAAGAACCCATGAATACTTTGAGTCCGCAGGTCGTATGCGGATCGATATTCCGTATTTCGTCCATATTGTCCGAGGTGGCGCCTAGATAGAAGGAATAGTTTACAGCCGAATTACGTCGGGCAATTTCTTGTTTTTCTTCCAGTCGTTTTAAGGTGGTTGTCGGGGGAACGACGTTGGGCATGTCCATAAAAGAAGTTACTCCTCCGGCTGCGGCTGCCCGGCTGCCTTCAGCAATGTCTCCCTTATGCGTTAAACCGGGTTCCCGGAAATGTACCTGATCGTCGATAACACCGGGTATAACAAATAATCCTGTTGCATCTGTTATTTCCGCATTTTCCCAGACTTCTTCAGAAAGACGGTCTGATATGCAGGAAATCCGGTCATTTTCAATGAGAATATCGGCTTGAAAAATCCGGTTTTCATTGACCAGTGTCCCGCCTTTGATGATTTTTTTCATAATAGAATCATTTGATTTTAGATTTTAGACAACACATACAATTCCCTCCTGTGATATCTGCGATTTCAGATTAACGAAATTACAGCTCTGATTCGTATTTCAATCTGAAATCGTAAATCTAAAATTAAAATTATTGTTGTTTTTTGTTCCGTTTCGAAAATAGACTCCGTATTTTCATTGTAATGACTCCGAGGAAAGCTTCCGTAAAAATACCTCCGCTCATTTTCGATGTTCCCAAAGTACGGTCCGTGAAAATAATGGGTACTTCTTTCAGGCGGAATCCCAGCGTCCAGGCTGTAAATTTCATTTCAATCTGAAAGGCGTATCCTTTAAAGCGGATTTTATCCAGATTTATGCTTTCCAATACTTTCCGGGTATAGCAAACAAAACCGGCTGTGGCATCGTGTACTTTCATACCTGTGATAAAACGTACGTATTTTGAAGCAAAATAGGACATTAAAACACGTCCCATAGGCCAGTTGACAACGTTGACTCCGGTGACATAGCGGGAACCGATGGACATGTCTGCTCCCGTGCTACAGGCTTCGTATAGTTTGACCAAATCGTCCGGATTGTGGGAGAAATCGGCATCCATTTCGAAGATGTATTCATATCCGTGTGCCAGACTCCATTTGAAGCCGGTGATGTAAGCGGTTCCCAAGCCTAATTTACCTGCCCGCCGGATCATGTGAAGCTGGGGGAGTTCTTGTTGTAGTTTTTCGACAATGTCGCCTGTCCCGTCGGGTGAATTGTCTTCTATGATCAGAATATCGAATTTCGGAGTCAATCCGACGACATACCGGATGATATTTTCGATGTTTTCTTTTTCGTTATAGGTCGGAATGATAACAACTCTGTTGTTCACTTGTTCAGAATTATAAGTATTCTACAATACGCTCCAATTGGTTGCCTCTTGAACCTTTCACCAGTATACAAGAATCTTGAAGCGGGTGATTTTTCAGAAACACGATTAAGGCATCGGTATCTTTGAAATAACGGATAAAGTTAAGGTTATTGGAACAATGTTCAAAATTATTCCCGACGAGAAAAGCCGTATTGAAATGATTTTCCTGTAATATATCGATAATTTTTCGGTGAGCTTCTTCGCTGACCTGTCCCAGTTCACGCATTTCGCCCAATACGACGGTTTTGTGGGGAGCCGGCATTTCGGCAAAATTGGCTAAAGCTACCGCCATACTGCTGGGATTGGCGTTGTAAGCATCTAAAATGATGGTATTATGAGCTGTTTTTATCAGTTGCGACCTGAGGTTTGACGGACGGTAATCTTCGATTGCATGTTGGATGGAAACGGCTGATACATCGAAGTAAGTCCCGATACAGGAAGCAGCCATAGCATTGTCGAAATTATAACCGCCTGTCAGCTTGGTCCGGATACAAAGGTTTCCTTTTAAGGTTTTCAGTTCATATACCATATAAGGGATTGACTGAAGTAGCTCGCCTTTCAGGTAGGCTTCTGCTTTACCGTATAAAATCCGGTTGTGATCCCGGGATAATTCCATAAGAAGAGGGTCTTCCGCATTGACGAATACTTTTCCTTTTTTCCGGAAGATATGATCGTAGAGTTGCTTCTTAGTAGATATGATATTTTCGTAACTGCCGAATCCTTCTAAATGAGCCTGGCCTATATTGGTGATCACGCCGAAGTCCGGGTCTGCAATATCACATAATATTTTTATTTCACCGGGGTGGTTCGCGCCCATTTCTACGATTCCGAATTCTGTGGTTTCATCCATACTCAACAAGGTGAGAGGCACTCCGATATGATTGTTTAAATTGCCTTGGGTTGCGACGGTTTTAAAACGGCGTGAAAGTACGGCATAACACAGTTCTTTCGTTGTTGTTTTACCGTTCGTCCCGGTTATTCCCAGTATCGGAATTCCCAACCGGTGGCGGTGATAGGCGGCGGTTTCCTGCAGGAAGGTTAGCGTATTTTCCACTAGAATGTATCCTTCTCCGTTGTCGAATTCCGGATCGTCGATAATTGCCGTAGCAGCCCCTTGGGACAGTGCCTGTTGTGCAAATTTATTACCGTTGAAATTGTCTCCGCGCAGGGCGATAAAAACATCCCCCGGTTGGATATTCCGGGAGTCGGTTGTTACCCGGTGTCCCCGGATGTAAGTTTCGTATAGAGAGGCGATGTTTGTAGTCATTTTTTCTGAAATGAATTGTTTATCAGGTTCGTAATAAAAAAGGTTGTGAATTTCACAACCTTTTATTTTTATCTCTTTTTGACTTTCCCGCCGCCGATTTGACTCATTGCACACCGGAAGCCGATATCGTTGGTCGATTTTTTCTGATTCAGATAACGTCTTGTTCCCGGATTTTGCCAATAAGCCCTGTCTTTGAATGAGCCCCCTTTATATATCCGGGCTTCATCATCGATCATGGTTGTCGTTTCTTCGTTGGAAACATAGTACATATCTTTTGTGCCTTTGTTGTCCTGTGCTTTCCAGTCGATGTCCGAAGAAATCCGGGATTGGATATCACCGTCTTTGTAGTTCCGGTTATCGGCAGTACGATAGTTTTCTCTATTTGCCAGTTCTGCGTCGGTTTGAACACGGTAACGCATGTGTCCCAGGCTGTCTTTCTGGGCGATGTTGCCTTCTTCGTCGGTTACGAGCGTCTTGAAGACATTCCCGCGATAAGGATTGAATTCTGCCATATCCTGGAAGGATAAAGGACGATAAACGTCCGAAACCCATTCGTTTACATTGCCGGCCATGTCGTACAGTCCGAAATCGTTCGGCCAGAAACTTTTGACGGGAGCTGTCATGGCAAAACCGTCATTCGCGTCTCCGGCAACCCCCATATAGTCCCCTTTACCTCTGACAAAGTTTGCCATCATCCGGCCTCTGTGCTTTTTCTCAGCATATCTGACCCAGGAGCCGTCCCACGGATAAATGCGGGAGTTGCTGATGCGCTCGTCGTGTGTATTTCCGACTAAAGCGTAGGCTGCATATTCCCATTCAGCCTCTGTCGGCAAACGGTATTCCGGCAGTAAAATCCCGTCTTCCCATTTGACAGGTCTTCTTTCTTTGCCTAATCCTTTGATATTCTTTTTTACCGTCCCTACATATTGTCCGTTCAGGTAAGCTTCTGTATTGAAGTTGTTTTCGTCTCTCTGATTGTCCGGATCGTGTGCCAGCACCTTTTTGTCAATCAATAACTGTTCGTTTACACGGTCGGTTCTCCACACGCAATATTCCGTAGCTTGCTCCCAGTTTACACCGACTACCGGGTATTCGGCATAAGCGGGGAATCGAAGGTAGTTGCTGACCATCGGTTCATTATAAGCTAATTGCTCGCGCCATACCAGTGTGTCGGGTAACGCTTTTTTATACACTTCGGGATAACTGACGTATACACGTCGCAACCAGGTGAGGTATTCCAGCCAGTCGATATTCCGCACCTCATGTTCATCCATATAGAAAGATTCGATTGTGACCCGCCGCTGTGGGTTATTCCAGTCTCCCATAACATCTTCCTGTGTCCGTCCCATCACAAAGGTACCTCCGGGGATATATACAAGTCCCGGGCCTGTCTTTTGATTCTTCACCTTTTTATATTCCATACCCCCGTTTTTCTTATCATTGTAAGTCCAACCGGTAGTAGAAGATTTTTGGCCTCCTCCGAAAAGTTTTTTTACTTTTTGGCAAGAACTTGCCGAGAAAAGCATCACACAACACATTCCCAAAACTAAAAAACCATGTTTTTTCATGAGCAGTTTTTTTTAGCTATTTAATTTAGTATTTTTATTCGAATCAAACGAAACGCAATTAATTCACAAATATACTTAAAAATGTATTTACAAAAATAAAAATCTTGTTTTTTTTGAACATATAGCTCTGTTTGCGGCGGATTTAACGCTTTTTTTGTTAATCTTGCGACCGGATTAAAAAATGATGAAAATGAAAATCAGAACAGGAATCGGTTTTGACGTACATCGCTTGGAAGCGGGCTTACCCTTATGGCTCGGAGGCGTGTTGGTGCCACATGAGAAAGGCTGTATCGCTCATTCGGACGGAGATGTGTTGATACATGCAATTTGCGATGCCTTGCTGGGGGCTGCCGGCATGGGAGATATCGGTTATCATTTCCCGGATACAGCCCTTGAATTTAAAGGTATCGACAGCAAGTTGCTTTTGAAGCGAACGGTGGAACTGATAAGGAAACAAGGATATGAGATCGGTAATGTAGATAGTGTGATTTGTATGCAGCGTCCGAAATTACGTCCTTTTATTGAAGATATGCAACACACTCTGGCTGCTGTTATGCAAGTAGCTCCCGAAGATGTGTCTGTAAAAGCAACGACAACGGAAAAGCTCGGCTTTGAAGGGAGGGAGGAAGGTGTATCGGCTTATGCAACGGTTTTGTTGACGAAGGAAGGTTGAAAACAGATGGGGTGAGTTAGAACAGAATGGCCAAAAGCCTGGGAATTTCCCGGCTTTTGGCCATTTCTGTTTCTATTTCTGTTTTTAGAACATATAATCCCACACGGGCAATTGCACCGGTTTTTGTTTGAGAGCTTCTATGGCTTTGGCATCTAAGAATTTCCGGTGGATAACGATACGGAACATATAATCATCGAACCAGTCGTCTGTGAAGGTCAGATAACCGTGGTTACCGCTTGCACTTCCCCAACTGTTTTCAAATTCCCATTTTACGGGCTGATCATTTGCATCTGTATCACATCCGATCAATGTCATGGCATGTGAAGAGCCGCTTTGACGGGTAAGTATACGTGCTTTCTTATCCATTTTGAGTTTTACGCCCAGTAAGGATTCGTAATCGTACATTTCAGGATCGAGTATACCTGTTTCCCGTTGGTGTTGTTTCCCGACATCGCAAGAAGCATACATTGCTTCATTGTTTTTTATGGAAGCCAGGGCTGCTTTTTTGATATCTTCGTTCGGAAGGTTCAGGTAAGTCCAGTTAATGCCTTCCTGGGCATTCCGGTAATTTTGTATTTCATATATCTTGTAATATTCCCGGGTCGGATCATTCATAATCATGATGTAATTATCTGGGTTATAATCAGCGGGAGTGATTTCTTTGTAGAATTGCATGGGAGTGTAATTCGCCAATTCTTTGATATTCCCGTCTTTGTCTTTGAATCTCCAGGTAAAGGAATGAGGCGGTTCTCCCAGGCAAAGAGCCAGTATCCGATAGACATCTTTCAGTACTTCCTTTTTTGTGTTCCGCAGTTCTTTTGCCGATTTGCCGGCAGCAGCCATTTCCCGTAACTCATACCCTCCCAATCGTAATTTTTCATTGATGATGTTCACCATTTGCGAAGTATTGTCTGAATGTGCGGTTTCCGGCATGACTTCCTGGGGTACGACACCGTATTTTTGGGCTACATTGTAATACAAGTTCCATACGCCTCCGTCACCGACCGGAGATTTGAAATATTCGCATACTTCCCGGTCTTCCATGTCTTTTCCGGCTGTGGAGATGATGTTTTCAAGGAATAGGTTTGATTTCTCAAAAATATCCCAGAAGTAGGTATAGTTGTGGGAAAAATCGAATTTGTCCAGGTTGTATTTCTGCATAACTTCCGGGCGGAGTACGTTCATGGAAGTGAACATCCAGCAGCGTCCGGAGCTGTGCTGATCCGTAATTCCTTTGACATTTACACGGTATTTGAAAAAATGGTCGATTTTACCTTGCAGTTCACGGTTAAGTGCATTCCCTTTCAGATTTTTATCTGCTGTAAGGATGTTTTGTAAAGCGCGCGTAGGAGTATCTTTTTTAAACGAGGCTTGAATTTCCTGCAAATCCTTGCCTTCGATTGCCTGGGCGAAAATTCCGGAACAACTAAGGCTTAAGGCTGCAATTAATAAAGTCTTTTTCATGTAAAAATATTTAATGGTTTTATAGATGTATTACTTCGTCATAAGCGGCAGCGGCAGCTTCCATAACGGCTTCGCTCATTGTCGGGTGAGGATGTACCGTTTTAATCAATTGATGTGCGGAGACTTTTGCTTTACGGGCCAATACCAGTTCTGCTATCATTTCCGTTACATTGGCACCGACCATATGGGCACCCAATAAGGTATTGTCTTTTGCATTAAAAATCAGTTTGACGAATCCGTCATTGGCGCCTGCTGAACTTGCTTTACCTGAAGCTGTGAAAGGAAATTTTCCGATGCGTAACTCATAGCCGGCTTCCAGGGCCTTGGCTTCGGTCAGACCGACGGAAGCGACTTCCGGGGTTGTATAAGTACATCCGGGGATGTTGCCGTAATCGATAGATTCGGTTTCCAGGCCGGCAATTTTCTCAACGCAGCAAATGGCTTCTGCTGAAGCTACGTGGGCTAAAGCAGGTCCGTGGACAATGTCTCCGATGGCATAGACTCCGGCGATGTTGGTGCGATAGTAATCGTCGACTTTGATTTTGCCTTTTTCCGTTTCGACACCCAATTCTTCCAGACCGATATTTTCAATATTAGGCGCAATACCTACGGCAGACAATACGATTTCGGCTTCCCGGACTTCTATATCTCCTTTTTTGTTGCGAATGTTTACTTTTAATAATTCGCCACTGTTATCGACGCTTTCGACAGATGATTTCACCATGACTTCGATACCGGCTTTTTTGAAGGAACGTCCGATCTGTTTCGATACTTCTTCGTCTTCTATCGGTAATACGTTGGGCATAAATTCGACTAAAGTAACTTTTGTACCCATTGCATTGTAAAACCAGGCCAATTCAGAACCGATGGCTCCGGAACCGACAACCAGCATGGAAGCCGGCAAATGATCCAGGGTAAGAGCCTGCCGATAGCCGATGATGCGCTTGCCGTCTTGCGGAATAGCCGGAAGCTGGCGGGAGCGTGCTCCTGTAGCGAGGATAATATGTTTGGCTTCGTAGATTTGTTTTGCACCGTCGTTTGCCGTTACTTCTACTTTTTTATCTGCCGTTAATTTTCCTTGTCCTTCAATAACGGTGATGTTGTTTTTTTTGAAAAGATATTGAATGCCTTTACTCATTTTTTCCGCAACACCCCGGCTACGGGCTATAATGGCACCGAAATCCGGTTGCGTATTTTCTATTTTCACGCCGTAGTCTTCTGCATGACGGGCATAATCGAGTACTTGTGCCGATTTTAGAAGGGATTTGGTCGGAATACATCCCCAATTCAGGCATATACCTCCGATCTCGGCTTTTTCGATTACAGCAACATTCATCCCTAACTGGGCTCCCCGGATTGCTGCTACATATCCGCCAGGACCACTTCCGATGACGATCAGGTCATAATTCATATCTCAAACGTTTTAAATTTTTAAATATAAAGTTCCGTCTGCAAAGCTAACAAATCTTCAGGCAAAAAAGAACGTTTTAATTGCAGATTTTAGATTTACGATTTCCAGATTTTCTTTCCCAGCCAGGCCAGGAGAAAAAATAGTAAAAAGCATACGACAATTGTAGCTCCTGAAGGGGTATTCAATGCCGCCGACACGAAGAGCCCGATTACCGACCCGATAGCACTGATTATAGAGGAAGCGATCAATTGTTGCTTGAAATTTTTGTAATAAGTGCCGGCAATAGCCTGAGGCAGTGTCAGGTAGGAGATAACTAAAATGATACCGGCTAATTTCATACACAATATGATGCATAGGGCAATAATCAACATAATGGCAACATCAATGCGGTTGACATGTACGTTGTGCGTACGGCTGTATTCTTTGTCAAAAGCAATATAGAACAGCGGACGGTAGAATAATACGAAGAAAACAATAATCACCAGACAGAGTAAAACGGAAAGGAGAATTTGTCCCCAGGTAACCGTCAGTATGTTGCCGAAGAGGTAGGACATCAGGTTGGGAGCATATCCGGGAGTAAGGTAGATAAAGAGTACCCCGATGGCCATTCCGGCCGACCAGAAAATGCCGATTAAAGAATCTTCCCGTATTTTTTTGTTTTCGGCAAGAAAAAGTATGCCGATGGCCGTTGCGATTGAAAATACGGCGGCTCCCAATAAGGGTGAAATACCGATGAAGTAGGCAAAGCCCAGGCCTCCGAAAGAAGCGTGGGTAATTCCGCCGCTGATGAACACCATCCGTTTGGCAACAATGTAGGTGCCGACCAGTCCGCAGCTGATACCGATCAGGACGGTACTGAGCAAGGCATTTTGAAAAAAATCGTATTTTAGGAATTCGAGCATGGCAATGGAAGCGATTAATGGCTGAAGTTTAGGATTTGTTACAGTTACAGTTCTTATCGGAGTGGTCTGTCAGTACCCGGTGGGGGACAGGACCGTGGGAGATCAGCTCGATGGGGCAATTATAAGATTGCAATTGCTCCGTGCTGATGAGGTTCGACTGGTGGTAATGTAAACCGTGATTGACACAGGCAATTGTTTTTACGTACGAGCAAATGGTTCCCAGATCGTGCGAGACCATGACAATGCTGAGGGTTTTGTTTAGTTCTTTCAGTATGGTATAAAATTCTTTTTCGAAATTACTGTCCACATAGGTCGTCGGTTCGTCCAGAATCAGGATACGGGGAGATGAAATAATTGCCCGGCATAGAAACACCCGTTGCATTTGTCCTCCCGAAAGTTCTCCGATGGGAGCTTTGCTGTAGTCTCCCATGCCGTATTTTATCAGTAATTCGTCGGCTTTTATCCTGTCCTGACGGGAATAATAGCGGTACAATTTTTTTTCAGACATCAGTCCCGACATTACGACTTCTCTGACACTGATCGGGAAGCGGCGGTCGAACTGGCTGTTTTGGGGAAGGTAACCGAAGAGATTCGTTTTGGAAACGTAGTAATGAATGTCTCCGCTGAAAGGTTTCAGAAGGCCTAAAATGACTTTTAAAAGAGTTGTTTTGCCTCCACCGTTCGGGCCGATTATTCCGATGAAATCCTGTTCTTTTATGGCTAGATTTACTTCTTTCAGAACTGGGATACCTTCATATCCGGCAGTGATATTTTTTAATTCGAGTATTGTCGACATGCTGTTTTAATTATAAATTCGGATTTACGGTTTTGGATTATACGCGCAAATCAATTTCTATTTTTTGGGAAAAAAATGGAATGAATGTATACTGAATCTAGTTTAGTTTTTCCTGAAAAATTTGCAGTAATTTTTGCATTTCAGCAAGCCAGTCTTCGTTTAGCGGATCAATCGGGATGATATCGGTTCCGATGGCTTTGGCTATCGATTGGGCGTTGCTGATATCGAATTGATTTTGAATAAAAATGACATGAATGTCTTTTTCTTTTGCCGTATCCATGATTTCTTTCAGGTGCCTGGGATCCGGTTCTTTCCCTTCATGCTCGATCGAGATCTGTTCCATGTTGTAGTCATGGGCAAAATAGGTCAGTGCCGGATGGTAAATCAGAAAAGTTTTGTGTTTTTTTTCTGACAGTATGCTATCGGCTGAATGCGCAATTTTGTCGATGTCCTGTTCAAGTAATTTGTAGTTGGCTAAAAATTCTTGCTGTTTTTCGGGGTATTTTTCGGATAATGTACGGTAAATATCTCTCCCGATAGATTTTGCATAGTGCGGAGAGAGCCATACATGAGGATCTACGCCGCCTTCGTGTGTGTGATCGTGGTGATCGTGATTGCAGCTTCCTGCGATCAGTTGCAATGAGTCTGAATGCCGGATAAGCGGGATATCGGGACGATTTGAGAGTGCCGGATAAAGGTGGGTGGTTTCGAAGGGAAGATAGCCGATGGCAAAACATAAGTCGCTATCGTATAACTTTTTCAGTTGTCCGGTATTCAAATCGCAGGTTGCCGGATTCATTCCGGGGGGAACCATGACATTTACTTGCAAGTAGTCGCCGGCAATTCTTTCTACAAAGTATTTTTGAGGAAGGATGCTTACCGTAACGATATGTCTGTCTTGTTTTTTCTCTTTGCAGGAAAACAGAAACAGTGAGAGAAGTGTGAATAATGTGATAACGTGTATGTGTTTGGATATCATTTTTTTGGCGTTTTAGATGTATCGTTCATATAAATTGTAAATTTTAGATTGTAAATTTTAAATTGCCAGGAACCTGATTCGTTATCAGATTTTTTTATCTAAAATCGTAAATCTGAAATCTACAATTAAATCGTTGGCTTTAGCATGTTAAAGATAGTCCTTTTCGCCCGAATCCCGAAGGCTAAAAATATTTTTTTGGAATCTTCTTTTTTTATTTGCGATTATCTTCTATTTTTGTTCCGAAACAGTGGAACGACCATGAGAAATCTGAATAATAATCTTCTTTTTAATAATTGCAATTATAATTATAATCGATTGCAAGGGGGAGGTTATTATCGATAGCAGTGTATTTTGATATATAATTTATATAGCCTTCCTTTTTTCGGGAAGGCTTTTTTTTGTAATGAAAGTCAGATTCGGAAGTTAAAAGAACAGCAAGACGGATTTATGATTTCAGATTTACGATTTTAGATTGGACTTACAATCCTTTCCTGCAAAAAAGAGGAGTCGTAAATCATAAATCTGCAATAAAAAGATTCGTCTGAATTGTAAATTTTAGATTGTAAATTTTAAATTACCCGGTAACCTGATTCGTTATCAGCTTTTTTAATCTAAAATCGTAAATCTACAATTTGTATTTTATTTTTCCGGTTTCTGGCTTTAAACCGATAAAACACATGAAACAATTATTTTTACCACAGGATTATTGCTCTCAGCTCGACGTTTGGCAAACGGAACATGCTATTAAATTTGTAAAGGACACTTTTCAACTGGCTTTGGCTGCGGAATTGAAATTGCGGCGTATTACAGCGCCTTTGGCGGTCCCTTCTGGAAAAGGTCTGAATGACAATTTAAATGGTTCGGAGGCTCCTGTCAGCTTTCAGGCCCGCATGTTGGGAGGTAAAAAAGCAGAGATTGTACAGTCTTTGGCCAAATGGAAACGGTATGCTTTGTGGCGGCACCACATTTCCCCCGGTTTGGGTATTTATACGGATATGAATGCGTTACGGCCGGATGAAGCTGTCAGTAATATCCATTCCGTTTATGTCGATCAATGGGACTGGGAAAAGGTCATTACTCCGGAGGAGCGTACGGTGGAACGTTTATATACTTGTGTACGCCGGATATATGCTGCTTTGAAACGGACGGAATTTTTGTTGAGCGAACAATTTCCTGTGCTGACTCCTTTTTTACCGGAGCAGATCACATTTATACATGCGGAAGAACTGCGGAAGCGTTATCCGGAAGCAACGCCGAAACAGCGGGAGCAAGCTATTACAAAGGAATACGGGGCTGTCTTTATCTGTGGAATCGGGGGGGCTTTAAGCGATGGAACGATACATGACGACCGCTCTCCGGATTACGACGATTGGTCGACGCTGGAGAACGGTTTACCCGGTTTGAACGGAGATATATTGGTTTGGAACCCGGTGTTGCAGTCGGCTTTTGAAATATCATCGATGGGGATACGGGTCAATCCGGAAGCTTTGGAAAGGCAATTGGAAATCCGGGGATGTGAAGAACGGAAAAAATTGTTTTTTCATTCTTTATTGTTGGAGGGAAGTTTGCCCCAGACAATGGGAGGAGGGATCGGGCAATCCCGCTTGTGCATGTTGTTGTTGCAGAAATGCCATATCGGAGAAGTGCAGGCAGGCTTGTGGCCGGATGAAGTGCGGCAGGCTTGCGAGAAAGCAGGTGTATTTCTTTTTTAAAAAAAATCGGATTATGCGGCTTTAGCCGCGTAATCCGATTTATAATTTTTACAATTAGTCTGATTTTTTATTTGATCTCTTCTAACAGTGATTTGACTGTTGCTTCCAATTGCAGGTCACGTCCCTGAATGGCAGAAGCCGGGTCATTGTTAACACGGATATCCGGTTCCAATTGCAGATTTTCCAGGAAACGTCCCTGGTTGTCTTTCATTCCGACTTCCGGAATACCGAATACAAGTGTCGGGTCTTGCTGGGTTTCCCACCAAACGGCGGTCATCGTGCCCGGAACCGGCATTCCGACCAGCTTACCGAGTTTCAATTCTTTGTATACCCAGGGGAAACCGTGTGCATTACTGTAGTTGCTTTCGCTCATGATAACGGCTGACGGTTTCGTCCATTGTGCGAACGGATCCTGACCGATATATTGACCGCGGGGAACAAATTCAGCAAATTTCTTTCCGCTGAGCATGTTTACCAGGTCTTCGTGTAACCAGCCGCCACCGTTAAAGCGGGTATCTAAAATGATGGCCTCCTTATTCCGGTAACGTCCGAAAACTTCGGAATAAACTTCCCGGAAACTTGCACTGTTCATGCCTTTGATATGTACATATCCGATTTTACCTCCGGATAATTTCTCAACAAGTTCTTTCCGTTGTTTTACCCATCTGTCATAAAGCAATCCTTTTTCTGCACCGGCAGAAATCGGTTTTACATATTCGTGCCAGTGTTTTTTGGTATCAGGATCGTAAAGTTTCAGATATACTCTTTTGTTTGTTAAGTTTTCAAATAATTTGAAATAGTCTTCACCGGCTTTGATCGGTTGATTATTGATTTCCTCGATCACGACTCCGGCTTTGATTTTGGTTTCGGCTTTAGTCAGCGGACCTTTTTCGATCACTTCCTTGATCTTCAAACCGTCGCCTTTGTATGTCGGATCGTAGAATGCTCCCAAAACGGCTGTCTGAGGTGCATTACCATAGGCATAATAGCGGGCGCCGGTATGTGAGGCATTCAATTCTCCCAATAATTCGCCTAAAGCTTCTGCAAAATCATAGTTGTTGTTGATATGCGGTAAAAAGCGGGCATATTCTTTTTTGTAGAAATTCCAGTCTACATTGTGAAGTGCCGGATCATAGAATTTATCAACGACTTGTTGCCATGCGTGATTGAAAATGTATTCTCTTTCCTGGGGTTTTTTCAGTTCGAATTCGGCATTGTAGGTGACCGGTTTGCTTTGTCCGTTGCTGATGTTTATTTTGCTGATCTGTCCGCCGGATAACATATAAAGGTTTTTACCTTCCTTGTCCATTTCCAGAGAACCGCCCCATTTGTTCAGCTTGGCCAATATTTTGGTGCTGCCTTCTTTGAAGTCGCGAACCCACAAATCGTATCCGCCTTCGAAGCTGGTCAGGTAGTATAATTTGGTTGCGTCTTTTGTCAGCACGGCATCTCCCAGATTGGAAGAATTGATCGTCAGGCGTACAATGCGATCTTCCAGGTTATCCAGGTTCATTTTAAGCTCGGGTAATTTGACCTCCTCTTTTTTGCTGTCTTTCTTGTCTTCCTTTTTATCGTCTTTTTTCCCTTTTTTGTCGTCTTTTTTATTCTTTTCTTCTTCTTTCTTTTGGAGGGCTTTTTCTTCTTTGGCCAGGGCTGCTTCTTCCTTACTCATTTTGAAGTCATCGTAAGCTTCCGGGTCGAGGAACAGGGCATACACGTCATAGTAGGCACCCCAACTACCGTGGCTGCGGTAACCGGCTCTGTCCGAGAACCAGATGATTGCTTTGCCGTCCATCATCCATTTGGGACTGGCATCCGAATATCCGCTATTGGTCAGGTTGTGGATTTCCCCGCTACCGTCGGCTTTTACCAAGGCAACATCTCTGTTTTGCCAGCCTCCTTTTTCGAAATAATTGGCCAGTATCCATTTGCCGTCCGGAGACCATTGGTACCATTGATCGCCGTCGGAATAAGAGTAGTTGTATTTCCCGTCGAGTACTGTCCGGGATTTTTTACTTTTCAGGTTGATTACTTTTAGGGTCGTCCGGTTTTCCAGATAAGCGATTTCTTTTCCGTCCGGAGAGAATGCCGGTTCGAAACAAGCGTCTTTGCCTTTCGTAATCTGTTCTTCCTTGATATCTTTAGCATACGTAAATGATTTGTCCGTGCTGTCGGTCAGGGAAGCCGTGTATATATTCCAGTTGCCATCCCGTTCGGCTGCATATACCAATGTACGGCCATCCGGAGAGAAGCTTACGGAGCGTTCCTGGCTGGCTGTGTTTGTGATACGTTTGGTTGTCGGATATTCAACAGAGGTAACGAAAACATCTCCTCTCACGATAAAAGCAACTTCTTTACCATTGGGCGATAATGCCATTTCACGGGCTCCGTAAGGCAGATTATTCAATCTGGATTCTGCTTCCAACTGGTCGGTAACAACTTGTATATTCAGTTTTTTAGGTTGCTGGCCATCTTTTAAGGTATAGATTTCTCCATTGAAAAAGTAACAGAGAGTACCGTCGTTTGCTTTGGATAAAAAGCGTACCGGGTGTTTCGAATGCTTCGTGATTTGTTTGACTTCGGTCGGATTGTTCAATGCCAGTTTGCATACATTGAAGTCTCCGAAGCGCTCGCTTAGGAAATAAATGCTTTGCTCGTCATCGCTGAATACCGGGCTACGATCTTCTACTTCTTTGTCGGTTATGTTTGTAAATTTACCGGTTTTTAAGTCGTGTAACCAGATGTCGCGTGTAACGGAAGAGGTATGGTGCTTACGCCAGTTGTCCTCATATCCTTTATAATCATGATAGATGATTTTATCTCCGGCCTTATTGAATTGTATATCGTATACATCGAAAGTCAGAAATTGTTCCGGTCTTCCGCCCTTTACAGATACGGCATAGATTTGGCTGCCGCTCGGAAATTGGGTATATTGTGCATCCGGCAGGAAGTTGGCACGATACAGTATTTTCTTGCCGTCCGGGGTAAATGCAACCGGAGTTTCGGAAGCCGAGTTCCAGGTCAGGCGGGTTGGAGAACCTCCTGTTACGGGTACGGTATATACGTCCATACTGCCGGCCCTGTCGGAAGCGAACGCGATAGTTTTGCTGTCCGGAGACCATACGGGATAACCGTCATAAGCCGGGTTTGTTGTTAATTGAGTGGCACGTCCGCCTTCGCTGCCTACGAGGTAAACGTCTCCTTTGTAATTAAATGCGATTGTTTTTCCATCCGGAGAAATAGCCGGATAACGCATCCATAATGCATTTTCCTGAGCCATGGCAGTCCAGGATGCCAGACACACGACTGCAACTGTGATTAATGTTCGAAATAGGTTCATAATATTATATTTAAAATTATAATTGCTACACTTTGTAAAAATAATTTATTTTACACACAAATGATCTCCAAAAATTATTTTAACGTTTTTTTAAAAGCCATATTTTAATTGTAGATTTATGATTTATGATTCCTCTTTTTTGCAGGAGAAGATTGTGGGGATAATCTGAAATTTTAAACGAATGCTTTTGGGGAGGAAAAAATAAAAATTTTAGATGTTTGCTTTTGAATGTTTTATAAAAAAAACGCCCCGCAGGGCGTTTTTTTACTTTTTGTATATACCCAGTTTATCTGGATCGAAATTATGGATAAATCCTGCATGAGCAGCCACTTTAGCCTGTCCGTAATTGATAAAGATTTCGGCAGATTTCTGGAACTTCTCACAGCGTTGGGCGTCTTGTAATAACAAGTAGCCGATGATTGTATATCCGGCGATTTCGACCAATCGGCGTGCATGGAAATCCGTATATTCCGTGTTTCCGGCTTCCGCTACCTTAGCTGTGCAGGTTTCCAATTGACCGGTCATGCATTTCAGGGTTTCACGCAAATATTCGTGTTCCGGTTTGATGGCCATTTTTTCATACACTTCATGAATGTATTTGGCATATTGTCCGGTAGTTACACCGCGAATCGCAGCTACAACCTGTAGTTGCGAAGTCCCTTCGTAGATATTGGTAATACGGGCATCACGCACATACCGCTGAATGGGATAATCTTTCATAAATCCGGAACCACCGTGAATCTGTAATGCGTCATAGGTGATTTCATTGGCATATTCGCTGGCGAACAATTTCTGCAACGGGGTATAGATATCAGCCATTTTCTGATATTCTTTCATTTCGTTACGCTCGTCTTTTTCCAATGTTCTTTCTTTGGAAATGTGGTAGTAGGTTTTGTACATGTCGACAAAGCGTGCTGTTTCATAAAGTATGGAACGGATACCGTGTAGCTTGGCTTCCATATTGGACAGCATTTCATAGATGGCCGGGAATTCGATGATAGCTTTACCGAACTGTTTCCGTTCTTGCGCGTATTTCAGGCCTTCACGGTAAGCGGCTTCAGCAATACCGACAGACTGGCCGCCGATACCCAGACGTGCAGCATTCATCAATGCCATAACGTATTTGATCAATCCCATTTTCCGTTCACCGACTAATTCGGCCGGTGCATTTTTGAATACCAATTCACAGGTCGGAGAGCCTTTGATTCCCAATTTGTTTTCGATACGGCGCACGGTAACGGCATTGTTATTGCGGTCGTAGATAAACATGGACAGACCGCGTCCGTCGTTTGTGCCTTCTTCCGAGCGGGCCAGCACCAGTGAAATATGTCCGTCTCCGTTGGTAATAAAACGTTTTACTCCGTTCAAATACCACTGGCCGTCTTTTTCATTGTAGGTTGCTTTCAGTTGTACGGCTTGCAAATCGGAACCGGCATCCGGTTCTGTCAGGTCCATGGCACAGGTTTCACCTTCACAAACGCGGGGCAGGTATTTCGCTTTTTGCTCCTCGTTCGCAAATTCGTTGATTGTTTCGGCACAGTCCTGCAATCCCCATATATTTTGCAATCCGGCATCGGCGCGGGCTACAATTTCCGCTGCCATGATAAACGGAGTGATCGGAAAGTTTAATCCGTTGTATTTCCGCGGCAGTGAGATCCCGTTCAATCCGGCTTGGTTGATTACATCGATGTTTTGTTGTGTACCGGCAGCATACTGTACATGACCGTCTATCACCTGCGGACCTTCTGCGTCTACTGATTCTGCATTTACCGCTACGACATCTCCGCAAATTTCTCCGACAATTTCCAATACTTTGTCGTAGTTGTCAATAGCATCTTCGAAATCACGCGGAGCACTTTCAAATTCCTGTGCTTCCGTATAGTTACGCTCTTTTAATGCTACAATTTTTTCCATCAACGGGTGTCCGAGATGAAATTTTATATCTTCGTTATCTGTATAAAAATTAGCCATACTTACTTTATTTTAGATTTATGATTTTAGATTTTTGATTTCAACTCACTTCGTTAATCGTAAATCAAAAATCGTAAATCAAAAATTATTTACTTGCTGTTCTTCTTATAATACTGTATCATCTTCGGAATGATGACATTCAGGTCTCCGGTGATGACATAGTCGGCAAACTTATTGATCGGGGCGTTGTTATCGGTATTGATGGCGATAACCATAGCCGATTCTTCCATACCGGCAGTATGCTGGATTTGTCCGGAGATACCGCAGGCAATATACAATTTCGGACGAACGGTGGTACCCGTCTGACCGATCTGACGCTCGTGCTCACAGAAACCGGCATCGACAGCAGCCCGGGAAGCCCCTACTTCTCCGCCTAGTACACCGGCCAGTTCGTGTAATAACTGGAAGTTCTCTTTCGATCCTACACCGTATCCTCCGGCAACGATGATCGGAGCTGCTTTCAGGTTTACCTTCGATTTTTCCATGTGGCGTTCGATGACATGGATTACGAAGTCTTCCGGAGCGGTAAATTTATTGACATCGATTGTCTTTATCTCTCCTTTGTGATTGGCATCGAAAATTTCTTTTTTCATAACACCTTCCCGTACTGTCGCCATTTGCGGACGGCAATCCGGATTGACAATGGTGGCTACGATGTTACCTCCGAAAGCCGGCCGGATTTGGTACAGCAGGTTATGGTATATTTTATCATTTTTTTTGTCTTCGTAGTCTCCGATTTCCAGACTGGTACAATCGGCAGTAAGACCGCTGTGCAGTGCAGAAGAAACGCGGGGTCCGAGGTCACGTCCTATGCTTGAGGCTCCCATAAAAGCAATCTGGGGTTTTTCCTGCTTGAATAAATTAACCAGGATAGAGGTGTGGGGAAGAGTCGTGTACGGATATAAACGTTTGTCGTCTCCTACCCAAAGGGTATCTACTCCATAAGGAAATACTTGTTTTTCAACTCCTTTCAGGTCACTGCCTAATACGATGGCTTCAAGCTTTACCCCGAGCTCCGTGGCGAGGGTACGTCCTTTCGTCAGCAGCTCAAGACTTACGTCTGCTACAACACCCTCTTCTATTTCGCAATATACAAATACGCTGTTCATAATTTCATTTTTGATTTTTGATTGAAGATTTTTGATTCCGTTGCTTATAGCAATCGTAAATCGTAAATCATAAATCGTAAATTAGCCAATGGTGTGGTTTGTAATTAATTCTTTCATCATAGCATCGATGGCTTCGTCGCTGGGTTCCAGTACTTTGGCTTCTTTAGCCTGGAATACGACACTCTCGATGTTTTTTACTTTTGTGGGAGAACCACTTAAGCCCAGTTCCTGGGATTCGCATTTGATGTCGTTTACACTCCATTCGGTAATTTTCAGATAAGGACGCTCGTGCAGTAAATTGATATAGTCTTCATCCGCGTCCTGCATTTCCTGTGTGGCACGGGCATATTTGTATTTCATGACGTAACGTGCATTACGGGGACGGCAAGGGGCAGCCGAGCCATTGACTGTAACGACACAGGGCATAGGACTCTCAACGACTTCAATGCCTCTTTCGAGACGGCGTTTGATCGTTATTTTCTGATCGTTACATTCAAGAATTTCTTCTGCATAGGTAACTTGCGGAATTCCTAATTTTTCTGCTACCTGGGGACCTACCTGTGCGGTATCGCCGTCGATAGCCTGACGGCCGCAAATCAGTAAATCGGTTTTTAAATTTTGTAAGGCGCAAGCCAGCGCATAGGAGGTTGCCAAAGTATCCGAACCGGCAAAAGCCCGGTCGGACAACAAAAAGCCTCCGTCTGCTCCGCGGAACATGGCTTCCCGGATAATTTCAGCGGCCCGGCCCGGACCCATCGTTAAAATGTGTACGGTTGTCCCTTCAATTTTATCTTTTAATCTTAATGCCTGCTCCAGAGCGTTCAGGTCTTCAGGGTTAAAAATAGCAGGTAAAGCTGCCCTGTTTACAGTTCCGTCGGCTTTCATTGCATCTTTTCCCACATTTCTCGTGTCGGGAACCTGCTTCGCAAGAACAACAATTTTCAGTCCTTTCATGTTAATTTATTTAAGTTATCATCTTCCTGGCCGGTACAACCGACCCGAAAGATTCTTTGGATTAATATTTTAACTAATTGTTCAAAATTAATTGTATATTTCAATATTTTAAGTGTCTGTACACAAAGAGTCTGCGAAAATAGTAAATAAGCCTACGGACTTATTTTACAAAAAATCAATAAAATATATTGATGTTTTTGACGGGTAAAGATAATACAATAAAGGTAAAAAATAAAAAGGAAAGGGGAAAAAGATTCTGAGAGAAGGGGATGAGGTGTATGAAAACAGCTGGCTGATATTTTTTTCAGCCGGCTGTTTTGTTTTTCTATTACCGGTAGTTTTGGGCAAATTCCCTTCCGGCCCGCAAGGCTTTTAAATTCATTTCGACGATATCTTCACCTTTACGTGCAAAAATGGCGCGAATGCCTTCTTCGAGGTATTCAAACGGAATTTCGATAAAAGGAGAGGCGGCGCCTAACATGACAAAATTGCCGGCCCGGACATTCCCGGCTGATTCTTTTGCAAGGGTATCGGCATCGATAATGACCTGATGAGGTAATGCCTTCAACGTCTCCATCAATAACCCGGTATCCGGGTAGTTCGGAATATTGATGAAGGGAGTGGAATTCGTTACCACATATCCTCCCCGGCGCAAATAGGGAAGATAGCGAAGAGCTTCCATGGGTTCTACCGATAGGATGATGTCAGCGGTTCCTTTAGCAATCAGATCGGAAAAAATGGGTTGGTCTGAAATGCGCATAAAGGATTGTACATCTCCTCCCCGCTGGCTCATGCCGTGGGTTTCGGCTTGCTTCATATATAGATTGTTTGTCAGGGCTGCCGATCCTAAGGCTGCGGCGATGGACAAGATGCCTTGCCCACCGACTCCTGCTAATATAATGTCTGTTTTCATGAGTTACGATTTATGTGTGGTTTGTTTCAATGCAGTATGATACAAACTGGTGATGAAACATTGATTATTTCTTTTTACTGTCTCTTGCAGCTTTCTGTATGCAAACCCTGCGGGGAATAATTACCGATACACCTTTGTATTCCAGTTCCTCACGGATAATTTTACACAACTCTTCGTGGTTTTTAGGAACCGGAAGAAGAACGCGGATATGCTCGGGTTCGACTCCGATGCCTTTACAGATCGACTCTATTCTGCCTAAAGCGGAAGATTCCTGCCCGCCGGTCATTGAAATCGATTCGTTATCGGAGATGATGACTGTAATCGGTGTTTTTTCATTGACGGCATCCAATAAGCCGGTCATGCCCGAATGAGTGAACGTGGAGTCGCCGATGACGGCTACCGTCGGAAACAGTCCCGCATCGCAAGCACCTTTTGCCATCGTAATGGAAGCGCCCATATCTACGCAACTGTTGATGGATTCGAAGGGAGGGAGTGCTCCCAGGGTATAGCAACCGATGTCTGAAAATACACGTCTTTCTCCGTATGTGGAGATGACTTCGTTCAATGCTTTATAAACATCCCGGTGGCTGCATCCGGTACAGAGGGCCGGAGGGCGTGGCGTTACAATTTCCGGTACCGGAGCACCTTCGGTCGTCGGGAAGCAAAGTGCTTTCGCTACTAAATCGGGATTCAGTTCTCCGTCGCGGGGAAGGGTTCCGTCCAGACGGCCCATAATATTTTCCAGGCCGGGATAACCTTTCAGCATTTCCTCGACTATCGGATACCCTTCTTCCAACACCAATATCTGCTTGCATTCCCGGAGCAGACGTTTGATCATTTTGCGGGGTAGCGGATATTGACTGATTTTAACAACAGGGTATTTGCATTTACCGTTGAAATTTTCCATCAGGTAGTTGTATGCGATACCGCAGGCAATAATCCCCAGTGATTTATCTTCACCGTCCAGGTATTGGTTGAATGGTGATTGCTCGGAAGCTCTGACAAAATCGGCTTGTTTTTCCAATAACAGCTTGTATCTTTTTCTTGCAATGGCCGGTAATAATACAAATTGGCGTTTGTTTTCCGGGAGATGCAAATGGTTTTCCGGAAGCCCGTCAGATGGCGTAACACCGGCCCGGGAGTGTGCTAAGCGCGTTGTAATACGCAGCAATACCGGACTGCCGACGGTTTCCGAGAGAGCAAAGCCGTAACGGGTCATTTCGTAGGCTTCCTGCTGATTGGAGGGTTCCAGGGTCGGTATTAAGGCAAATTTTCCGTATGTCCGTGAATCCTGTTCGTTTTGGGAAGAGTGCATCGATGGGTCGTCTGCTGCAATTATAAGCAGACCGCCGTTTGCTCCTGTGACGGCTGCATTCATAAAACAATCGGCTGCCACGTTCATCCCTACGTGTTTCATGCATACCAAGGCTCGTTTTCCGGCATACGACATTCCTAATGCCGATTCCATGGCCGTTTTTTCATTTGCAGCCCAAGCTCTGTGGATGTTACGGGCAATGGCTTCTTTGGAAGTTTGAATATATTCGGTAATTTCAGTCGAAGGGGTGCCGGGGTAAGCATAAACGCCCGATATCCCGCTGTCTATTGCACCTTGGGCAATAGCTTCAACACCTAATAGTAGCTGTCTTTGCATAATTGTTTGGGTTTTATAATCGTCAATAATTGAATTCTGTTATGGAAAGCCGGATATACGAAAGAACATGACGGTTGATGCCGGCTTTGTATCTGGTAAAATTGTAGCAAAAAAAATTATAGCCCCCAGTGGAATTTCAGGGTGCCCATGATGTAAGCTAAAACAAAATAATATTCAGACGGTCGGTACATAGATTTTTTATCCGATAACGTTTGCGAAGATAAAAAGAAAAGATGAGATTTAAAAATCTGGAAATTTAGAAATTCGAAGTTTCAGATAAAATTCAGTCTGACCGGAACTGTTCAAGCTAAAATTTACACACTGGGACGGACTTGTTGTGTAATTTTAGATTTTGGATTTTAGATTTTAAATTGAAAAACAGAGGTTGAGAGGAGGGAGAGCGTATTTATGATTTATGATTTACGATTTTTGATTTTTCTCACGGGTTTTGCGGATAAGTTTTGGGTTTATAGTTGAAGGATAAAGTGATGTATAGGGTTTATGGGAAAATAGTGAAAAGGGATTTTAGATTTTAAATTGAAAAATGAGGTTTGAAAGGAGGGAGAGCGTATTTATGATTTTTGATTTACGATTTACGATTTTTGATTTGCCTCACGGGTTTTGCGGATAAGTTTTGGGTTTATGGTTGAAGGATAAAGTGATGTATAGGGATTATGGGAAAAGAGTGAAAAGGGATTTTAGATTTTAAATTGAAAAATGAGGTTTGAAAGGAGGGAGAGCGTATTT
This sequence comes from Culturomica sp., assembly GCF_003524185.1. Classification (NCBI taxonomy): domain Bacteria; kingdom Pseudomonadati; phylum Bacteroidota; class Bacteroidia; order Bacteroidales; family Odoribacteraceae; genus Culturomica; species Culturomica sp. The sequence continues at coordinate 106,798 of NZ_DOED01000027.1, forward strand.
ATGATTTACGATTTATGATTTACGATTTTTGATTTTTCTCACGGGTTTTGCGGATAAGTTGGATTTATTGCGGTTATACCGGTCTGTGGATTTGGCGAAAATAGTGTATGGAATCCGGTGGATAATGTATTTATCGATTGTTCCAAATTTTCCAGGCGGCTTCGGCTTGTCCGATCAACATGCCGAGTCCGTTGCGGACATGAGCTCCAGCCTGGAGTCCCTGTTGCATGAAAAGGGTGATATCCGGATTATAAACCAGGTCGAACAGATAATGGGCAGGTGTCAATTGCTCATAGGGGATGGAAGGACAGGTCGCCGTGTCGGGCCAGGTGCCGAGCGGAGTTGTATTTACAATCAGAAAATGTGTCGGTAAATACCGGTGTACGTCTGCATATCCGATCTCATTTTCTCCCTGTGGGTTGCGGGATACGGTTAAAGAAGATATGCCCAGCTTTTTTAATGTGTAGCGGACGGCTTGGGCAGCTCCGCCATTGCCGAGTATTAAAGCCCGGGTAACTGTTGGCGGGATAAAATCAGACAGAGATAAGCGGAATCCTTCCGTATCAGTATTGTAACCGGTTAAGCGGATACAGTTGTCCTCCCGTACGATTTTCACGCAATTGACGGCTCCGATTTCCCGGGCAGCCCCATTCAGTTCGTCTATGTATGGGAGGATGGTTTGTTTGTGGGGGATGGTGACATTGAAGCCTTGCAATTCCGGGTTTTGAAGGATGATGTCGTTCAGCGCAGCGATATTTTCCAGTTCGAAATTCCGATAAAAAGCTTTTATTTTTTCTTTTTCGAATTTCTCTGTGAAATATTTTTGAGAGAAAGAATGTCCCAGAGGGAAACCGACCAGACCGTAAAGATACATGAATGTATGTGTTTTGTTTGTTCGTTTTCAGATTTCGCTATTCTGTAAATTCCATTTTAGTTTTTCCGGCTCATTTTTTTCCCGATTTTCTCAACGCCCCAGATTAAAAAGAATCCGGCCAGACACATTATTATCGCTTGTGCTACCAACGGATCACCTTCTATGCTTCGGGGCAGTACATTTTGTTCTGTCAGAGCTTGTCTTACGCCGTGTTGGTCGACATAGGTCTCCAAGGTGATTTTCCAGGGCCACACTTTGTTCAGCGAGCCGACCATAAATCCGGTAAGCATCGCAACAGTCAAGCTGTGGTAGTTTTTCAGTAACCAGGATAAAATATGAGAGAACGAAATAATACCGATAATGGCTCCAATGGCAAATACAGATATGATGCCGAGATTCAGGCTACTGACGGCTGCCATGATGTAAGCATATTGCCCCATCAGCAACAGTATAAAAGCACCTGAAATTCCGGGTAAAATCATAGCACATATGGCAATTGCGCCGGAGAGCATGATAAACCACCAGGTTTGTGGTGTGGATGCCGGGCTAAGTACTGTGATCGTATATGCAGCAATTCCCCCGGCGATCAGGGATATTACCGTAAAGATATCCCATTTCCGGATTTCCTTTGCAACCAAAAAAGAGGAGGCGATAATCAAACCGAAAAAGAAAGACCAGATTTCAATGGGGTGGTACTTTAGCAAATAGGTCATCAGACGGGCCAGAGAGAAAATAGAAATACCAATGCCACAGAGTACAGAGAATAAAAAACTGCCGTTTATTTTTCGCCAAAAAGCATTGATTTTCAGACTGAACAGCAATTTTATGGCTGTCCAATCGATGCTTTTGATTGAGTTGATCAGTTCTTCGTAAATACCGGTAATGAATGCGATGGTTCCTCCGGACACTCCGGGAACGACATCTGCCGCCCCCATACAACACCCTTTTAATACGAGTAAAAGGTAATTTCTTTTTTTCTCCACGTTTGATTACGATTTTTGATTTTAGATTTACGATTTTTGACCGGTGATTTTATTATTTCAGTAGTAAATTGTAAAATATAAAACCTCAGAATCCAGGTTCATCATGATAAAATAACTTCGGCTGCTATCATTCTTTTCCTAATAAAAACCGTAAATCAATAATATTGATGTTCAGCATTTGAAAAATACATTCCGGTGTTCCGTCCGGCGCAAATCGAATACGGTTTTTACCGGAGTAAAGGTACTCAACGGTACTTCCACGAAAATGGATATCCAATTTCCCATGGCACCGTTCCACAGTCCGGGTAATTCCTGTACACGGATGTCTTTTCCTTTGTAGGATTTGGTCGTAATAAACCCTTGATTGTAGTCGATAAAATCTGTGAGATCGAATTGCTTGCCTTTGTGATTGCGGGTTCCGCAAACCAAATCTACGGGATTAAAATGTGTGGCATGTTCGAATATTTTTTTCTGCTCTTTGTCTTTCAGGTCAATTTGAGCGGATTCGATGATCATTAACCGTTGGCTGCCGTCTTCGGCTTTTACCCAGAACGGACCGCCTCCCGGTTCGCCTTCATTTTTCACCATACCGCATACCCGGATCGGGCGATCCAATAAGCTTTTTAAAAAACGAATCCGTTTTTTACGATCCGGAAAGGTAAGATCGGCCGGTTTTTTATATCCGGTATTTTCTTCAATGAATTTTTCAATCTCATCGAGTTTTTCGTCGGTAAGGCCCCGTTTATCCAATAAGTCCAGTTGTTCAAAGATTTTACTTTGTATTTCGAACAACATACCGGCCAATAACTTTTTGTATTTGACCGTATCGGCTTTGCTTCGGTCGGGAATAACGTTGTCGATGTTTTTAATAAAAATAATATCGCCTTTGATATCGTCTAAATTGTGAATTAAAGCACCGTGACCGCCCGGACGGAAAAGGATTTGTCCGTTTTCATCCCTGACAAGTTCTCCCTTTTCGTCGACACTAACAGTATCTGTAGACGGTTTTTGAATTGAAAAAGTAACCTTATATTTTACATCGAACATTTTTTCAAATACTTTCGTTACTTTTCTCAAACGCTCCTTGAACCGGGGAAGATACTCTTCTGATACCGTAAAATGCAGATTGGCATCTTTTCCGTTTTTGCAATATAAAGCTGCCTCTACCAGATGTTCGTCAAAAGGAGTGCGGACGAAGTCGCGGTATACATGAAAGTCAACCAGTCCTTTCGGGGTGTTGCCGTAGTTCAGGCCTTTATCTGTAAGGATATATTCCAGAATTTCCTTGTATTCCCTTTTTTCCAGCATTTTTTCGAGATCTCTGCTGTCTTTCCACATGATACTTTTTAAATGTTCATAAAATGGAAATTCATTCAGATGCAGGAAAAATTCATGCATGCTGTTGGGGGCTTTATCTTGTACGAATTTCAGAAATTCTTCCGTATCGCCTTTGTATGTTTCCATAAAGGAAAATAATGTTTTGAACATTCGGGAAGCGGAACCGGAAGCTGGAACCATTTTTATAACATCTGCTTTCTGGCTCCCTTTTTCATAGAGATCGATCAGGTAATTTTCTTCTTCGGCCGGAATGATTTTGATGCCATTCCCGATTACAGCCGGTTCGGACAGCCGGACATAACCGAAACCTTTCTTGAAATTTTCAAGTTGTTGGTTTACCTGTTCCTGCTTGATACCCCGATGCTTAAAATCTTTGAGGTCTTCTTTCGTGTAGATAACTTTATTTTCCTTCATTTTAAATCAAATTTTCAAATGTTAACCCTACTCCTCTTCTTCATCGTAAACTTCTTCCTGGTTATCGAGTTCTTTCTCGTAAAAATTTTCAGCTTCTTCCATTAACGAATCGATATCGTCTTGTGAAAGCGGCTCTTCGTCAATCCAATAAATACGCTGATTGCTGTAAAAACCGTCTAAGTCACATTGAATAATACACCGTGGACTCTCCGTATGTACAACATATACCAGATCGAGAGCTTCCTGGGAATTGTCAGCAATAAGAAATTTAGGTAACATGTTTTTTGTGATATTAAGTTAGTTACTTGTTTTAGGTCAGCAGGCTACATGTCATTTTTACCTTTGACTTTGAACTATAATTTGGATACAAATGTACATATAAATTGTAAATTTTAGATTTTAAATTTTAAATTGTTTGTCGGGCTGTTTCTTCCTTAGATTTTTTTTAATCTTAAAATCGTAAATCTACAGTTAGAATCTATATTTTTCAGCTTGTAAATTTTTCTTTTCAAACGAAAGAAACGGTAATAATGTTTGCGAAATTCTTTTTCCGGATTGGCTTATGTGGCCTTCCCGGATCGTAAATCCATGACCGTTTCCGGGGCCTTGCTTAAATGTATTTCGCTTTCGACTGAAAGTCTGAAATTTTCGGTCGGTGTAGTTGTAAAAAGGAATGGTTAAAAAAGTGTGTTAAAATTATCAAAAATGCCTGTTTTTATTATAAAATTAGGATTCGTTTAATAGATTTATTATTACTTTTGCCTAATTAAAGTAGATGTATAATATATATGTTAAGTAGGGCGTTGTGTGCTGTTTTGTCGGGAGGCAAAGGCGATAAAACGTTGTTTGTGCTTCTAATCGTGAGTCTGATGAAAAAAAAGTGGTATATAAGCCTATTGTTTTTACTTATGGCGTCCTATGCGGATGCTCAGAATGAGTTATTTTCCCGTCAGTATTTCCTGAACAATTATTTAATGAATCCGGCGGTTGCGGGGGTGAATGATTATATGGACGTCCGGCTATCTTACAGCCGTCAGTGGACGAATATCAAAAACTCTCCGACCTCTATCCTGTTTACTTTCAATACGAATTTGGCGAAAGATAAGGATCAGGTGTTGCGTTATTCTGATTTTGATAAAAGATACCGGGTAGAAAAAGGTCATTTGGATTACAATTACCGGCGGATCAAGCATGGGGTGGGGGCAAAAGTGACTTATGACAAGCTTAATATCTTTACTTATACGGATGTTACGCTCAGTTATGCCTGCCATGTGCCTTTGAGTCCTTATTGGACATTGTCTGCCGGTGTGGGAGCCGGAGTATCGATGTCGACGATGAAGATCGGGGATGAATATGTGGGAGATGTTGATGATCCTTTGTTAAAAGTCGGCAAGCGGAATGAAGCGACACCTTTGGTTGAAGCCGGAGTATGGCTCTATTCTACAGGGCCTTTTGTAGGTGGATCCCTTTCCCGGTATATGAAGGATCCGTATGATGAGGACAATAAGGAAAGATACAATAACATATATGCGACAGCCGGGTGGCAGCTATATTTCAGCCGTTTTGCTTTTGTTCCTTCGGTGATGTATAAAAATGACGGCTATTCGGGAACGGGTGTGGATATCAATGCCGTGTTATGGTATGAGGATATGGTGTGGATCGGCGGATCACTCCGTAAATTGGAGAACCCGTCTGTTCATATGGGAATATTGCTTCGGAATACGATAGAGCTGAATTACACTTACGATATCAACAAGCGTGACTGGGGTGCTTCCCATGAGATCGGTGTGGCTTATCGTATATGGAAGCGTGCTGATGCTTGTAAAAATAAGTGGTATTTTAGGTAAGCAGGAGGGGGAATTCCCAAGGAGGTATTGAGATGAAACGTATATTAAATGTGTTGATGTTGGTGTTGTTTGCCGGGATTCTGCCGGCACAAAAAGTCGTGTATGTGTCGGAAAGAGGGGATGATAGCTGGTCGGGGGCACAGACACTACCGTATGAATCCGTATATAAAGCTTTGGAGTCGGTAAAGGATGTAGCCGGACCGGTAGAGATCCGGGTGGCTGTCGGTAAGTATTTGATATCGGCCCAAAAGGGAAAAAAGAAAGGAGAACTGCTTGTTCCGGCGAATGTGACGATAAGGGGAGGTTATATCCGTGAGGGAACGGGTGTGAAGGATATGTTGTCGGATAACCGCGGAAATCCGGACGGACAAACTATTTTTCAAGGGGATTCTACTTGCCGGATTGCGACTGTAAAAGGGGTTTTGGAGCAGGTTGTAGTTGCCGGAGGACGTGCAGAGGGTGCTAATGGCGGAGGGATTCTTGTAGAGAGTGGCGGAAAGGTGGTGAATTGTATCATTCGGAGTAATCAGGCTTCGGGGAGTACGCCGAAGGTCGGTGATCTTCTGTTGAAAAGCGGTGATTTTATGGATGTTTCCCAATATGTGTACGGACAGGCCGACGAGGTGGTGGGAATTGTTTTTTGGGTAAATCCGAAGCGGGACGCTCCGGTAGGTGAGAGGGCCCGGGCGATGTCGATAAAAGAGTTCAATGAGCCGTGGGTTGCTGTCAAAAATAAATGTAAGTATAACGAGGAGTTTCTTGTGAATTTGGTGGAGGGTACTTATTGCCCGGAAGTCGAATCGGCATTATCGGATACGGATGGTGCTGCGAACACGGAATTGCTTTTATCGAACACGAATGCTTATGTGACAGATTTTCCTTTGGCCAGGGCCTGCCGGAATTATGGAGAAGGCTGGTATTTGCCGGCTATCGGTGAGATCATGTGGATATTGACGGAGTGGAATACGGTGGATAATTCTTTTAGAATGGTATGGGATAAAATACAGATCGGGTCCGGATCCGATATGGCAGTGATGAATAAATATTTTGGTATTGTGAATCCGAGTATTGCTTATGCTTCCTGGTATGAGGCCGATTTGTTATGGTTTAAAAGCTGGCCGACTTCTTCTTCCCGTCCGGATGCGGTGAATTGCTGGCAGTTGAGCGGTTTTTACAATGAGGCGGCATTACGGACTTATGTAATCGTCGAGGATCGTAAAGGTGTGGCAACGGTTACTCGGCCGCAAATGGCGTATGCCGTAAAATGTTTTTGATTATGAAGAAGGTGTTTTGGTGTATATGGTTGCTGTGGTTTTGTGTTGATACTTGTGCTCAAGGAAAGGGGGGTGGTATATATTTGCACGATGACGGCAGTTGTGTCGGTTCGGTTGTATATCAAAATCAGGCTCAGGACGGTTTCGGAATTGCCGGTGGCAATGCCCGGGTAATCAATACGACGGTGATTGCCAACGAGAAGCTGAAGGTAGATACGACCCGTGTCGCTCCGGGATATATTTATTGTTTGAACGGGGAGATCGTGGATACCGTGACTTATGAGAGTGACGGGCGGCAGGATGCCATCGGTATTGTGTATTGGGTGCGTGGGGATATCAATGCCGTTTATCCGAAAGGGGCCGCGATTGCTTTGCAGGAATTCCAGGGGTCCTGGGGAGCTGTCAATGTTTTGAATATATCCGGGCAGTATGAACTGGAAGATTGGGGAGGTGTCGCTTTTTTGAAAGATACGGCTTGTTACGGCAATACGTTGAAGATGGAGCAGGAATATACTGACAGAGGGTATAGGGAATTCGAAGCCGGACATATCTGTTACGGTTACCGGGCTGAAAAACAGGTTGAGGGTACACCCCGCTGGTGTTTGCCGACTTATCTGTATTTGCGGCGTATTTTTAATCAGATTTCGGCTTTGGATGCTTCGTTGCGTTTTTTGAAACGTGTACATCCGGGGTTGGATATTGATATGTTAGGGGGCAAGTCCAGGACGGCTGCTTGGTATTGGAGTTCAAACGACGGACTTGCCGGAGAGCACAACAGCGGATGTGTCGTCAATTTTGTGACGGGGGCGTACGGTCGCTTCGGTAGCACGGAGGCAGAGAAAACGACCCGTAACAATGTGCGTCCGATTTTTGTTTATTGAGATATAATGTATCCGTAAAGACAGGATGAAAGGTGGAAGGCAAAACTATTAAAATAATAAAGTAAGCTATGATAAAGAAAATAGGCTTGGTGTTTATCGGCTTGCTGATTATGGTAACGGTGGGGGAAGCACAGTTGCGTTATGTGGTGCCCGGAGGTTCCGGCACCCGGGACGGTAGTAGCTGGGAGAATGCGATGGCGGGGATAAAGGAAGCGATAAACGGCGGAGGGAAGAAGGTTTTGGTGCGTTGGGGGACTTATGCCTTGACGGAGGAATTGGTTGTTCCGTCCGGTGTGGAGGTGTCAGGGGGATATGGTTCTGACGGTGAAAGGCAGAGCGGAGGTACGGAGATGACTGTTTTACAGGCAACCGCAAAGTTTCGGGTTGCCCGGGTGGAAGGGATTTTGGATGGATTTACGATTTGTGGAGGTATTGCTGCCGGTGAAAATGGCGGAGGTGTATATGTTGTAAGCGGTGGAACGGTAAGAAACTGTATCGTCCGGAATAATTATGCGGGACGTTATTATCCCCGGGTCGGTGATGTGCAGTTGAGAGACGGTTCTTTTTTACGTATGGAGGAGCTTACGGCAGCAGATGAGCCCCGGGTAAGAGGGATTGTGTTTTGGATCAATCCCGATCCGGATGCCGTGGAGGGAAACAGAGGATGGCTGGTTAGCAAATATCCGATTGTAAATATGGGCAAATGGGCCGTAACCGACGGAGCAGATATTCAGGTGACGGATGCTACGTTTGAAACCTGGAAGGAGGCTGTGGAAGATACGATGGGGTGGAGCCATTGTCAAAAAGTGAAAGCGAGCGGCCGGTTGGGGTATGTACCGGCTATACAGGCGTGTTTAGAATATGATGGCGGAGGCTGGGCCGAGGAAAAAGGGAAATGGTATCTGCCGGCTTTGGGGCAATTGAGGTGTCTCGTAGCGGAATATGCCTTACTCGAGCGAACCTGGAAGAAAATATTTCCGGCATATCCTTCGTTTATCGATATTCCTTGTTGCAGTTCTTCAGAGGTAATGAGTACGGGAACGACGGATACGCGGTATGTGTGGGCGGTTGAATATGCAAATCCGCTCAAATGGGGTACTTTGTCAAAAATAAATAAGGGGTCGTCAGTGTTGGGATATATACCGGTAACTTCATTTTGAAGCGATGAGTAAAAGATATTATTATATAATGTGCTTTTTAGTTTTGCTGCCTTGCCTGGGGGCTGTTGCTCAAAGTGTTGGCAAGGGGAAGGGGGGAGGTTTATACCTGGAAGATCATGCCCGGGTGATCGGAACTGTGGTATACGGAAACCGGGCTGAAGACGGATTCGGTATTTATGGCGGAGATGTTGACGTCATCAATTGTACGGTTGCCGGCAATGCAATGGCTGACCGGATGCTGACCGGAATAAGGCCGGGGTATATCTATTGTGCCGACGGGAGTATCATCGACCGGGATACCTATCGGGCAAATCCTGGAGGAAAAGAGGCTGTCGGAATTGTTTTTTGGATAAACAGTGATTTGTATACTCCTTTGAAGGGGTATGTCGTGGCTTTGAGTCAGGAGGTGAAAGTGTGGGGAGACGGACCGTCACAAACGGAAGATTTCGAATATGCCGTTTTCGATACGGCGGCTTATGAGAATACCCGCTTGTGGGCAACCGTTAGTGAAGCCGCCCGGTATTGTAAGGAGTATACAGCCGGGACTTTTGCCGGTAACTGGGCGTTACCGGCCGGTTATCAGTTGGCGGCATTGTTTACGGCGTTGCCGGAAGTTGAAGCGACATTACAGGTACTTGAAGAGCAAGGGGTGGCTGTATCGCATTTTACGGAAGATTTTTATTGGAGCTCTTCGGAGACATCCGATATCGGAAATATGTGGGTATTGAATTTTGGGAAAGAAGGGGATGGTTCGGTTGGAGATATTATCGGTGCTTTTTCCCCACAGGCAGGTACTGCTCCAGCTATGGTACGGCCTGTATTTGCGTATTGATTTATAAGTGTATGTAACTATGATAAAGAGATTTGGTCTGGTAGCCCTTTGGGGAATATTGATCTTTTGCGGATTGACGGCTTGGGGGCAGGATGCCTCTGAAGCTGCTGTCAAATTGGGAAGTGGTGCGACTTTAAAAAATACGATCATCTGGGGGAATAAGGATAAGCAGGTTGGGGACGGTGTTAACGGGGTCAATTGTTATATTCAGCTACCCGGTAAAGCGAGTCCTTTGTTTGTCGATTCATTGAATAACGATTTCCGTTTGATGAAAGATTCGCCTTGTATCGGAGCCGGAATAAACGATGTTTTGGGCACTATTTTTGGAAGTGATGCTTTGGATCTGTGGGGAAATAAGCGCTTTGTCGATATTATCGATATCGGAGCAAATGAATATACTTTTTATAAGGTTTATTTTGATATACCTTCCGATGTGGTCATCGAGTCTGTCCGGGATGCCGATAATTGTGATTCGACACATGTCGAGCCCGGGCATACCTATCAGTTTAAGGTCGATTTTAGTAAGATTGCCGGGATTACGGCAGATATGGTTACCGTGAAGATGCTTACCGGAGATAAAGAATTGAAGCCGGATATCAATAAGGTATATACCGTGTCGAATATCAACAATGATATCTATGTGGTGATTACTTTGAATCCGCCTATCGTCGTGACGGTCGAAATACCGGAACACGGACAACTTACGGCACAAGGCGATAAGATGACGATCCCGGATAAGTCGGTTTCACCTGCGACGTCTTCTATGGTGGTGGAGGAAAATGAAGTAATCCTGCTGGATACGGTTTCTGATCCGGGCTATTATTGTACCGATGTCTGGATGAAAAAGACCAAATCTGCGGAAGCAAAGGTATCGGTAAAGGATAAGGTCGGGGCCGGAAAAGGGGTGAAGATCGGAACTGAAGACATTACATTCAGTGCTGCTTTTAGTCCGCGTTCTTATCCGGTGAAGTTGAAAGTCAATGACAGGACGATGGGAGGATTGACTGTGGTGAATAAAAAGACTGCCGCGAGTTATTCTTTGGCTGCCGGAGTGAGTGAATTTAGCCAGGCTGTTGAATATGCTTCCGATTTGACATTCGACATCCAGGCTGTAAAAAATACAGGATATAGTGTAAAGTCGATAAAAGTATACGATATCGACGGTAGCAGTAACCCGGAAGACTTGACGAATGCGACGGATAAAGTGACAGATATGCGTATCGGCGGAATGGTCGTGGAAGTGATTTATGAACCGGAGCAATGTATCGTATCCTGGTATTGTACAAACGGGAATCTGACATTGGATAAAGGAGGTGTTCCGGAAAGTATTACGGGTGGAGGTTACAAAGTGAACTTACCTTATAATACCCTGATAACGATTACTCCGGTCGGGAATACCGGCTATCAGTATAAAACAGGCACATTGACGGCTCAACCGACGGGTGAGACGGAACAGACGGTTACCGGTTCCCAATGGATGGTCACAAAGAATACGGTATTGTCGGCCGAGTTTGAGCCGAAGAAATATCTGGTGACGATAACGGCACAAGGATTACCCGCAGACATAACCGATTTTTATACAACCGATCCGGGATTGGGGGTTGATCATTTGGTAACACATGGTTCCGGAGTTGTTATTCATGCTAAAAATCCGGAAGGTTATATCTGTAAGAAGATAACGGTAAATGGTGTGGAACGGGGCGTAGAAAATGTTACTTTATCGGATATTGTGGTAGATAAAAATGTCGAGTTGTTTTTTGAGCGAAAAGGCTATGCTATTACATATGTGAATGTAACTCCGGAATACGGGGATTTGACTGTTGCCTTGAAAGATAAGGACGCGGCCGTATGGACACCTTTTGTTGTAAGTCCGGGAAAGGCTTATTATGGGGATGCAATAAAGATTTCGACGACTGCCCAAACGCATTATAAGCTGAAATCATTGAAAGTGAAGGTGGGGGCTGATGCCGAAATGGAATTAAAAGATGCCGGTGCTTACACTCTGAATAAAGTTGAGTCGGATGTGAGGATTACCGCCGAGTTTGAGCCTGAGTTGTATACTGTTACTTTGCGTAAAAAGAGCGGAGCCGGTTTGTATCCGGATAAGGGAGCTGTCCGGTTGGTCGATCAAACAGGTGCAGATCGCTTGACGGTAGCGGAAACCGTTACGACGGATGTTACGGCACAGGTGCCGTATGGTACGCGCTTGACGATGATTCCGGCTTGTGTGCATGGGTATTCCGTTACCCAGCTGGATACACTTGTCGCACCGCATCCGGAAGGAAGCATTTTGGATGAAGGGGGATTTGTTGTTACAAGTGACGTTACCGTTTTGGTCGGTATCGGGAATACGACACCCCAATATACGATCAGTTGGGGTATCGATGAAATAAGCGGTAGCGGGAACGCGTTGAAGGTGTATAAAACTACAGAGGGAGATATTGTGAAAGGGGCGGCGTATGATGTAAATACCGAGTTGCAAATTGAGCCTGTGCAGGCAGCAACAGATACTTTATTGTATATTCGTGATCAGAGTGGGAATAATGTGACGTCTCCGTATACGCTGATCCGGAATACCGTGTTGACAGCTAAATTTGTCCGGAAATGTACGGTTAGAATCAAAGCTCCGACAGGAGCTACTATCACTGTAAGTAAAGACGGGACGGTATTGGCCGATGGTGCAGTCGTACCTGCGGGTGCCGTATTGCAAGCTGTAATAACGGCTGCAGACGGGTCTGTGGGATGTGAAACGCTTACGGTAGACGGGAATAACTTGTGGGTTGGAACAATCAGTACAGTCGCTGCACCGCCTTCAACTTCCGGAAATGTAAATTACACTATCCCCGAAACGCATACCGGCGGAGAAATCTGGTTTGAGGGAAGTGCCGAAACGTATTATAAGGTGAAATACACTCAATCTGTATACGGTAGCTTGAGTGTAGTAGCGGAAACGAATGTCCTGACTGCCGGAACACAATACTGGTATCGGAAGGGTGCTCAGGTGAAGATTGTGGCTACAGAGACAGAGGTCGGTTATCAGTTGAATGCTGCGCATAAGGTGGTTAACAACGGAGTTACTCCTGCCGAAGATATTTCATTGTCGGCCGTGGGTACTCCGGCTACAGTTTATCAATATACATACGCTGGTCTCGACCGGAATCTGGATTTGTCGACGACGTTTGAGAGGAAAGCGTATGAAGTTCAGTTGTTATTGGAAGGTGTGGTAACTGTACCGGCGGACGGTAGTGTACAATGGACGGGAGGAGATGTTACCGTCACTACTCAGGGAACTACGAACGTGAAGCATGGCGACCGCCTGACTTGTCAGGTTGTTGCTCCTGCCGGTTTTTCGGTGGAGATTATACACAAGCCTTCGGAGATGTGTAAAACAGGAACCGGAACGTTTAGTTATGAGACGTCTGCGGTTGTACAACCGGAGGTTTATGCCGTGAAATTTGTCAAGCGTTATCAGGTATATTACGGAGCTACAGTGACGAAGGTCACCCGGGAAAACGGGACGGTTGTCAATAACGGGGATTTTGTCGATGCGGGAGAAATATTGAAAGCTTATTCGGCAACACCGACGACAGGGCAGGTATGTACTAAAATAACGGTACAAAAATATGCCGTTCCGAATACTGATTATGGGAATAGCCTGGAGACGGATAAGAAACCGGACGGGACGGTCGAGTTTACGTTTACAATGCCCGCGGATGATGTCCGGGTAGAGGCTGAGTTTGAAAGACTGAAATATGATTTGACCTTAAGTTTGAATGCTCCGGCCGGGGCTGCGACTCCGAAAGTCGTAAAAATCGAAGGAGGACTTGATATATCGGTATCAGCCGGAACACAGGTATTGTCGTATGGCGATATGTTAAAGGTGACCATTACATTGTCACCTGTGAGTGTCGGTAGTCTGGATACCTGGTTTGAAGTGAAATCGTTAACCGCTAGGATGGGCGGAAGGAATGTCGATCTTGGCTTTTCCTCTTCTGATTTGGATTTTGTATATAGCTTTACGATTCCGGTAACGAATCATGTCGATATAGCAGCGGAAGTGGTGCGGCGGACCAAGACATTGACGGTACAGGTTACCCCTCCGGATTCGGATTTTAAAGTGAAGGTTCAGATAGACGGAGGTGTTCCCCAATATTATCAGGCCAGCTATACGAGGGTACAGGTGCCTGTCGGGGCTACAGTGGAGGCTTGGGTAGAGGCGGGCATTGGAGCTCCGGAAGGATATGAGTTGCATCTTTTCCCCGGTACGGGCCGGAAAGAGACCCATATTTTGACGACAATGCCTTTGAACAGTGAATTGTCTCTGTATGCGGAATTCACATTAAAGCAATATCCGCTGAATATTGTTGCTATTCCTCAGGATGGAGGCTCGGTCAAGGTGACGGATACGAAGGGGAATAATTATACACAAGGAAAATATTCGGTAGAACACGGTACGGATCTGAATCAGATAACGGTGGCGGCGGCGGATCTATATTATCATTTTGACAAGATTACCGGTTATATGGGAGGTGTAGACCGCTTGTTGGGACAAACTTCTCCTTATCATGTGGATCATATTACCGATTCTGTCGGAATCGAGGCTCATTTTTCACGGAGATACCGGATTGTAAGAGGTAACGTAACGGCCGGAACGTTGACGATACATGAAGCGGGTACGGTTAAGGATGCTGTCGGTCAATATTATGCTGCCGGTCAATCTTTTGCTGTAAAGATGACTCCGGTCAGTGACGCTTATGTCTGTACAAATGCCGTTGTTTATTTTCCGGGCTCAGCTATTGCTTCTCAGGCGTTGACCTGGGATGCGGAAGGGAATGCCACGTATACCATACCGGCGGGATTGACTGCCAAAGATGTTGCTTTCTCCGTGACTTTTGAGAAAAAAGAATATCGGGTTACTTTGAAAAAGCTTCCGGCTGAAGGGGGAGAGGCTGAAATTTGGAACGGTGTGAATAGCGGTGGCGGAACTCTTTTATTGCATTTGGGACAAGCCGATGTCGATACCGAAGTATCGGTAGCAGGCGTTGCCCATGGTTCGGTGCTTCATTTCTATACGACTCCGAATGCACCGGACTGGGAGGAGGCTGCTAAGTTTACCGGATCCAATACACCTTATACCGGAGCTGTAACCGTTATGAGCGATACGTTGTTTACGGTACATTTCGGCCGGTTATATACGTTGACTTTCGGTCCGAATATAACAGTGCAGGCGGCAGATGGCAGTAAAGTGTATCATACCGGAGAAAAGATTCCGGAAGGGAAAGTACTGGTTGCGAGAGCCGAATTGACGGGACATGACTGTACGAGTTTGACGGCGACGAAGGATGGGGGAGCATATCTGGCCTGGACGGATACAGACGGTGACGGTAGTATTGAGGAGACTTTCAGTATGCCGGCCGGGGATGTGGATATACAGGGAACGTTCCAACCGAAGAAATTTAAGGTAAAGATAGAGCATCAACCCGATATACAGGCGTTTAATATATTAGACGTTTATGTTATGCCGGGTGGGGCGGTACCGGATTTCAAGGTAGACCGGGCAAACGGTTCATTGGCGGAATATTTGTCTACTCTGCGTTTGGACTTGTCTACTTTACAATTGCATCCCTGGTACGAGGGACCGGTAACGGTGACGGCTGTTATGCATGGAGATCCGACGGTTTATGATTTGCAGGTAAATAATGTCGTGGTAAAAGACAGTGTAACCATTACGGCAAGGGCTCACCGGAAAAGTAAACAATTGAATATTGTTTTGCAGCAGGAAAGCGGGGCAAGCGGTAATCAGGTGGTTGTGCAATTGGAAGACGGTACACAGCATACTTTTACGGCTGACGGTAGTATTACCGTTGATGTCGGCGCTCCTGTTGAGATATGGACGATGGATGCAGAAGGTTGTAAAACCGTTTTGCTTTCCGCTAATGACGGGATAACGACACCGGTTACGAATGCTCCTTTTACGTTAAGTCTGGTCAATATGCCGGACTTCAATGTGACGGTGACAGCTCGCTTTGAATTCAAGCGTTATCCGGTTTACTATACGACGAATCCGGGCGGACGCCTTGTAGTCGACAAAATTTTTAACGGTGTTGCGGAAGGTACTGTGGTTCATTCGGGAGATGAGGTAAAACATTTTACAGAACTGACGGTTCGGGTTGAACCGGAAAGTCAAAGCTGGCAGTTAGTACCCGGAAGTTTTATTACCAGAATGGGAGGAGTTGCGATGACCGATCCGGCTTATGTAGCTTCTGTCAGCGCTGCAGTAAATATAGACGCGAGCTTTGAGCGGATTTATGAAGTACGGAAAGAAACTACCGATCCGACAGAAGGAATATTGGAGGTTTCCCGTGCGGATACCAATGCCGTTGGTCATCGCTATCCGGCGGGTACAACTCTTAAAGTGAAAGCAGAGCCTCAAACCGGTTATGAAGTTGTGGGACTGACGATGAATGGGGAAGCGCAAACGGTATTGCCGGAGGGAGGTGAAGTTATTTGTACGATACCGGGAGGTAATTTATCTGTGGACAGTGTTGTTTTCCATGTTGAATACGCATTGAAAAAGTATGATGTCACCTTTGTTGTCAAGGGAGAAGGGACGATGGAGGTCAACGGATTAGCCGGCGGAGTGCTGCAACTTGCGTCTAATTCGAATAAGAGTCGCAGAACCGAGCATTTTACTTTATTGGATGTGGTTGTAAATCCCCTGTCAGCGGCTTATCTGATTGAATCTTTTACAATAAACCGGGCGGACGGAACTTCGGTTTCGATAAGCGGGAATCAGACAACTGTGGAGATCACCGGAAAAACCGACATTGTCGTTGAATTCCGGAAATATTATTGGATTACCTATGAACAGCCGCAACACGGTGTATTGAATGTGATGGAGAGCGGTAAGGCGGTAGGACAATATGCGCGTTATCCCGGATTGACGGCTTTTGACGTTTGGGTCGAACCGGAGGAAGGTTATGAAGTGGAGGATTTGACATGGAATGAAGGAAATGTTGTCAATAATACGGTTATGTTGCCGAAAGAGGATGCTTTGTATGATACTGTACGGATCAAGGCCCGTATGAGGATCATACCGTGTAAGCTGGTGGTTGTGCAACCGGATAGCGGGTTTATCAAAGTGGAACGTATGGATGAATATGGAAACTGGGTAAACCTGGATGTCAGTTCACCTGTAACTTTGGATTATTGGACACAGATTCGGGTAAAGTCGGATGTTTATAATCCTGCCGGTTATGAAGTGAAAGACGTTCTGGTTAACGGACAACCCCACCCGCAGGGAGAGATTTGGACGATGCGTGGAGAAACCCGTGTGGAAGCCGTCGTAGCACCGCGTCTTTATACAATTGATTATACCGATCCGCAGTTCGGGCATTTACAGATCGAGACGCCGGACGGCACTGTCAAGCCCGGAGACAAGGTACCTTATCGTACGCCTTTGACTATAGCTGCTGTGCCGGATGATCCGGAAGGATATGAGGTTATTGAGGTGAAAGTAAACGGACAGGAAATAGAGAATGAAGATTTCTGGATCGTATTGGAAAATACGACGATCTCAGCGGTTATCAAAATTCGTCAATGGACGGTATCGTCTTTTGTAACCGGTAAAGGAACGCTGGATTTGCTTTTGCCTGATGGAACAGCGGTACAATCTCCTTCGGATATTATCGATCATTATACGGTATTACGGATAAAACCGGTGGCCGATCCGGGCTGGAAGTTGTATTCCCTGGAAATAGACGGGGCAGAGATGTTGCCGGACAGTACCATTACGATTACCCGGGATGCTCAGGTTACTGCTGTATTCCGGGAACGGGAAACTTATTTATTCCCGGTAGCCTTTACGCCGAATGGAGACGGATACAACGATAATTGGGAAATTTCCGGTTTGTGGCAGGCACCGGAGAATACGTTGGAAATTTTTAACCGGGATCAGCAAAGTTTATATAAGGCGGCTCCTTATATGAACGAGTGGAACGGTACGACGGATAATGGGAAGATATTACCGGCAGGGACCTATGTCTATAAATTTACAGATGGACAGGGGGGTGTTTATATGGGCTTGGTTTCTATTGTAAGAAATTAATTATGAGATATATCGTTTCCATTTGCTTGTGTTTTTTTGCCTTGCTGAGTGAGGGCAATAACGTACGTATTGTGGGAACGGTCAAGACTCCGCAAAGCGGTATTGAGGGGGACATCGTGAGTGTATATTTTACGCTGGAGTGGGAAAATTCATGGCGTGACAGTTATAACCATGATGCCGTTTATGTTACGCTGCGGTATAAGTTTATGAACGCGAGTCCGGAGATCTGGTATCCGCT
>NZ_DOED01000029.1:0-3417 GCF_003524185.1 Culturomica sp.
ACACCACCGTCTCCCATACCCGCAGAACGGACATCGGGATTGATATTCAGAAATGAGACGCTCTGGCCCTGTGCCCCAAAGAAAGAGCACAAAAGAAAGGCCAATAATATATTTGTTCTTTTCATCATTACAGTTTCACTATGTTATTCTTGTATTCTTTACCGTTGTATTTCACTACCACCACATAACTACCGCCCGGCAATTTAGTTACATCTAATTTAGCAGGCTTGAAAGGGGCAATCTCTTTTCCCGTTTCCAGAACAAGTACGCCATTCGTATTATATAATTTGACTTCAATATTTCCTTTTACCTCTTTACCCATCTGGATATTCAATTCATCCCGAACCGGATTCGGATAAAAATCGGCCATACGGGAATCATCCCGAACCAAAATATCAACTACAATATTAGCTGTAGCACCTAAATGATCCGTCGCAGTAATCGTCAACTTACCCAACCCGGTTCTGAGAGATTTCAATACCAATTGGTTATTGCTTACACTTATTGAAACCAAACCGTTCGATGAACAAGTTGCTGTATATTTCAGATTTTCACCATCCGGATCCCGGAAATACGTATTAAGATCGATGGTCTGCGTTTCCCCGACTTTCCCAAAATAGAGATTTTCAAAAGTAACAGTCCCGACTATTTCAGGAGTCCGGTTGGGTAATATTTCATAAGGAATTTCAACGGTTTCCGAACTTCCTCCTTCATTGGTTACGATTAACTGAAGCGGAGTTTTCACTCCCGCTGTGATTTCAGGTGCAACAATCGTCACAATCACCGTATTCTCCTCCCGGCCGACAGAAACGCCATCCGGCGTACTTTCCAGGCGATATTCCCAAACCTGATCTTCAGGGTCCGTAACATCAAAATAAATTCTAGCCGTTTCAAAGGCTTTCAATACGATATCCGTAGGATTTCTCCATACAACCACAGGAGCCGCATTTGTGACGGTCTCACCTCCCTCTACCGTATAAGCCGAACGATTCCCGAAACGATCCACACCGACAACCGCAACATAATAACGAGTCTCCGGAATCAAACCTTGTATCCGCACAGACACCTCATCCCCAAACTTCATACGACTTACATCGATAGATTTTGTCGGTTCAATCCCGCTTAAATCCATGTCGTCAAAAGATTGTGTCTTCACATATATATCATAACGATCCGGCGTTCCGTTATCTTCGTCTGATGTAACACTCCATTTCAAAAGCACGGAAGCAGCCCCCCATGTGATAGCCAAATCCGCTACCGGCTCCGGAGCAATGCCTCTATCCTCCTGAAGAGCCAAAGCTGCATCTATGTATCCGACACCCATTTTTCCTCTATATCCCGCATTATACTGATCTATATCCCGGGTTGCCGCCAAAAGACGTTCTCTCAAATCATTGGGCGTAAATCCGGGATGCCCGACCCCATATTTGGAAACAACCAAAGCCGCAATACCCGATACATGGGGACAGGCCATCGAAGTTCCCTGCATATATATATACTCATTTCCCGGTCCCGTACTGGCAACCATACACTCTTTAGCATAACGTACACCCATCGGTTCTGTCCCGCCGGGGGCCGTAAGATTGATCCAATCCGCAAAATTTGAATACCATGCCTTTCTATAATCCGGAGCCATGGCCGCAACAGACAGCACCGGCCCATAAGCAGCCGGATAAGCTTTATAATCCGAATCTTCATTACCGGCGGCAAAAATAACGATCCCCCCTTTCATCGGCCCCACCTGATTACCGTTTTTATCCGTACCGGCATATTTTATAAAATAATCGATAGCTTCTTTGGTCGCATTATCCATATAGGTCTGTTCCTTATTATCGAAAACAAATCCCCAGCTATTCTGACTGATAACAGCCCCATTATCGGCCCCGTATTTAATCGCCTGTGGAGTACGATTTGTACCGATATCCTCATTCGGGTCATTCGGGTCTGCCTTAAAAATCTGACAAGACATTAATCGCACCCCGTCGTGATTTCCACTTCCTCCGGCAACTCCACATAAGCCTTTCCCGTTATTATTCACAGCAGAAACAGTACCCGCAACATGAGTACCATGGCTATGGGGAATAATCGTCGCTGTATTATCGACAAAATTCCATCCGTAAATATCGTCTACATAATTATTATTATCGTCGTCACGACCTGCCGCTCCATTTTTTTCTGCCTCGTTCACCCACATATTATCCTGCAAATCTTCATGCTCATAATCAATACCACCGTCTACAATAGCAACAATCACTTCCGGCGACCCGGTAGTCACCTTCCAGGCCTCCAACAAATTAATATCGGCACCGGCAACCGCATCCTTCACAGTTCCATCATTTACATAGTGCCATTGCGCCCTCAAAAGAGGATCATTCGGCCTCCCCGGCAAAGCTGCCTCGATCCCGCTTCCGGACATCGTTATCGGTATAGCCCGGCCTACTCCTCCGACCCGCTTGATCTTACGTACCGGATCGACCTTATCGATTTCTGCCAACTCCGACAAATCACCGATAGCCCGGGTAACCGGCTTCGTCTCGTCAAAATAGATATCATACCACAAATGTAAACCGGCCGCTCTCGTTCTGGCTTCAAATTCTCCGGCCGGCGGAAATACCCGCTCGATTTTTGTCGCACCTAAACGGTCTGCCAATTCATCCAATGCCGAAATTCCGGTACGGGTCTTTCCATCCACACTGGTCAAACTTACCCGTTGCTCAGCACTTTCTTTTAACTTGATTCTCACAAGTCCTTTTACTAAATGATTCCCTTCAACAACTTTTTGTTCAGGTATATCCTTATCATTCGAACGATCAATTTTATCCTCGCTACAAGAATATGCGAACAATAAAAATAAAAGAAATAATAGACGGGTATTCATCGTCATAAATTTAATGGTAAAACAAAGTTTAATAGCCTCTCCTGTTTTCAAACCACAATTATACTATTTTAAAATGTAAAAAATAATATTTCCATTCGTTATTTTTGTTTCAATTTAAACAAATATGGGTATTTTATATTGTAATTTAACTAAATACCCTTGTCTGAATAGGTTTTTCACATTTCTGAAAACAATTTGAAACATCCGGTTTTTAATAAAACAGTGAATATAAATCTAAAAAAATCGCCCGAAAAGCTTTTGTATTATAAACAAAACTTTTCAGACGATTCCCTGATCAAATTCCGCCGTCCTCTAAAATATCCTCCCGGCCTTTTAAAAATTCCATCCGGCAGAGAGACAGAACGTCCCCTTCACCGGTGAATCACTGCCTGCCAGCCAGTAAGCAAAGTTCACTTCTGCTCCGCGGTACATCAGACCGCAACCCAGAGTGGCATAACTCGGACGTGTCTTCTTATCGGCCCCGATGTGATAACCCCCGCGCACCGCTATCAGATCGTTGTAAAGGTATTCGGCCCCAA
>NZ_DOED01000041.1:0-89335 GCF_003524185.1 Culturomica sp.
AACCGTACGATCAGCAGTTATGCTGTCGGAATGGATGCCGTACTCGAGTCTGACCGGATTAGAGATGAAATTTTTAATTACGAGCAGGATTTATGGGAATACTAACCGATTGAAAGCGGGGTGTTGACTGTCAATGAGAAAGAATCGATAGAAGATACAGAGGGATAAGTGACTTGAGGGGTTTATAAATTTTAAGAATTTTGGATTGCTTTATGTGGCCATTTTTATTTCCCGGACGGATTCGGATACGTTCTACCCGGAAAGCTGAAAACGAACGAATGAAATTCAGAGAGGATCACTGTTTTTTTACGGCTTTAAAGGCGAGCGGATTGCCGGACCGGTATCAGAAGTTGGAAGAAAAAATAGGGAGTGATGATTTCAATATACGCTGTCGTCAATTGCGGAAATTTTCGTGGAAACGTAAAGCCGAAAGATGGAAAGAGAGCGAAGCATTCCATGATTTGAGAGCATATCGCCGATTGAAAAAGGACCCGGAGTTGCGACGTTATTACGAATTAAAAAAAGATCCGGTTTTTTATCAGTATCGTTCCTGGAGTCTGACTTTTGAAGACCATTTTAACACGTTTGAGCGGTCGAAATGGATTACACGTTATTATGCCGGGGAACGTTTTCTTCAGGCTACCTATGGTGTAGGGAGAGATGTTCAGCTGTTTATTCCTGATAATGTGAGAGTCAGGGAAGGACACTTGTATCTTGAATTTCGTCAGCAGCAAATCAATGGTAAATATTGGGATCCCCGTTGGGGTATTATAACCAAAGATTACGGCTATACTTCCGGAATGGTAAATACAGCTTTGTCTTTTCGTCAGAAGCTGGGACGTTTTGAAGTAAAACTGGAAATACCGGCTGATTCTTCTTTGGATTATTGTTTTTGGTTAACAGGGGATCGGTTTTATCCGCACATCAATATCGTAAAATTCGGTTCCAAAGGTTATGAAGCCGGATGTTTTCTGGGTAATCCGGGAGAGGAACAAGATGTGGAACAATTGAAAAGGAAGGTACGTCTGAAATCCGGGTTTTACATTTTTACTTTTGATTGGCTGGAGGACCGGATGATTTGGAAGATCAACGATTGTGTAGTGAAGACCTTAAAGATACATTTACCCGATGCACCTGCTTTGTATGCTTGTCTGAGTCTGGGAACGACAGAGGAACCGGGGGAAGTTCGTCTGTCAGAGATGATGAAGGTGGAATGGGTACGTTTTTATACAAAGAATAAATTCGATTGATATGAGAAAAGAAAAATATGTTGCAGGGCTTATATGTCTCTTGTGTGTTTTATCTCTGACTTCCTGTCAGAAAGTGAAAAATCTGTTTGGCAAGAAAAAATCGGCTACTACCGGCTGGGCTTATAATGATCCTGAAAACGGCGGAATTGAATACACGAAGGTAAAGCATACAAAAGCAGGACCCGGTCTGATTTTTATTCCCGGCGGGACGTTTGTGATGGGCCGTACGCAGGAAGATGTGATGGGAGAAAATAACAATATTCAACGACGGGTTACGGTTGCTTCTTTTTATATGGATGAAACGGAGGTTCGTAATATAGATTGGCTGGAATATCTGAATTGGTTGGGGCGGGTGTATGTCAACTATCCGGAAGTGGCTAAAAGGGCATTGCCTGATACATTGGTATGGAGGGATCAGTTGGGATACAATGAACCCATGGTAAAGAATTATTTGCGTTTTCCTGCTTATGCTGAATATCCGGTTGTCGGAGTTTCCTGGGAACAGGCAACTGAATATTGTATATGGCGTACAGACCGGGTAAATGAACAGATGCTGGTCGATAAAAAGGTTTTGAAGCATGATCCGGAAGGACAGCAGGATGAAAATAATTTTAATACGGAAGCTTATTTGAGTGGTCAGTATGCAGGCGCTGTTTATAAAAATTACAAGGGGAATGGCAGGGAGGCTCGTCCTGTAAAGTGGGAGGACGGATTATTGTTACCGTCATATCGTTTACCTACTGAGGCGGAATGGGAATATGCTGCTTACGGTTTGATCGGAAATACAGAAGACGAAAGAGTGGCGGGTACGCGGATTTATCCCTGGAACGGTAGTTGGGTGCGTAATGACGAAAAAAAACACCGGGGAAAAATGATGGCAAATTTCAGGCGTGCCCGGGGAGATTATATGGGTGTGGCTGGTTTTGCAAATGACGGATGGGGCTATACGGCTCCGGTAAAATCTTTCTGGCCGAATGATTTCGGATTATATGATATGGCCGGAAATGTAAATGAATGGGTGTTCGATGTATATCGTCCTTTGTCTTTTCAGGATATGGCGGAGTTTAACCCTTTTCGGGGAAATATATTTAAAGTACCCATGACGGACGGAAATGGAAATATAGTTGAAAAGGACAGTTTGGGGCGTATCCGTTATCGTAATCAGACAGATGTTGAATTAGCAAACCGGGAAAATTACAGAATTGCTGATAACCGGAATTATCGGGACGGAGATTTACAGTCCCGGATTTCAAATGAAATTGATTGGAAGTCGGGCATGGATCGGGGAACTTCTGAAATGTATTATGCCAATCAGAAAGAAGTTACGACATTGTTGAATGATGAAGCCCGTGTTTACAAAGGAGGTTCCTGGAAAGACGGAACGTATTGGCTTTCTCCGGGAGGCCGTCGGTATCTTAATCAGAAAAAAGCCGCCAATGACATCGGTTTCCGGTGTGCAATGAGTCAAATAGGTTACAAATAACAGAAATTATAGGGTGATGGATGTTGCTAAACTATTTTATACGTGGGCTTGTGTACCTTGTATAAATTATACGCGAAAATTGACCGGAGGCTTTAAATTGATCCTCTTGGAGCAAGGGTGTTCTCATGTTTTCAAAGAAGATAAAACCGACTACTTTCTCTTCTTTATATTGGAAGGTGAAATGAAAGTAAGGGATGAAAATACCGAGCCTTGGATTGCGGGAAAGGATGAAATGTTTTTGGTTTACGAAGGAGTTCGTATTGAATGTGTTACTCCGGTAAAGTTGATTTTTTTTACAACGGATCATCCGGGAAATAAGGGTGGGGAACTCTTATTTCGTTTATCCAGTATCTGTGAAAAGGTGGAATATCGTTTTCATCCGACCGAGGTTCGTAAGGAACTCCTTTTGTTTTTGATTTTGTTGAAATCTTATCTCGAGGATGGGGTCGCGTGCGGACATTTACAGGAAATAAAACAGGAAGAGTTGTTTAATTTACTGTATAATTATTATACTATGGTGGAATTGGCAGAATTATTCCGTCCTGTCGTTGTCAATAAAAACAGGGATTTTAAAAAACTGGTATTGTCTCATTGCCTGCATGCACGTTCTGTCGATGAATTAATCGAGTTTTGCGGTCATAATCCCTATTATTTCAAGAAGACATTTGCTAAAATTTACGGTACACCTGTTTATCAATGGATGCAAATACAAAAAGTAGAACACATCAAAAATCAGTTGATGGACGTGAATGTGAATTTAAAGGAGCTTATGGCAGCGGTGGGATTTTCTTCTCCTTCGCATTTTAACAAATTTTGTCAGAAATGGTTAGGAATGTCTCCGACACAGTATATAGAAAGGATGAAGAAGGATTGTACCTATTTACTGGATTGATAATTTACAATAGAATGACGGCTTGATATAATTTACTGAGCTTGTTAGATTATACTTTTGAATATAGATAGCGTGTATTAAAATATTTGGTGTTTATGGATGCTTTCAGGATATTGCAAATGGAAGGTGATAATCGAAACTGTATTTATCTCCATCGTGAAGGTTCGGAATGGTATGCTTATGAATCTTCAGCCTTTTATCTCAATTCTACTTTTCCGGTCAGGGGAAGTGTCGAACGAATCGTCGATCATAAGTCTGAGATGTGTCTGATCCGGATTCCGTTAGGCAGACAACCCCGTGAGTTTTTTATGGGGCAGGAATTGATTTTCCGTAGTGAAGACATACTGGAAGTGAAATGTAAATTGAAATACGGAGGGTTTCGGATTTGGAAATCACGTTTAATAAATTGAATTTTTGAGCATTATGTATATCACTTATTATATGAAAGATGGAAGTGACCGGAAAAAAGGTTCAATGTTTAAATATTTTGAATTTCCGGCTAAAGAGGTTCTGGAAAAGGATTCTTTTGAAAAATGTAATTATTTGATTTTTAATCTGGAAGGTGAAATAAAGTATATTTATAATGGATCAATTCACCGGGAATTACATACAGGAGAGATGATGTTTCTGGGAATTCAGGCGAATTGTATGCTGACACTGGAAACTGAAGCAAAACTTTTGATTCTGGGCTTCGATGAATTGTATAGCTTATGCGATAAATTTACTTTTCAGGCTTTGAGTCCTATTCAAAGTATGTTAAAGTACGAATTTGATACATTGGATATTCGTTATCCGATGGATGATTTTTTGAAATTGCAGATTGAATATATTTCTAATCATAGGTTTGATAGCTATTTGTTTGATGATAAATTGAAAGAGCTGTTTATTATTTTCCGGGCTTATTATTCCAAGGAAGAGTTGTCTATGTTTTTTTACCCCATTATTGCTAAGAGTATGGATTTTAAAAATATGGTTTTGGCTAATTACAGGAACGATATGCGTCTGGAGGAATTGGCAGAGGTGTGTCTGATGAGTAAACGGGCTTTTCAGCGGCATTTTAAGGAAATTTTCGGGGAGACTTGCGAGCAATGGATTTTGCGGGAAAAGTCAAAGCAAGTCCGTTACTATTTGTCTGTGACAGACTGTTCTTTTAAAGAAATTATTGATAAACTGGGGTTCGATTCGTCTGTGCATCTGAATAAGTTTTGTAAAACCTGGTTCGGTATGTCGCCGACAGATTTGAAGAAAACATTAAATATACAGAAAGATTGTTTGAAAAATTAGAAAGATTATGTTTCTGACCTTTCTTGCCTTTAAAGATTTGTTCAAATTTTATACATACATATATCTTGTCCCCTACATATTTGTTCAAGTTTTATACAACACATGCACATATATATTATACTTTGTTTTAGGTCAGAACATAATCCTTTCTAGTTAAAAATTTCAGATTATGAAAAAGAATACCAAGGAAGTCGTCGTTAGTTTGTTGAACGAAGGAACACAATTTACGGGAGATATCGAATCACAGGATGATTTGTGTATTCATGGTTGGGTTTCAGGAAGTATCAATGCCTGCCGGAAATTGGTCATAGGAACCACGGGGCAGATCGAAGGAGATATAAATTCTCCGAGTGTGGTTGTTTTCGGGGTGGTGAACGGGAATATTTTTTCTTCCGGTTTTGTATCTTTAAAGAATACGTCTCAGGTGACGGGAACAATTACAACTGCACAAATCGAAATAGAGTCGGGGGCTGAATTTAACGGGGATTGTTGTATTGAACGGAACGCGAATGTATAAATTGAGAATTTTATTATTGTTTATCGGGATATTCGGAGGAAGTTATTTGCTCGTGGCACAGGATCTTCAGTATTCCCAGTTTTTTGCCAACCAGTTGGACTTGAATCCTGCTTTTGCCGGATCGCAATATTACCATCGGTTGATTGTGAACTACCGGAATCAATGGCCTGAAGTCGGACGTCCTTATATCAGCTATGCCGTTTCTTATGATCGGCATCAGGCCGCTATAAACAGTGGTTTTGGGATTCAAATCAAGCAGGACCGGCAAGGAAAAGGGGCTTTGGTAACGACAACCTTTTCCGGAATTTATTCTTATTTGGTGAAGTTGCGTCCACATGCCGGTTTACGTTTTGCAGTCGGTGTTTCGGTTATTCAAAATTCAGCGGATTTGTCCAATCTGGAATTTCCGGATATGATCGATCCGATTTTCGGTTCGGTATATCCTCACCAGACAGGGGATGACCCTTCGAATTTAAATAAATTGAGTGTCGATTTTTCGACTGGATTTCTATTTTTTGCAGGAAATTATACAGTGGGTGGCTCTGTACAGCATTTGGGCGAGCCTTCATTGGCTTTTTCGGCAGATGCTCATTTACCGATGAAATATACCTTACATGCCGGTGCTGAGTTTGCCATACATCATCGGGGGTTACGGGAGAGTCGTTATAGTATTAATCCTTTGTTTATGTTTCAGAAGCAGGCTTCCCATCATCAGATGAATTACGGAGGGTTTGTCAATTGGAGTAATCTTACGGGAGGTGCCTGGTTCCGGCAAAATTTCGATCGTCCGTTGAATGCTATGATCTTTATGCTGGGATATGACAATCGTATTTTCCGGGTGGCTTATAGTTTTGATTGGGGACTTTCCAGGTTGGCCCGTGTGGGAAGCGGTGCTCACGAGGTTTCGTTGATTTTCCTGATGGGTGAACGAACCCGGAAAAAACGGTATAAAGAGATACCGTGTCCGAAATTCTTCCGGAAAAATGAGATGAATTATCTGAATGGTTTTTAAATAAAGAAGATGTATGTATAAATGGAAGATATATATACGTTGATACTTAATTTGTTCTTCCAAAAAAGCAGAATATCTATGAGAAAATTATTTGTGATTTTGATTTTTATTGTGAGTGGATTTATGGCGGTAAATGCTCAGAACCTGAAAGACGGCGCCACCTGCCCTGTAACAAAGGCCATGGTAAATTATGAAGGAGTGGAAAATATCAACATTTCATTTATTCCCCGGAGTTTATTTGTCATTTTGGATAATAACGGCTTCTCTGAAGATTTATTGAACGAATTGAAAAAGCTGGAAAGATTGAATATGATGTTTTTCAATAAAGAGCACGGCGATATGGGTGTGTATGAAAAAATTTTGAAAGACTTCGATGCTGTGTTTACCAATAATAATTTTGTCCAGTTGAAAAATACTTCCGAAGGAGGGGCGACACTCCGGATTTTTGTAAAGATGGAAAAAGACAAACCCGTAGGAATGACAATGATATACGATGCTGTAAATATGTTGGATATCATTGAGTTTGAAGGGAGTTTCAATATTGCAAAAATTCCTTCAATCGTGAAAAGCATAACTATTTTCGAAAAGTTAGGAAAGAAAATGTAATAAGATTCATGTTGAATTTCTGCAAGTTATTTACCAAATACGGGTTAGAATGTTTATGGAAAATAATTTGCAGAATTTTTTGCTTGTCAGGAAAAACGCCCCTGTCGTACAAGTACGGTTGGGGCGAAAATTAAATTACTTCCGGGGTGTTTCCGAGAATTTTCGGAAAGTGAGTTTTCCCGAATCGAGACCGAATATCCAGGTGTATTTGCGATTGCTTTTCAATACCAGATCAGTCAGGGGGTAATTTGTTCTTACCATTTGTCCGTCAGAGGAACGTCCTGTTATGTATATTTTTGTATCCGAAGCTAATGTTTGTGGAATAACCGGTACGGAGCGGCCGGCTGATGAGAAATAAATCTCTTTTATTTTTCCGTCTGCAATAACTTCCCCTTTTTGTAAATCGATATAGCCATCTTCAACAGCCTCGATCCGAATATCAAATTGATATTCCGAAGCCCCTTCTATGTCGATATAGAGCAAACTCATCCCCGGCTTGAATTCGAGACGGACTTTAGCTTCACCGGCTTTTACGGATTGTGGTTTTGCCAGTAAGATTTCGTTGTAGGTTGGCGATATGTTTTGGCCGGACAATTTTAAATGGACAAAGCCTTGTGGAGTGGCTTCCGGATATATGCCGTGTTCTGTCGCTTGGTTATCTAAAGCCAGGCCATATAGCTCAATTCCTTTTGTGTCCCAAGGATAAATAGCAGAAGATTCCCCGTTGGAGAAATTGTAGTCGCTTTTGCCGGCCGGAAGCGTACCTTTCTCCGGCGTGTACAGATAGTAATGA
The DNA here is from genome assembly GCF_003524185.1 of Culturomica sp. Taxonomy (NCBI): domain Bacteria; kingdom Pseudomonadati; phylum Bacteroidota; class Bacteroidia; order Bacteroidales; family Odoribacteraceae; genus Culturomica; species Culturomica sp. The sequence goes on from NZ_DOED01000041.1 coordinate 7,838, forward strand.
TAATCAGGCAAAGGGTTCCAGCTAATTTCCAATTGATCGGAAGGGGCTTGCTGGCTTTCGGTACAGGCAAAAAATAGAAAAGAATAGCTTAATGTGTAAATGAATTTTTTTGTCATATCTGTCATCTATTAAATAATTGAAGCACTAAAAGTAATCTTCCGGTTAAAGGCATGATTTATAATTATATGACATTTTGTTGTATAAGTTTTTGGAATTTCGGTTCGGATGCTATTGCTTTTGTTGTTTATTTTTCAGGGATGTGGGAACATTTTCTTTAAAAAAATCGGATATTTGTACGTGGAAAAATTATATTTCCGTGTATGTGTAATGTAAAATAAGGAGAGGATGAAAGGGATAATTGGTTTATTGCTGTTTAGTACAATGATGTGGGGACAGACGATGGCCCAGTATACGATTAAATTGACGGTGAAACAGATGGCAGGAAAAAAGGTTTCACTGGCTTGTCATTATGAGGAACAGTTGATGGTACAGGATACAGTGGCCCTGGATAATAATGGGGTCGGGTATTTTCGTCATGCCTCGAAGAAACTGGCCTCCGGCATATATATGTTGTATTTTTCACCGTCCAGTAATTGGGATATTTTGATCGGTAGTGATCAGAGTTTCAGTATTTCCTGCGATACGAGTCAGATTTTGAATACGATGCGGATAGAGGGATCGCCGGAAAATCAGGCTTTCCTGGAGTTTCAGAAGTTTATGGTGGAAATGGGGAGGCAAAACAGTACTATACGGGAGGAATTCCGGAAAGATCCCGATAATAAAAAAGCAGAAGTGAGGGAGAAGTATTCTGCCCGTTATGCTGTTTTGGATAAGGAGGTCAGAAGTTATATCGGAACGATCTTAAAGCGTTTTCCCGGAACGGCTTTGGCTACCTTTGCCCGGTTTACGCTGCCGGTTGAAATTCCCGACTTTTCAAAAGAGGTGCCGGAGGGAACGAAAGACCGGGATATGGAAATCCGCCGGAAGTCTTTTTTCTATATGCAGGAACATTATTGGGACAATGCGAATCTGACGGATAGTATGTTGATACGTACGGATATTTTTAAAAAGCAGTTGGATAATTATTTTTCCAACTTTGTAATCAATTATCCCGACTCATTGTACCGGGCTTGTGTACGTTTGGTCGAAAAAGCACGTCCGAATAAGTTGATGTTTCGTTATCTGACGGATTATTGCCTTACTTCCACTTTCGAGAATAAGATCATGGGGATGGACGAAGCATTTGTAAAGTTCGGGCAGCGTTATTATGTGGATGTGACACCGGAGTGGGTGACGCCTGAGCGGTTGAAAACCATACGGGAAGAGGTGATCAAACGGCAGTTTAATTTATTAAATCATCCGGCTGTGGAGTTGAAGCTTTCGATGTTGGAAGGAGAGTGGGTCAGCTTGTACGAAGTGAAAGCTCCTTTTGTATTGCTGCTGTTCTGGGAACCGAATTGCGGACATTGTAAAACACAGGTCCCGTTGGTCAGGAAAGAAATTTATGAGCGTTTTGCTCCCTATGGCTTGAAGGTGTTTGCCGTCAATACACACACCGATAAGAAACAATGGGAAGAGTTTGTCGAGAAAAACGACCTTTTTGATTTTATCAATTGTTGGGATCCGAACAACCAATCGAATTACCGGACATATTACAATGTATTTTCGACTCCGGTTATGTATATTCTCGATAAGGATAAAAAGTTTATAGCCAAGAGTCTGACTGTTGATCAAATGGTCGATTTGCTCAAGCACGAATATAAAAAAATGGGTATCGAAGTCCAATAATATGGGGTTCCGATACCCTTGGTTTTATGTTTTTTGCGCTTACAGGTCGGTCCTGAAGGTTGAAGCCGGGAGATTGTCTTTATTGACCAGATTACCCCGGGTAAACGGTTGCCAGCCGTAACGTACGGCGTGTGGCCGGGATACTTTTTCCGATTCGACGATGATCCGGTTACCTTTTATGATTGCCGTTGCTGGATAGAATATACCATTGTCACCGGCAGTTTCAAATGTACGCAAAGCCTGTCCGTCGGCTGTTTTCAAGTCTTCGGCATAATCGAATTCCAATATGGCTTGTTTCCCTTCGGTCTTTATCTTCCGGAAAAGCGGACCGGAAGGCAGGATTGCCCGATGGTAGGTGTGGCACAATGCCTGGCGGGCCAGACGTTCCCCGATTTCTTTTTTGTGTCGGGGGTGTACGTCCAGGGAGTCTCCCAGATCCGATGATACCGCCATGCCGGAATGGGGGATGGCTTTTAGTATACGCCGCTGGCTGTCCCTGAACCAGGGCCAGAAGGGGCGGTTCAAGCTCGAAAGCTGTACATAATAAAAGGGCATTTCGGGTTGTTGCCAATAATTTCTCCAGTCGTTTACCAACATCGGAAACAGTATTTCGTGTAATTCGGTATTGTGAGCGTTCGACTCTCCCTGATACCAGATAACGCCTTGTATCGGATATTGCATTAAAGGAAAAATGCCCGATTCGAATAGATAACAAGGTTCATAGGGGTGTCGCTGGAATGGATTTCCGGCCTTTTTAATGTTGAGAGAAGCCCTTTCACGCACCCAATCCTGAATCATGTCGTTGTTTTTCCAATCGCATAATATATCCGGAAAATCGAATTCGAGGGTATGCCGGCTGATCCAGGATTCACAAGGGGAACCGCCCACTGCATTACAGATCAGTCCTACCGGGACATTCAGGCTGTCCGCTAACATTTTCCCGAAATGATAGGCTACAGCGGAAAAATCCGGTAATGTCCGGGCATTGCATATTGTCCAACCTTGAATGGTATAATACTCCAACCGGTTCAGGGAATCCAGTACCGACGACTCCCATTCCATTGCATAGGTTTCCCAACGGGGGCGCATATTGAAAAGACGGATATGTGGATTGTTTGCTTGTCGAAGATCTTCGGAGGCTGTTGCTGCTTGTTTCAGCATAAAAGCCATATTCGATTGACCGGAGCATAGCCATACTTCTCCGATTAAAACATTGTGATAAACGAGAGTACGGTTGTCGGTATTTATTTTCAGGGTATAGGGGCCTCCGGCCGGGAGCGGTTTCAGTGTGATGTTCCATTTACCGTCAGAAGTCGTTTGTGTACTTTGTTTTTGTCCGGCAATGGAAACACTGACTTTTTGTCCGGCGTCGGCTGAACCTGAAATCAGGAGGGGACGATCACGTTGTAAAACCATGTTATCCGTATAGATATCAGGCATATGCAGTCCGCCATAATCGCCAGTAAGGGCGGAGTAGACGGTTTTAGCCAGTATGGCCGCTCCTTCCGTAACAGGGTGTAAGGCATCGGGTAACAAGTCCGGACGATGGTACAGAGGGGCTTGCAGATCAATCAGGCCGACCTTGTTGTCGGCTGCGATTTTTTCGATTTTCTGCTGGATGTCGGTATACCAGTCCCGGGTGCCGGAACGAAAGCGGGGATGTCTGTTACCGATTGGAGAGAGACGGCAAATCCATATTTTACAACGGGGATTGACTTTGCGAAACGATGCGATCAAATCGGTGTAATCCCGTATAAAATCATCCCGGTAATTGGGCCAGTTACGGGGGTCCGTGTCGTTCAGTCCCAGGTGGATAACAACCATATCTCCTGCGTATTCCAGGGCTTGGCGATACTCCTCCTGCTCGGTATATGGGCGGTGTCCTTTTCGTAACAGTGTCGCCCCGCTTTTACCGAAATTGGCGACGGCGTATTTTTCTCCCAATAACCGCTGCAATTGTGCCGGGTATGCGTTTACTTCCCGTTCGGGCAGCAGATATCCGTAAGTTACGCTGTTGCCGATACAGCTTACTTTGATTTTTTGTCCGGCATAGATTGCCGACAGGTAAAATAAAAAAATGAGACAAAGAAAAATCGTTTTCATTATTCGTTGATATAAGATAAAGCAATGATATGTTGATAAATAAATAGCTTTTACCGGTCGGATATAATCCATCGTTATCGTATTCGGGATACATTATTTGTTCCGGTTGGGCGTATTTTACTTCCGGAGTACGGATTTTTTTCTGAATAAATCAGATCGGCGGCTTTCCGGCCGTCGGGAGTGACGAATACAACTGTAAACATCCATTTCTGCAAACGGATTTCCGGTGTGGAAAAGCGTCCTATGGGGAGTTTCAGGAATACGTTGTTCCATCCTTTATGCAGTTTTACGATCAGAGGAGGTCTGGCGACGCAATTTTCATTGCCTAAAGCTGTTTCATTGGAAGGGGTACGGTGGGTAGCCGTCCATTCCGGAGGTTGTATTTCTTCGTTGTTGAGCCAGATACGGCTTTCCCGGTAATCCCATTTACCCGGAAGCGGAGGAAGGTCTTTTTCCGAACGTCCGTAATTTTGAAATTCTACCCATAATCCGGTTTCCTGATTTTTAGGCGAATATACCCATGTCCAGGCATAGGCCGTATGGTTTTCCTGTGGATTGCAGAAAAAACCGGGAATCAGTGTACCCCAAACATGACGTAAATAGATGCCTGCGCCGATTGCCGGATGTACATTATATGTCTGGGCTTTGTATTGGTAGTGTGTTTGTAATGCCTGTTCCGGGGGAAAACTCCGGGAAAGGTCACCTTCATTCGGAAATGGGTCTGTAATGTTCCACCGGATATCGGTTTGACGGACATAGGCGAAAGGATATTCCCGGAAGTTATGTTCTTTGTGCCATAACATACGTTTTTCGAAGTCGGCGAAGTCGATGAATGCCGGAGTATTATCGGCAGGCAATATGGTACCTTTCCCATCGAAGTATTCATGGCCGCCTCCCAGCCAGGAACGCTCGGCAATGGCCAGCATGGCCGGATAGAAGTTATTTTCCAGTATGATGTTTCTTTCCGGGACGACCAGCCGGTCGTTCCAGATGGCAAGGATAACTCCTGCAATATCGTCGCTGCCTTCATTGCAGTTGTAAATGCGGCTGTTGTAAAGTGCAACCAGATCGCCGAAGATATCGTAATGGTTCAGGTAGTGAAAGCGGCTGTCAATGGCCGGGATGCCTTTTTGGGCTTTGCCCCGGTAGCTCCAGAGCTGTGTCATATCTATTTCTCCCGGTTGGTATGTCCATCCCGGATTCCATGAGATAACCTTTTTCCCCTTTGTGCGGATGTGGGAAATCATTTCGGGGACGAAGTCCGGATCGGTAAAAGAGACTTCGTCGGTGCCGATATGCAAATAGGGAACGTCTAAATTTTCGCAAATTTCGTCGAATAGCAGTTTGAGGATGATTTTTCCTTCCCGGCTTTGCATGTCGTGCCGGAATGTACGTTTAAAAGCTTCGCTGTGTCCTGGTATATCGATTTCCGGGATCAATAATACGTGGTGTTTTTTGCAAAAATCGATTAGTTCCCGGGCTTCTGCCAGTGTATAATATTTCCCCGGCATACGTGTCATATTCGAACTGTCGTTTAAAGCGGGAAACAGGCGGCTTTCAAGTCGCCAGGCCTGATTTTCGGTAAGATGCCAATGAAAGACATTGATTTTGTATCGGGCGAGCATCGCAATTTCCCGTTTCAGTTCTTCTACGGAAATGTAACTCCTGCCGACATCGTGCATAAAGCCCCGGATACGGAAAGCGGGCCAATCGGTGATTGTACAGCCTGTAAAATACGGCTGTCCGTATTTTTTAAGCTGACGTAACGTTTGCATAGCCCGGTAGACCCCGGTGGAGGTTGTTGCCTGAATGTATATCCGATTACGGGTGACGGATAACGTATAGCCTTCTTCCGGATTTAAATTTATATCCGGTAAACTGTCTGTGATGCGGACGACGACATTCAGAGAAGCTTTCGGGACGATTCTGCCTCCGCATTCCCGGAATAATGAATCCAGCTCTTCAGCTAATACCGGTGTCGATAGTTGTATTTTTCCGATCGGGAATTTTTGATTGTTGAATAGGATTTGCCGGGGTTGGGGGAGAAGATAAATGTCTTTTATCGAAGCGGTTGAGACAGAAAAGAATAGTATGTTGAATAATATCGTAAAAATCAGTTTATTATACATGTTCGGCGGATTTTGATCGTCTGGCATTACGGAACAAATATAAGTTTTTTTTTACAATTTTTTTCTTGAAAAAAGTGGCGAAACAATCGGTTCTGTCCGGATAAGAATTCTTTTTTTTGCATTAAAATCACTACTTTTGCACAAAACTGTGAAAGATGGTAGAAAATTATTCAGAAGATTCGATTCGGACTTTAGATTGGCAGGAGCATATCCGTTTACGTCCCGGGATGTATATCGGAAAATTGGGAGACGGTTCTGCTCCGGATGACGGTATATATATTTTGGTGAAAGAGGTAGTAGACAATTCTATCGATGAGTTTGCAATGGGATGCGGTACGGAAATCCTTATCACAGTTGAAGACCGTAAAGTCGTTGTCCGGGATTTCGGACGGGGAATTCCATTGGGTAAATTAGTGGATGCTTCTTCGAAGATGAATACCGGTGCCAAGTACGATTCTGAAGCTTTTAAAAAATCTGTCGGTTTGAACGGTGTCGGTATTAAAGCCGTCAATGCTCTGTCTGAAAATTTCGAAATACAATCGTTCCGGGACGGGGAGACCAAGTATGTACGGTATTGCCGGGCCAAAATTGTAGAGGAGCGTGATCTTGAACCGACAAATGAGCCGAACGGTACGCAGGTAACCTTCCTGGCGGATAAGGATATTTTCGGGAATTATCATTTTATTGCCGAGTATTTGGAAGCGATGGTAAAAAATTATGTATTCCTGAATACCGGTTTGACGATCGTTTTCAATAGCCATAAATATTTTTCCAGGCATGGGTTGTATGACTTACTGACAGAGAATATGAGCGGGGAGGGGCTTTATCCTATTATTCATTTACGGGGAAATGATATAGAGATGGCTATGACTCACGGACGGCAATATGGCGAAGAGTATTATTCGTTTGTAAACGGTCAGCATACGACACAGGGAGGAACCCACCTGAATGCTTTCCGGGAAGCTGTGGTGAAGACCATACGGGATTTTTACAAGAAAGATTTCGATATATCGGATATCCGGACTTCTATTATCGGAGCCATCAGTATCAAGGTGCAGGAACCGGTGTTCGAATCCCAGACTAAGACAAAACTGGGGTCTAAGGATATAGGACCGGAAGGACCGACCGTACGGAATTTTATCATGGATTTCGTTACGAAAGAATTGGATAATTACCTGCATCGTAATCCGGACACGGCAGAGTTGCTGCTGCGGAAAATCGTAGAGACGGAGAAAGAACGGAAAGCGATGTCCGGTATTCAGAAGATTGCCCGGGAACGGGCGAAGCAAGTCAGTTTGCACAATCGGAAACTGCGGGATTGCCGGGTACATTTTAATTCCAACCACGAGCGGAAAAACGAATCTTCTATTTTTATTACAGAGGGGGATTCTGCTAGCGGATCGATTACAAAATCCAGGGATGTCAATACTCAGGCCGTATTCAGTTTGAGAGGAAAGCCTCTGAACTCGTATGGATTGACAAAAAAGATCGTATATGAGAATGAGGAATTCAATTTGTTGCAGGCGGCATTGAATATCGAGGACGGATTGGAGGATTTGCGTTATAACAATGTTATCATCGCCACGGATGCGGATGTGGACGGTATGCATATCCGGTTATTGTTACTGACTTTCTTTTTACAATTTTTTCCTGATCTGGTAAGAAGCGGACATGTGTATATTTTGCAGACGCCTTTATTCCGGGTAAGAAATAAGAAGGAAACACGCTATTGTTATTCCGATACCGAGCGGGAAACGGCGATAAAAAAATTAGGTCCGAAGCCTGAAATTACCCGTTTTAAAGGTTTAGGGGAAATTTCTCCGAATGAGTTTCAGCATTTTATCGGTAAGGATATACGTCTGGAACCGGTAAGGCTTACGAAAGGAGATTCCATCGATGAGGTGTTGGGGTATTATATGGGAAAAAATACCCCCGAGCGTCAGGATTTCATCATAGAGAACCTGTATATCGAGAAAGACGAGTTGAGATAATTAAAATTGAAAATTTACAATATAAACCAGCATGGCAGAGGATATCATCGATGTCGATTTTAACGGAGAAGAGCAACAACCGGAGTCAACGGACGAGAGCCTGAAAGGCTCCGTAGAAAAGGAGACTCCGGAAGAAGTTGCAGGGGGAGAAGGTTCGCAGCCGGAGGCTTTTGAAATATCAACGTCTCCGGGAGAAACGGAGGAGCATACAGAGGAAAACGGGAAGATACGTTCGATACAACATCTGGACGGTATGTATCAAAAGTGGTTTTTGGATTATGCTTCGTATGTTATATTGGAGCGGGCTGTGCCTTATGTGAACGACGGTTTGAAGCCCGTACAGCGCCGGATTCTTCATTCGATGCGTGAAATGGACGATGGGCGTTACAATAAGGTGGCCAATATCATCGGAAATACGATGAAATATCACCCGCATGGGGATGCTTCTATCGGGGACGCCCTTGTACAATTGGGACAAAAAGATTTATTGGTCGATTGTCAGGGAAACTGGGGGAATATATTGACGGGAGACGGTGCTGCAGCTCCCCGTTATATTGAGGCGAGGTTGTCTAAATTTGCCCTGGATGTCGTATTTAATCCCAAAACGACGAATTGGAAGCTTTCTTACGATGGACGTAACCGGGAACCGGTGACATTGCCTGTAAAATTCCCTTTGCTTTTGGCTCAGGGGGTGGAAGGAATCGCTGTGGGGCTTGCTTCGAAAATATTGCCTCATAATTTTAATGAGTTGATCGATGCCTGTATTGCACATTTGCAACACGAAGATTTTGTTTTATATCCCGATTTTCCGACCGGTGGTATGATTGATGTGGCAAAATACAATGACGGATTGCGGGGAGGGGCGGTAAAAATCCGGGCGAAAATCGAGAAAGACAATAATAATAAAACCCTCCGGATTACGGAAATTCCCTTTGGACGTACGACCTCAACCCTGATCGACAGTATTATAAAAGCCAATGATAAAGGCAAGATAAAAATCAAAAAAATTGACGATAATACGGCTGCCAATGTGGAGATATTGATTTATCTGGCGCCGGGTGTATCTTCCGATAAGACGATCGATGCTTTGTATGCTTTTACCGATTGTGAACTGTCGGTGTCTCCGAATTCATGCGTTATCGAGGACGAGAAGCCTTGTTTTATGCCGATTTCCGATATTCTCCGCCAATCGGCAGACGATACGGTGGCTCTGTTGAAACTCGAGTTGGAAATCCGGCTTCATGAGCTCTTGGAAGAATTACATTTTGCTTCTCTGGAAAAGATTTTTATCGAAGAACGTATTTACAAAGATAAAGAGTTTGAGGAAAGTCCTACCTTAGAGAATGTAATTGTTCATGTGCATAAGCGTTTGACTCCGTTTTTACCGAAATTATACCGGGAGGTGACCGATGACGATATCAAACGGCTGTTGGAAATCAAGATGAAGCGGATTCTCAAATTCAATTCCGAAGAAGCCGATCAATATATTCAGGGACTCGAGGATGAAGTGACACAGGTAAGGCACGATATAGAACATATCATTCCGTATACGATAGCCTATTATACCCGTATTAAAGCAAAATACGGCAAGGGACGGGAACGGAAAACTGAAATCCGGAGTTTCGAGAATATCGAAGCGGCTAAAGTTGTGATTGCCAACGAAAAATTGTACATAAACCGGGAAGAAGGATTTATCGGAACAGCCTTGAAAAAAGATGAATTTATCTGCGAATGTTCCGATATGGATGAGGTGATCATCTTCAAAAAAGACGGTAGCTATTATGTCACGAAAGTTGCTGACAAGATTTTTGTGGGTAAGGATGTTTTGTATGTGAATGTATTCAAGAAAAACGATAAACGTACAATATACAACGTCGCTTACCGGGACGGACGTTACGGTGTATATTATGTGAAACGGTTTAATGTGACGGGTGTCACCCGGGATAAGGTTTACAATGTGACAAAAGGAACGGCCGGTTCCCGTATCATTCATTTTTCCGCTAACCCGAACGGAGAAGCGGAGGTGATTAAAGTGTGCCTGAAACCGAAACCCAATTTGAAGAAACTGGTGTTCGAATATGATTTTGCGGCTTTGGCGATCAAAGGCCGGGATTCGCAAGGAAATTTGTTGTCGAAAAACGATATTCATAAAATCAATGTCGTACAAAAGGGTGTTTCTACTTTGGGCGGGTGCAAAATTTGGCTGGATGAGGATGTACGCCGGCTGAATACGGATAACCGGGGAAAATACCTGGGAGAATTCCAGGGAGAGGACCGTATTCTGGTTGTTAATAAGAACGGTACATACTATACGACTGATTTTGACCTCAATAACCATTATGAGGAAGAATATATTATTTTTGAAAAATTCGATCCGCATAAGGTCTGGTCGGTTGTATTTTTTGATGCCGAACAAGGTTTTTATTACCTGAAGCGTTTTAAATTTGAAGAAAGCAATAAAGTATTTTCGTTTATCGGAGAAGCCGAAGGATCTTATCTGGTAGGTTTGAGTAGCGAGCGGCATCCCCGGTTTGAAATTGTATTCGGAGGGAAGTATGCGACCCGCCCGGTTGAGGTTATACAGGCGGATGAATTTATCGGTGAAAAATCGTTTAAGGCAAGAGGCAAGCGCTTGACGACTTTCGAGGTCGACCGGATACAGGAAACAACGCCTTTGGTGATTGAAGAGGAAAATGAAATCAGTGCCGATGTGGAATTTGAAGTGACCAATCCTTCCGAGATTGCGGATAATGAAGAACAGATGAAGCTGGAGTTCGAATAATGAAATATTTTCTGGTTGGGTATATGGCTTGCGGGAAAACCCGTCGGGGGCGGGAAATGGCTGCGGAATTGGGGATTCGTTTTGTCGATCTGGATGCTTATATTGTCGATCGGGAAAGACGTTCTATCCCGGAAATTTTTGCAGCAGCAGGAGAGGCTGGGTTCCGAAAGTTGGAAACCCGTTATTTGCAGGAAGTTTGTGAGCTATATGGGGATTTTGTGATGTCGACCGGCGGAGGTGCTCCTTGTTTTAACAACAATATGCAATATATGAACGCTCAGGGACATACGATTTTTATCAATACGCCTGTCGATACGATTGTGGAACGCTTGATTCGCGGGAAACAGAAACGTCCGATCGTCAGTAAACTCAACGATGATGAAATATATGATTTCGTATGTCGGCATTTGGAGGAACGTTTGCCTTATTACAAACAGGCGAAGGAAGAAGTAAAATAAACACATCGTAAACGGAATTTCGCCCATTACAAATTGGAACTTTTCTTTCAAGACACGGACGATACGTTTGCCGGACATTTCCTATATGCCGCTATTGAAGATGGCAAGATAAAAGAAATTACATTGATGGGATAGACACAAGCTATCAGGGGCAAATACTGTCGGATGCATTTTCAATACGGCGAGGAGTTATTTGCTTGTTCGCCGTATTGCTTGTTTCCTCCTGTAAGATTTTGTCCAAGGTCTTCAATCCGCATTGAATAGATTTTTGTGTAGCTCCTCTGATGGAGAGTTTTTTTGCCGATATATCGAGTATATAATGGGCTTCCCCTTCCAATTCAACATCTGTCCAAAGTTCGATAACCGAATTTCCTGTTGCCCGCATTCCTCCCACGATAGCAATTTGCCCGAACCGTTCTCTCAATATGTCTTGCAGCTCAAACAAGCAGGGAGACAGTTTGGGCAAATTGGTTCTTATTACGGTTTGTGGCGTAATGGTGAAATTCTTTGCATCCGTCGCCTGTCCCCAAACATATGCCGCCACTAACAGCAGCGGCAATACCATCTTAATTTTTTTGAAGATGAAGCCCATATTATCTTTTTATTTAAGATATTGTATCAAGGTGTCGCATTGTTCCATGTATTCGTGCAGCGTATCTGCCATTTGCGGATTTTCAGCGAGCAGTTCGCCGCATCTCCGCTTGGCATCGGGTAGTTCCATCAATCCGGAAAAGCCTTTTCGCATCCATCCTTTTTTGGAGGAATAATTGTCCGGAAGATTGGTGTATAGTATTTGGTAATAGCTGATGGACAATGCGATTTGCTGCATCTGTTTGGTCTCTCCTTCGGGGTATTGTTCCAGTTTCTCGACGGCTTCCGTAAACAGGGATTGCTGCATTCCGATGAAAGCCGGATAGTCGCCCAACAACCCAAGTGTCTGTAACAGAAAAACCCGGCATGTGGCAAGGTCTTTTTCGGGCAGGGGTAGTCCACTCAGGCGTTCAAACCCCTCTTTGACCTCAGGGAGAGAGAGTAGGCGTGACGGAGGCAACGTGCCCGGTTCCTGCGTTGTCAGCCATTGGTGGCAAGCATAACCGGCTATGCAACGATGGAGCAAACGATTATATTCATCCGTTATCATAGATGCGTAACGGTCTGCTTCTTCAAAATTATGACGTTGAATATATTGATACATTACCTGTCCGTAAAATGAGTCTAATTCCTTTGTTTGCAGTTGTTTATCGTCTGTTTTGCACTCTTTCAGCCATTTATGATAGGGCTGTTCCCAACCGGCAAGGAAAGACATTTCCTCTTCTTCATAATCGACATCCAGCTCATTGCCGTAAGCTGCTGCCACTTCAAACGCTTCGGGAACTGCCAGCAACCGGAGCAAGGCTTGGATTCTTTCCGGTCCGGGGGCATTGTCATCGTCAAAACCTCCCACCACGCACGACAGCGGAAAAAACGCATACCAATGTCCCAGCGTGTCGGCTCCCCGCTTATCACCTTGGGCAAGTGCCTTGGAAGCCAGTGGTGCAATCTGCTCCGCCAATTCTAAAGGGTCAAGCAGCCGCAATTCCTCTTCGGACGACACTTGAATAACACCCATGTCAAGTAGCTTTTTCCATAATGCAGACCCTGCGGTGACACAACATTTTCCGGAACGGTAGTCCACATAAGTATCATCTTTCAAGAAACCGCCCTCTGCAACAAGCCCCATTGCTTCGCTACGCTCTGGTTCGGGCAATTGCTCCGGCGACAGAAGGGAGAGATAACCAAGCTGCTCCAATTCATCCCGGACCCGTAAGACCGTGTACCCGCAGTCCAGTTGATTCTGAAAATGATAAAGACTGTAACAAATACTTTGTGCCAAAGGTGGAACAGGCGAAGCGGTGGCCACGGTTATTACGGAATATTCCACCAAATTTTCTATTGCATGCATTGACATAATCGTTTGTAATTTATAAGGTTTATAAATCAGATAGATATAGTTTAATCGTTTTATCTTTTACTATATCCAGTATATGTTTGCCACCGACAGACAAATCGGCTCCGTTTTCCAGCAGGTATTCTGCAATACCGATTGCATTGTTCCTGACCGCATACATCAAGGGAGTCGCACCACCGGGCAATCGGTCATTCACGTCAAAGCCTTTTTCTACCAGTGTTTTTACCAATACCGGGCTTTTTCGACAAACAGCATAAAACAAGAGACCGGAATTGTATTCGTCCTTATAAGACGGTTCCAGCATGTAACCCGAACGAATCAGAGACGAGGCTTTGTCAATGTCGTTTTCATCTCGTATCAGTCGAAATAGCTCTTCCATAAAAAATATTGGTTGATAAATTAAAAATCAACCATAGAAACTATAAACTTGAATTACCTAATTGCAAGGTTTACAGATATAATACCACTCTGTTGCCGTAAACAAAGTTACAGATATTTATTATTCCACCGATGATTTTCCCTAAGAATTTGCACTGTGACAAGGAGAAGTGAATACCTGTACAGCCTCACAAATTGCTTCATCTCTTCGTTTTTTACAAATCAGTATTTCTCAAAATATTTATTTCGCATTCTCGGAAAAAGATATTATATTTACAACTGAAAGAGTTATTTGACAACATAGCAATGCAAAACGCTGAAATTCGCACGGTTGCTAAATCGTTACTTCTATTTCTCAAATAATTCGCTAAAAGTTTAGTCTTCAATTGGTTAAGTCAAATCAATGGAAATCTAAAATAGTCTTATATGATTAACTGTAACTTATTATAATGAAAACGAGTTTAATTGTTTCAGGTTTTATTTTAATGATGATGACGGTAGCTTGTAATTCAGAGAAAAAAGAAGGAACGTTTCAGACACAGGATGCTCTGGAAAATATCTTTGCCCGTAAAAGTGTCCGTAAATATTTACCGAAGCCGGTAGAAAAAGAAAAAACGGATTTGTTGCTGAAAGCCGGAATGGCTGCTCCTACCGGTAAAGATACCCGTCCCTGGGAATTTGTCGTTGTAACGGAAAGGGCAGCTTTGGATTCTATGGCGGCAGCTTTGCCTTATGCCAAAATGTTGAAAGATGCTCCCATGGCTATTGTCGTATGCGGGGATACAACCAAATCTTCTTATTGGTATCTGGATTGTGCTGCGGCTACTCAAAATATTTTATTGGCGGCGGAAGCACTTGGACTGGGAGCTGTCTGGACGGCAACTTATCCGTATGACGACCGTATGGCTGTTGTAAAAAAGGAAATCGGTTTACCCGACCATATTCTTTCCCTATGTGTCATTCCTGTCGGATATCCGGCAATCCCGCATAGTCCGAAAAATAAATGGGACGAAACGAAAGTACATTACGGCAAGTATTGATTGATTTTAGATTTCTGTCAGGGCAAGCTGAAGTTATAAATCTAAATATTCTGTTTTCCGAATGCTCCGAGTCCGAAGAGGGCAAAATCATAGCGTATAGGATCGGCCGGATCGAATTCGCGTAAACGTTCCGTCAGTTCCAAAACGGCCTGTGCGTCGTTTTGGTTGCGGGTGAGCAGGCCCAGTTGGCGGCTGACGTTTCCCGTGTGCAGATCAAGAGGAATAAGTAGAGCCGAAGCCGGGATATTTTTCCAGAGTCCGAAATCTATACCGCTGTGGTCTTTACGCACCATCCAACGGATATACATGTTTATGCGTTTGGCGGCAGAGCCTTTTTCTACATTGGCGATATGCCGCAAAACCCGTTTTTCGGCCGGATGGATTGTGAACAGTCTGTACCAGTCGCTCAATACTTTTAACATGTCGCCGTGTTGACGGAACGAATCGGTAAATATTTTTTCCATCCCTCCCAGATTCCGGTAGATATGGGCCAATGCATGTAAAAAATAGCAGCAGTCGTATGCGTTGAATGTACGGTGTTTGAAATGGGTAAAACGCTCGTAATCCGTTTCGGTAGCGTTCAGAATAAAATCATAAGGAGCATAATCCAGCAATTGCATGAGTTCCCTGCACTTTCTGATGATTGTCGGACGTTGCCCCCAGGCCAGAGAAGCGGCTAAAAATCCGGATATTTCGATGTCTTCTTTTTCTTCGAACATTTTCGGTATTTGGATCGGGTCAGTTTCTATGAAAAAATCCGATTTGCAATATTCCGAATATTTTTCGTCGAGTAATTGTTTTATTTCTTGACGGTTCATGAAATTTATTTTGTGTTGCAAGGTAAATATTAGTTGGAAACGTATTGGACTATATCGGAAAATAAATTCGGTAGCAGTCAAAGTTTGACCGCCCGTAACATTTCGCGTTTTCCCGGAGGACCGGGTAATCGTTTCAGACGAAAACCGACATTCCGGAGGGCTTGCTTTACGATGCCTTTTACACAGTAAGTTACCAATATACTGTTGGGTTTCAGGGCTTCGTAGAAGCGATTGAATACCGCATCTGTCCAAAGATGAGGTTGTACGTCCGGATTGAATGCGTCGAAATATACGATATTGAATTGTGACCGGAAATGAATGTTCCGGAAATCTTCCCGGTGTTTGTATAGTTTGAAATATGGGGAAACAGATTGTTCCGTTTCCCACGGACACCGATGCAATTCGTTAAACAATTCCTGTTCTGCGGGTGTGGTAAAGTTGGAATAATTTAGGGAGGCGATTTCATCGCTTGCCAATGGATATTTTTCAATGCTGTGATAACACACCGGCAATTGTAGTTCCCGGGTACGGATTAAAGTCAGCCAGGCATTCAGTCCGGTACCGAAGCCTGCTTCCAGTATATGTAACGGATTTTGCAGACTTATCGAATCCGGATGAGTTTCCAGGAAGTACTCCAAACCCGCCCGGATGAAAATGTGCCGGGATTCCTGAATGGCTCCGTGGATCGAGTGGTAATGTTCGTTCAATTCCGGAATGTATAAAGTCATACTTCCGTCCTCTGTCGGCGTGAGAATACGCTCCATAACCGGATATTACAGTAATTTCTCCCTTAATAGATTGACAAATTCGATGACGTCGCTTTCCGTGGTATCGAAAGAGCATACCCATCTGATTTCGGACGCATTTTCGTCCCATACGTAAAAAAAGCATTCTTCTTGCAGTTCAGCAATCTTACTTCGGGGGATGATGGCGAAAATTTCGTTGGCTTCTACTTTCTGGGTGATTTTAATGCCGGAAATCAAAGCGGCTTCATTAGCCAGTTTTTGTGCCATCCGATTGGCATGTGCTGCCGTTTTCAACCATAGGCCGTCTTTTAATAGGGTGGAGAACTGGGCTGCGATAAAACGGGATTTGGAATGCAGTTGCATCGCTTGTTTGCGGATGTACTTTACATTCCGGCATACGGAGGTGTTGAAGAAAATAACGGCTTCTCCGAACATCATACCGTTTTTGGTTCCGCCGAAACTAAGGACGTCAATGCCTACCTTTGTCGTGATGTCCGTCGGGTCACATTGCAGGTAAGCTATGGCATTGGCTAGACGTGCTCCGTCCATGTGCACGAATAAGCCGTTGGCATGTGCAAAATCACATATTTCTTTTAACTCTTCCGGGGTGTATACCGTTCCGAGTTCCGTACATTGGGTGAGCGAAATAATATTGGGCTGGGAGTGATGCTGGTCGTCAAAGCCATGCATATGATTCTGTATCAATCCTACATTCAGCTTTCCGTCAAATGTCGGAACTGTCAATAATTTGCAGCCTGCTTGTTTCTGAATTGCACCGCATTCGTCAACATTGATATGCGCTGTTTCGGCACATATCACGGCATTGTAGGAGCGGGCGAAAGCCGAGAGACTGACAATATTGGCTCCCGTACCATTGTATACAAAATATACGTCTATACTTTCTCCGAAAATTTTTTTGAAATCCTGCACGGCTTTAGCCGTATATTTGTCTTCTCCGTATGAATGTTGATGTCCGTAAGAGGCTTCTTTCAAAGCATTGAATACTTCCGGTAAAACTCCTGAAAAATTATCACTTCCAAAACCACGAATACTCATGTTTATTGCATTTTGATTTTCGGGGATAAAGATAGAAAATATATTATATATTGTGGATTTTAGCTTTTAAATTGTAAATTTTAAATTGTTTGACAAACTGATTTGTCGTCGGAGTTATTTAATCTGAAATTTAAATCGGTGTATATTGAAAACAAATATTTTGTTTTTTTCGTATACGTTTAAAAAATATAGGATCATTAAATACGTTATAGTTATGAAAAGCTTTTTTTTGTATGGGACACCTTTGAAAGGAAACGGTGTTTCTGCGTTTTTATTTTTGCTGCGTTTGTTTGTCGGGATAATGATGCTGACTCATGGCGGAGTTAAACTGGCGAATTTCGGTTCGTTGATGAATACGTTTCCAGATCCGCTGGGAGTAACTCCTATGATATCTTTGTTACTTTCAGTTTCGGCGGAAGTCGGTTGTTCGGTATTGTTGATTTTCGGCATACTGACACGTTTGGTTACTTTGCCGTTGATTTTTAATATGCTTGTAGCTGTATTCGTCATACATGGAGGAGATGCTTTTCAGGCAAAAGAGTTGGCCGTCATGTATCTGGCTGTTTATGTCTTTTTCTTCTTTATAGGAGGGGGACGTTATTCACTGGATTATCGCATTTTTGGTAAGGCTGCATGGAAAGAATAAAAAAACGCCTCGAAAAGAGGCGTTTTTTTATGTAGTAGACCTGGATTTTTACATCAGGAAGCTCAGTAACGTACCGGCAGCAACGGCAGAACCGATTACACCGGCAACATTCGGAGCCATGGCGTGCATCAACAGATAATTGCTCGGATCGTTTTTCAATCCCATGTTTTGAACGACACGGGCACTATCCGGCACAGCAGATACACCGGCAGCACCGATCATCGGATTGATCGGATTGTTTTTCGACGACAGCCAGTTCATGATCTTAGCGACCAATACACCGCTGGCGGTTGCTATTACGAACGAGAAAGCTCCCAGACCGAAGATCAGGATGGAGTCTTTTGTCAGGAACACATCTGCCTGAGTCGAAGCACCTACGGTAACACCCAATAACATGGTAATGGTGTCGATCAAAGCATTGCTGGCCGTATTTGCCAGACGATTGGTTACCGTAGATTCTTTCAGTAAGTTACCGAAGAATAACATACCCAGCAACGGTAAAGCCGACGGTGCGATGAACGCAGTCAATAACAAACCGATAATCGGGAACAATTGTTTTTCCAAGCGGCTGACAGAACGCGGCGGACGCATCTTGATTTTTCTTTCGTGCTTGGTTGTCAGTAAATTGATTACAGGCGGTTGAATCACCGGCACCAAAGCCATGTATGAATAAGCTGCAATAGCGATCGGACCGATCAGGTTCTTGACTAATTCGCCGTTGGCCAGCATGTTTACACCGTTAGCCAATTTCGATGACAGGAAGATAGCCGTCGGACCGTCGGCACCACCGATAATACCGATAGCTCCGGCCTCTGGTGGTGCAAAGCCTAACCACAAAGCTCCGATAAAAGTTACGAAAATACCGATCTGGGCCGCAGCTCCCAATAGCATCAGTCTCGGATTGGAAATCAGAGACGAGAAGTCGGTCATTGCCCCGATACCCAGGAAGATCAAGGGCGGATACCAGCCGTTGATAACTCCTGAATAGAGGATATTCAGTACAGATCCCGGTTCGTAGATACCTAATTTCAGGTTGAATGCTTCTCCCATATAGAATGGAATGTTACCGATAATGATACCCATACCGATCGGGATCAGCAACATCGGTTCATAATCGAAACGAATAGCCAGCCAGATAAAAATAAGGGCTACGACGATCATGATCAGATTTCCTGTTGTAGCATTGGCAAATCCGGTGAATTCCCAGAAATTTTTCATTCCGGCCATAGCATCGGAATTATGGTAGGCATTCTGTGAGGGTGTGCCGAAATTCAGCATATCCCCCTGGAGTGTTGCTGTCCGGTTACCCAGATTTACCATGATATCGTGGGTAATGTAATTGGTTCCGGAAGCATTCGGGTCCAGATTCGGAGAAAATTCAGTAATCTTTTTCGGATTGAACGTCATGATCACTGTGCTGCCTTCCAGTCTCCAGTCTCCGGTATAACGTTGTTTAATGGAGTCCATCGTAAACGTACCATCGTCATTGAAACTGTAAACTTTGTAGCGGGCAACTTTCCGCTCTTTTTGATCGGGTTTTAAATCCGCCGCGCGGATCGCCTTCGGTATGTAACCGTCAGCTTTGTTCATCCATTTTCCATGGACGAGTTGTTCTTTTAAACTACCTCCGTTCGATGCCAGGCAGAAATTTCCGCTTAAGGCCACAAACAGAAAAGATAGCATAATGAAAATAAATTTGTTCATATACAGTGTAATTATGCTATTTCTACTAATGTATCGCCCTGGAGAACGGCATCTCCTTCTTTTACTTTGATGGCCTGTACCGTACCGCCTTTTTCTGCTATAACGTTATTATCCATCTTCATCGCTTCCATGATCATAACACAATCACCGGCTTTGACAGCAGAACCGACCGTAATATTGACTTTTTTGATCGTTCCGGGCAGCGGAGAGTTGATTTTGTAAGAAGCACCGCTACTTTCAGTCTTCTTGATTTCTCCTTCTCCCGGTTTGTTAACCACAGGTTTACGTGCAAGTACCGGAGTTTTTGCTTTTTTCTCTTCTCCCTGCATTTCTACTTGATAGGGAGTACCGTTAACAGAAACTGTTGCGTTGGTTCCGTCGAATTCGCCTACTTCTACTTCGTAAGTCTGGCCGTTTATTTTAAACTTATATTTTTTCATCGTTTTTTGTTTGTCAAAAACTTCGAACGAGCAGAAAAAACGATTGTTTTCTATTTATGCTCATTCATCGTTTGTCGTTATTACTTTCTTACAGGTTGATTTTGTACACCGTAGATTTTAGAACTCCAGGGGGAGTATTGCTTCTGTGCGGTATGTATGGTGATGATATTGCTTTCTTCATCATGTAATTCATTGAAATACATATGTAATCCCAAAGCAATAGCCGCATTTACATCTCCCTCCACGTTGATATTCGTTTGCTCTTCCGGTACACCGGATTTTTTCAGTTTTTTCCTGATGTTTAATTCCAGTAATTTCGGAATAGACATAAAGATGAACACCAGCACTCCGAGAGAAATAAATACCACGAATATACTTACGATAGAAATTGTGTATCCACCGGCTTCCCTGATCACATCTGCAGAGAGCGTGATTAAATTTATCATATGCTTTTATTTTATAAAGGTATATTACTATGTTTCTTAGGCGGATTGACGACTTTTTTGGTACGTAGGCTTTCGAATGCACGGATCACACGGAAACGGGTGTTGCGCGGTTCGATAACATCGTCGATATAGCCGTAAGAAGCAGCCTGATAAGGGTTGGCAAATGCTTCGTCATAAGCATCTACTTTTTCCTGAATGAATTTAGCTTTTTCTTCTGCATTTTCAATTGCGCTTACTTCTTTACCGTACAGTACTTCAATAGCTCCGGATGCTCCCATAACGGCGATCTGGGCAGAAGGCCATGCATAGTTGGCATCTCCGCGTAACTGTTTGCAGGACATTACGTCGTGTGCTCCACCGTATGATTTACGTAAGGTTACGGTAACTTTCGGTACAGTAGCTTCACCGTAAGCAAACAACAGTTTAGCACCGTGAATGATGATACCGCCGTATTCCTGACCGCTACCCGGCAAGAATCCCGGAACGTCGACCAGGGTCAGAATCGGAATATTGAAACAGTCGCAGAAACGTACGAAACGGGCTGCTTTACGCGATGCCTGTATATCGAGAACTCCTGCCAGGAAATTAGGTTGGTTGGCGATTACACCTACCGGAATACCGCCCATACGGCAGAAGCCTACGATGATATTTTTAGCGAAATTGCGGTGTACTTCGAGGAATTCACCGTTGTCTACGATGGCTTCGATTACATGCAGCATATCGTACGGCTGGTTCGGATTGTCCGGAATAATGGAATTCAAGGTGTCTTCCAAACGATCGATCGGATCATTGCAGTCAATAATCGGAGCGTCTTCCAGGTTGTTGGAAGGCAGATAAGACAACAGTTTCCGGATAATCATAATACCTTCTTCTTCGTTTTCTACGCGGAAATGAGCAACGCCTGATTTGGTAGAATGTACGCTGGCACCACCCAGGTCTTCCGTGCTGATGTCTTCACCCGTTACCGTTTTGACAACTTTCGGGCCGGTAACAAACATATAGGATGTGTCGTCAGTCATCAGGATAAAGTCGGTCAATGCCGGAGAATATACGGCACCGCCGGCACAAGGTCCGAAAATAGCGGAAATCTGAGGAATTACACCGGAAGCCAGAATATTACGTTCGAAAATTTCGGCATAACCGGCTAATGAAGTTACACCTTCCTGAATACGGGCACCACCGGAATCGTTCAATCCGATTACCGGAGCACCGGCAATCATAGCTTTATCCATTACCTTACAGATTTTTTGTGCCAGTGTTTCCGACAAAGCACCTCCGAATACGGTGAAATCCTGTGCAAATACGAAAACCAGGCGGCCGTCGATTGTACCCTGACCGGTTACGACACCGTCGCCTAAGAATTTGGTTTTAGCCATATCGAAGTTATTGCAACGATGAGTTACAAACATGTCGAATTCTTCGAAACTACCTTCATCCAATAACATTTCGATTCTTTCGCGGGCAGTTTGCTTGCCTTTTTTGTGCTGTGACTCAATTCTCTTTTCACCACCGCCTAATTTCGCTGTCGCGCGAAGATCAATCAGTTTTTTTACTTTATCTTGATTTGTCATCATAAATAGTATTTAATGTGATCGTTTAAAAATGTAAAGACATGAAAATGACATCCGCTGTATAAGTGGTCTCATTTTCATGTTTTTACATTTTTAAATTTTCAGATTTTATAATTATTTTTTACCGCAAAGTTCTGTTAATACCCGGTTTGTGGATTTCGGGTGTAAAAAGCCGATTTTCAAACCTTCAGCACCACCACGCGGTGCTTTGTCGATCAATTGGCAACCGGCTTCTGCAGCGTCGTTTAGTGCTTGTGCAACATCTTCAACTGCAAAAGCAATGTGATGCATGCCACCACCGTTCTTTTCTACAAATTTACCGATCGGGCCTTCCGGATCTGTAGATTCCAGCAATTCGATCTTGGTTTGGCCTACCTGAAAGAAGGCTGTTTTTACTTTTTGGTCTTTGACTTCTTCGATGGCATAGCATTTCAATCCCAATACTTTTTCGTAAAAGGGAATGGCTTCATCCAAGCTTGCAACTGCAATGCCAATGTGTTCAATATGAGTCGGCGTCATGATAATAAATTTAATGAATAAATAAATTTTATTTTAATGTATTTGATTTTCAAATAATTATGCTGTATAACATATTTCACCTCGCGCATTCAAGAAGAATCGGAAACGTTTTACCTGCAATTTGTGACCAAAATTACTGATTGTTCTTGCGATTACCAAAAAAAAAAGAACAGATATTTTTAAATTTTTCTTTTTTTTCGGGAAACGGTAATGATTTTAATTTCAGAGGTTGGATTTATAGTTTTAAATTGTTCTGCTGAAAGGTGTTCGTGTACCAAATTTAAAATTTAAATGTAGATTTTTCATGATCTGCGATTTTTGATTTTAGGTATACGATTTTATCCGGTTTCACCGCCGGTACATTACTTTTTTAATTTTCCGTTCCCATATTTTTCTGTTTTTACATCTTCAAATTTTTATTATTACTTTTATAGCCGGATAAATGCAGGAAGCAGCAGGGAAAATTTTTGAATTGTAATTTTGCGGATGAAATATTTATACAACTATGAGATTACTGATTATTTTATTGTTATTCACTTCCGGGGTTTATGCAAATAAACCGGATTCAGTATGGATGAATCAGAAATTTTCCATGTTTATTCATTGGGGGCTGTATTCCGAATTGGGAGGTGTGTGGGACGGACAGCCTGTGACCAGAGGGTATAGTGAACAAATTCAGGCACATGCCGGAATCTTCGGAGATTGGTATGCGGCTGTGGCAAATCGTTTTATACCGTTGCATTGGAATGCCGACAGTGTTGTTGCACTGGCTAAAAAAGCCGGGATGAGATCGATTGTTTTTACTTCCAAACACCACGACGGTTTTTGTATGTACCATAGCCGGTATACTGATTACAATATTGTCGATGCGACTCCTTTTGCCCGGGATGTCATGAAAGAATTGGCCGAGGCTTGCTGTCGGCAAGGGATGCGTTTCGGCGTTTACTTTTCGCTGATCGACTGGCATTTCCCGCAGGCTTATCCGATATCCAGTCACAATGCTGATCCGCTGACGCCGGAACATTATGCTTTTAACCGGAAACAGGTGACGGAGATTATGACGGGATACGGAAAAATTTCGGAAATTTGGTTCGATATGGGCTCTCTTACGCCGGAGCAAAGCCGGGGGCTTTATGATTTGGTGGATTCCTTGCAACCCGATTGTATGATTAGCGGACGCTTGGGGAACGATTGCAGTGATTTTAGCGTGATGGCGGATAATGAATATCCGGATTATAAGATCGGAGTGCCTTGGCAGACTGCTGCTTCGTTCTTTGAGGAGACCTGGGGATACCGTTCCTGGCAGGAAAGAGGGGATCCCGGAAAGAAGGCAGATGAAAAAATCCGGAGTTTGGTAAAGGTAGTGAGCCGCGGTGGGAATTATCTGCTCAATATCGGTCCGGAAGGAGACGGAAGTGTTGTACCTTTTGAAAAGGATGTATTGGAGAAGATGGGGAAATGGTTGAAAAAATACGGGGAAGGGATCTATGGAACACAGCCGAATCCTTTTGAAGATCAATATGCCTGGCAAGATATAACGGTGAAAGGAAACCGGATGTATCTGTTTGTTGATCCTTCGGTGGCTTTGAACAGTGTTTGTTTGAACGGGTTGCGGGGAAATATCGTATCGGCTTTTCGTATCGGAGGGGGTGACGTTGCGTTTGCCCGCGAAAAAGGTGAGTGGCGACTTTACGGACAAGGACACAGGCCTTCCGACAGTCCGTTAGAGGTCATTTGTCTGGAACTTGAAAGCGGCTGGCAAATCGAACCGTTATCTCCTTATGCCGGGGAACGGGAACTGATGCCTTTGCATGCCTTTCCGGAGTATGCTTATTCCAGTATCGATTATTACACCGGTTTTCAAAGTACAATTGCTTATAACTGGGTTTTTAAAAGCCGTAAAACGGATGTCCGTCCTTTGATTTACTATACAGGTCAGGAGGCCGGCCGGAAAATACGGGTCGGAATTGACGGACAGGAACGGGAGATTTTGCTCGAGGGAGGAAAATTGGCGGAGAAGCGGAACGTAAAAGGAGTAAAGTGGGGAAATGTCTACAGTAAACCTTCGGGAAGTGTGTTCGGGAGCCGGCCGCAGATCGGAGTACCCATAGATACTGCTGACGGATGGGCGCATATCCCCGGTTTTGTTTACGGTAAACGATATGAAAAAACGGCCCGGGAGCGTAGTTCCATCCTTGTATTGCAGGAAATTGAGTCGGATAAAAAACAGGTCGTCCCGGTTGAAATCGGGAGTGGGGACGGTATACAGGTTTATTTGAACGGCAACTGCCTGACGGCTCATATCTCTCCCCGTAAGGCGACCGGCGATACCGAGCTTGTCCTGTTGCCGTTGGAAAAAGGAAGAAACCAATTGTTGCTGAAGGTGTATAACCGTTTTAGAAAAAAATCTTGTTACAGTATTTTGCCTGTCGGAGTATTGAATACATATGAGTTGTCTTTACCGTCTTATCCGCTCGGTTCTGAAAACTGGCATCGTTGCCGGGTCAGGGCTGCCGATACCCCGGCAAAGAATTCGGCCATGCGCCTGAATAATTTACGGATAAAATTGTAAACATTATTTTTTATTGTTTATCTTAGTACTCCTTTAGCGGATTTGTAAAGTGAAAGTAGAAAGAAGGAGGACGATTTACGATTTTAGATTTACGATTTTAGATTTCAGATTTATGATTTACGATTATAAATTGGGGATTATAGAATTGGATTGTAGATTATAAAAGGTATAGAAAGGATTGTTGTTTTCAGAATGCCGGTGAATTTACAGGTCGGTTCCGATTTCAGTTTTCGGAAAATAATTAACTTAAAAATATAAAGCCATGTTTGAAGCAAATGTTTATAAAAAGAGAAGAAAAGAGTTACGGGAGAGGGTATGGGAAGGTTTGATATTAATATTGGGTAATGGGGAAGCTCCTGCCAATTATCCGGACAATACCTACAGATTCCGTCAGGATAGTTCATTTTTGTATTTCTTCGGTTTGAATATGCCGGGATTCGCAGGTGTATTGGATGTAGATAACGATAAGGATTACTTGTTCGGCAACGATGTGGATATGGATGATATCATCTGGATGGGACCGCAACCAAAGGTAAAAGAGTTGGGGGCAGCCGTCGGCATTTCCAATACCCGGCCTTTTGCCAAGCTGGCAGATATGTTGAGAGAAGCGATTGCACAGGGGCGGAAAATCCATTTTTTGCCTCCTTACCGGTACCGGAATATGCAGATGCTGGAAGATTTGCTCGGAATCCATCATTCGTTGCTGAAAACTTATGCATCGCTCGAATTGATCGAAGCTGTTGTTGCTCTGCGTTCTGTCAAGGAACAGTGCGAAATCGATGAAATAACGAAAGCATGTAATATCGGTTATGAAATGCATACAACTGCCATGCGGAATTGCCGTTCGGGAGTTAAGGAGCAGTATATTGCCGGTTTGATCGAAGGTATTGCCAATTCATACGGAAGTATGGTTTCTTTTCCGGTGATTCTTTCCCAAAACGGAGAAACGTTGCACAACCATGACCATAGCCAGATATTACAGAAAGGCCGGATGATGCTGACTGACGCGGGAGCGGAAAATAACATGAATTATTGTTCCGATTTTACCCGTACCGTACCTGTGGACGGTAAATTCAGTGCCCGCCAAAAGGATGTATACAATATTGTCGTTAACAGTAATCAGCGGGCGTTGGAGTTGTCCCGTCCGGGAGTCACTTATTTGTCGGTGCATCTTGAAGTATGTAAGGTGTTGGCACAGGGACTGAAAGATCTGGGACTGATGAAGGGAGATGTGGATGCCGCTGTTGCTGCCGGTGCGCATGCCTTGTTTATGCCTCACGGCTTGGGACATATGATGGGTTTGGATGTACATGATATGGAAGATTTGGGGCAGATTTATGTCGGGTATGATGAGATAACCCGCCCGGTCAAACAATTCGGAACGTCTTCTTTGCGTATGGGCAGAACATTACAGCCGGGATTTGTTATAACGGACGAACCGGGATGCTATTTTATCCCCGCTTTGATCGATCAATGGAAGGAAAAAGGTTTACACAAGGATTTCCTGAATTATGATAAGATCGAAACTTATAAAGATTTCGGAGGAATTCGCCTGGAGGACGATGTTTTGATTACGGAAGACGGTTGCCGTGTACTCGGAGACCGGAGAACGCCTATCACCGTGGAAGAAGTTGAAGAAATTATGGGCTAAAAAAAATCCTGAAAATTTCAAAGGGAGAAAAAAAAGCATTAATTTAGGCGTTTATTTTAAAGGATAATACTAATACATAAAATATAACATATGAAATTTGTTGTATCAAGTAATACAATGCTTACCCGTTTGCAGGCAGTGAGTAAAGTAATCGGTGGAAAACCGGTGCAGCCGATTTTGGATAATATCCTGTTGGTTGCTGCTGACGGTGTTTTATATGCGACGGCTTCCGACAAGGAGACGACCATGGAAGCGAAAATCGAATTGGAAAGTCTGGAACAGGAAGGACGTATGACTATTCCGGCAAAGATATTGCTGGATATGTTGAAGGAATTTCCGGAGCAACCTCTGACATTCGATATCGACGAAACAACGAATGAAGTGAGAATCATTTCGGAAAAAGGGGAGTTTTCCGTGCGGGGGGAAAGTGCTGAAGATTATCCGATACAGGGAGCCCCGGAAGGAGAAAATACCACATTCGAAACCAAATGCGGCCTGATGCTTGACGGTATCGTAAAATCGATTTTTGCAACGGCTAATGACGATTTGCGTCCGGTGATGAATTGCATTCTGATCGAAATGAATGAAGATAATTTTACCTTCGTAGCTTCCGATGCTCATAAACTTGTCAGATATAAACGTTTCGATGCCAAGAGCGAAAACGGACAGTACTCATTGATATTGCCGAAAAAGCCGGCTTTGATGCTGAAAAATATTCTGCCCAAAGATGATGCTGCCTTGCAGATTTCCTTCAATGAAAAAATGGCTTGTTTTATATTCGGAGACTACCGAATGACCTCTACCTTGGTTGAAGGACGTTTCCCGAACTATAATTCGGTCATCCCGCAGAATAATCCGAAGAAAGTAATTATCGAGAAAAAAGAATTATACAATTCTTTGCGTCGGGTATCTGTGATGGCTAATCAGGCCAGTAATCTGGTGAAATTCGATTTGTCAGGCGGTAAACTGACGATTTCCGCCCAGGATGTCGATTATTCCATGTCCGGTCATGAAACTTTGAGTTGCCAGTATGACGGAGAAGAGATTGCTATTGGTTTTAAATCTCCTTTTGTACAGGAAATTCTGGCCAATATAGAATCGGAAAATGTTGTTTTGGAATTGTCCGATCCTACCCGGCCCGGCTTGTTCCTGCCCTTCGAAAATGAAGATAGCGGGGAAGATTTGCTGATGCTGTTGATGCCGATGATGGTTTGATAAAAAGGAATTTATTTTTGAATAAACAGAAAGAGTCGTTTGGGAGACCGGACGACTCTTATAAATATTCCTGATTTGAATGCATAACCGGAAAGCAGAGGCCACTCCGGTTGGGAATCCGGATTTGCAGATGGCAACCGGAAGAGGGAATATGTTTGTAATCTTCTGAATAATTGATATTATGGAATTGAATTTAGCCAATCCTCTTGTATTTTTCGATTTAGAGACAACGGGTATTAATATAGCCAAAGACCGGATTGTCGAGATTTCCGTACTTAAAGTTTATCCGAACGGAAAAGAAGAGCAAAAGACCATGCGGGTGAATCCGGAAATACCTATCCCGGCAGAGGCAACTGCGGTACATGGCATTACGAACGAAGATGTGAAAGATTGCCCTACTTTTAAGCAAATAGCTAAGGAATTGGCTCGCTATATCGAAGGATGTGATCTGGGGGGGTACAACTCCAATCGCTTCGATATTCCTTTGTTGGCAGAGGAATTTTTGCGTGTGGGATTGGATTTTGATATGCGGAAACGGAAATTTGTAGACGTTCAGACGATTTTTCATAAAATGGAGCAACGGACATTGTCGGCTGCTTACCGGTTTTATTGTGACAAGTGTCTGGAAGATGCACATACGGCTGCTGCTGATACCTTTGCTACTTATGAGGTGTTGAAAGCCCAATTGGATCGTTATAACGAGAAATTGGAAAATAATGTTGAATTTTTAAGTAAATTTTCGACACAGAACAACAATGCCGATTTTGCCGGATTTATCGTATACAATGATAAGGGGGTGGAAGTTTTCAATTTCGGTAAAAATAAAGGTATCCCGGTGGAACAGGTATTGAAGGAACAACCGGGCTATTATGCGTGGATGCTGAACAGTGATTTTCCTTTGTATACCAAGAAAATTTTGACGGAAATCAAGTTGCGTAGTGCAGGAATGCTGAACCACTGATAAAAAATTATGCGTGAGCTTATACGGAAGGAGTTAAAGGTTTTTTTTGCCTCGTTGTCGGGGTATGTCGTATTGTGTTTTTTCCTGGTAGCGAACGGTTTGTTTCTTTGGATAATTCCCGGAATGTACAACATTCCCGGAAGCGGCCTGGCCGATCTTCAACCTTTCTTTTCACTGGCTCCCGTATTGTATTTGTTTCTGGTACCCGTACTCTGTATGCGTTTGTTTGCAGAGGAAAAAAGAACGGGTACGCTGGAATTATTGCTTACCCGTCCGGTTTCCGTTCTCCGGATTGTAACCGCTAAATATTTATCCGGCTTTTTACTGGTCTTGTTTTCAATATTGCCGACCCTGATATATCCGCTCAGTTTGTGGTTCTTGGCACAGCCGGAAGGACATATCGACGTCGGTGGAATTATGGGGTCCTATATCGGCCTTGTATTTTTGTCCGGTATGTATGTTGCTGCGAGCGTATGGGCTTCTTCGGTAACGGAAAACCAAATCGTGGCTTTTTTATACGGATTGGTATTGTCCTTCCTATTGTTGTCCGGATTCGATTTTCTGAGTGATTTACCCGCATTGTCCGAATTTCAGAACTTTATATTGAAACTGGGTGTAAATTACCATTATGAACCGATGTCCCGGGGGGTAATTGCGTTGGAAGACGTTACCTATTTTCTGACTGTCATTGCTTTTTTTATATGGCTTACGGTACGGAAATATCACGGTGCCCGAAAATGGAAAGCGGTTTATGTACTACCGGCATTGCTGTTGCTGAATGTAGCCGCTGTTCATCTGTATATACGGGCCGATATTACAGACGATAAACGTTATACCTTGTCTGAAAATACCCGTCAACTGCTCAAAAATTTAGACCGGGGGATCGGTGTGGATATTTTTCTGGCAGGAAATCTGCCTCCCGGCATGCAGAAGTTACAATATGCTACGACCCGTATGCTGGAAGAATTCCGGCGTATTACGGGGAATAAACTGCGCTATTCGGTGACGAATCCGGCAGAGATACAGGATAAGGAAGAACAGAAACAACTGGTTCGTTATCTTGCCGAACGGGGGATTATGCCGGTAAACCTCAGCCGGACGACGGAGGACGAGACCCTTTCCCAGCAATTTATCTTTCCCGGTTTGCTGGTGTATGACGATTCGACGGAAGTCAGTCTCAGTTTGTTGCAAAACGTTCCGGGATATGCGGCAGAAGAGAATATCAACCATTCTATCGAAGCTTTGGAATATGAATTGACCAAGGCCTTGCGTCTGGTGACACGTAAAGAGAAAAAAGCCGTGGCTTTCCTGACCGGTCACGGGGAATTACCTTATAAGGAGGTTGAGGATATAGCACGGACATTGGCTTATTACTACCGGGTCGACTTTGTGAGTCCCGATACCCTGGCAGCCGATTTATCGTATTACCGGGCATTGATTATTGCCGGACCGACAAAGGAATTTCCGGAGAAAGATAAATACATTCTGGATCAGTATGTGATGAATGGTGGGCGTATATTGTGGTGTATCGATGAGGTGGATGTTAATCACGATGTATTGAAAGAGCAGGAAACGACTTATGCCGTGTACCGGCCTCTCCATATTGAGGATATGCTGTTTAAATACGGAGTGCGGATCAATCCCGACATTTTACTGGATGGGAATTGTGTGTTGGTGCCTGTAGTGACGGGTATGCATGGGAATACGCCGGAATATAGTCCGGCTCCCTGGTATTTTTCTCCTTTGCTGATACCCCAAAGAAATGCGGTGACTGCCGGTATACAGCCGGTACGTGTCGATTATGCCAATACGATAGACACGGTAGGCGGAAAAGAAGGGTTGAAAAAAAGTGTGTTGCTTGCCTCTTCCCGCTATGCTGCTGCTATGAAAACACCCTGTCCGGTGTCTTTGTCCATTACGGAGGAAAAGATGACGGAGGATCGGTTCAATAAGCGCTATCTGCCTGTCGCCGTGATGCTGGAAGGCGGTTTCGAATCCGTATACCGTTATGGACGGCGGTTCGGAGATGCCGTAAAAGCTGAATTTAAGCCGGAAAGCGGTTATAACCGGATGATTGTAATTGCCGATGCTGATGTTTTGCGAAATAAGGTATACGGGACGGGGGAGAATGCCCGTACAATTCCGTTGGGCTATGACGAATACAGTGGCCGCGTATACGGTAACCGTGATTTTATATTGAATTGCATCAATACCCTTTGTGACGATGAAGGGTGGATGGCTCTGCGGGGACGTAACCTTTCTCTCTATCTTTTGGATAAAACCCGTTTAAAGGGGGAACGTACCTATTGGGAGATGTTGAATTTATTGCTGCCTCTCGGTTTGGTACTAATGGGTGGGGGTATTTTCTGGTTCGTCAGGAAACGAAAATACGGGCGTATCTGAAAACTTTTCTTTTCTATTTTTCAAACTATTTTATGGTAGCGGGCGTATAAGGTGGTAACATTATACGATCTGAATCCGGTTTTACCGGGAACGGTTTTATACGATGAAAATCACACTACCCGCTATGAAACTCTTGTATTTTATTGCCTTGTTGTATCTACTGCCGGCTTGTAGCCGTAATGAAGGCAAATCCTATCAGGATATCGTACGTCCTGTCCGGGTCCGGACCGTCGCTTTGCCTGGTGCTTTAGATAAAGTATATACCGGAATTGTGGCGGCTGAAGAATTCAGTGATCTGGCTTTTAAAGTCGGCGGTCCTTTGGTGGAGATGAATATCGATGCCGGAGAGACGGTGAGAAAAGGAACTCTGTTAGCGGCGATTGATCCTACCGATTATCAGTTGCAGAATGACGGCAATAAAGCCGCTTATATTACGGCCCGTTCCCGTTTGGAAAGAGACAGGAGATTATTGGAAATGCAGGCGATTTCGCAGCAGGAATTCGAGATGTCGGAGGCCGGCTATATACAATCCCGTTCGGCATACCGGGCTTCGGAAAAAGCGTTGTCAGATACTCGTTTGTATGCCCCTTTCGATGGCTTTATCGAACAAAAATATGTTGAAAATTACCAGAAAGTACAACCGGGGGAACGAATTGTGAGATTGGTCAATCCGGATAAGCTGACGGTGTGGTTTGTTTTGCCCGAGACGAGTGTCGGGCTTACCCGTGAGCAGATGCAGGTGACTGTTGAATTTGATATTTACCGGGGACTGCGCTTTCAGGCCCGGGTGCAGGAATTTGTGGATGCCTCGCCGGGAGGAGCAGGGATTCCGGTCAGACTGATTCTCGATGATCCCCTTTTTGATAAGACGAAATATCCCGTTTATCCCGGTTTTTCTGTCCGGGTAAATCTGAGGACGGATAATCGGATAGCGGATCATTATGTCGTTCCGTTGAGTGCCGTGTTTATGGATCCTCTGACCGAACGGACAGCAGTTTGGCGTTATCATCCGGAAAATTCCACCGTAACCGCATTGCCGGTTACAATCGGTTCCTTGTTCGGTAGTGATAATGTGTTAATTACAAAAGGTTTACAGGATGGAGATGTTATCGTGGTGGACGGGATGAATTTTATTACAGAAGGGCAGAAAGTGGATGTACTGACAACAGAATTAACGGTTTTTTGATTATAAATTGAAGTGTATGAATATTCCGAAATATTCATTGGACAATCCGAAGGTCATTTATTTTTTCCTGGCGATATTGATGATCGGAGGAATATTGGCGTTCGAATCCCTGGGTAAAAAAGAGGATTCCCCTTTTGTAATAAAATCGGCGGTATTGATTACCCGGTACCCGGGAGCAACACCGCAGGAAGTCGAGCAACTGATTACCGAGCCTATCGAGCGGGAGATACAGTCGATGCGGCGGGTATATAAGATCAAGTCGGAATCGTTTTACGGGATGTCGAAGATCAATATCGAACTCGACCCGGCGACGCCTCCCGGTGAGATGCCCCAAATGTGGGATGAGCTGAGGCGGAAAGTACTTAATATCCAGCCCCAGTTGCCCCAGGGGGCTTCCGGAGTTACCGTATCGGACGACTTCGGTGACGTTTTTGGAATTTATTTCGGTCTGACTGCTTCGGAAGGTTTTTCATACCACGATTTAAGAGAGTGGGGACAGCGGATAAAAACCGAACTGGTAACAGTGGACGGGGTACAGAAAGTGGCCCTTTACGGTGAGCAAACGGAGGTGGTGAATATGTTTATATCCATGTCTAAACTGGCCAATTCCGGACTCGATCTGAACGGGGTGATGCAGACGATAAAATCCCAAAACTCGTTGATAAATACCGGGGAAAAAAGGGCTGGTTATCTGGAGTTGAAAATATTGGCAGAAGGGACTTATAAAACGCTCGACGATATCCGCAATCAGTTGGTGGTAACGGACAACGGACGGCAAATTCGTTTGGGAGATATAACCGTTATCGAAAAAGGTTATATGGATCCGCCGGGAAGTCTGATGCGGGTAAATGGAAAAAGGGCGATCGGAATCGGTGTCGCTACGGCACCGGAGAAAGACGTGGTTAAAACCGGGGAATCGGTGAGGGAGAAGTTGCAGCAATTGCTGCCTTTAATGCCCGTCGGCATTGACCTGGTAACCTTGTATCCGGAAGATCAGATAGCCCGGGAAGCCAATAACGGTTTTTTACTTAATCTGGCGGAATCGCTCGCAATTGTGATTTTTATCATCTTGCTGGTAATGGGAGCCCGGGCTGGGATGCTGATCGGTTCTTCCCTTTTATTTTCGATCGGCGGTACCCTGTTGATCATGCAATTTATGGGAGTCGGGCTAAACCGTACTTCACTGGCAGCATTTATCATTGCCATGGGGATGCTGGTCGATAATGCTATCGTAGTGACGGACAATGCCCAGATAGCGATTCGCCGGGGTATCGGACGCCGGGAAGCTTTGATACGGGGAGCAACGATTCCCCAATGGGGATTGCTGGGGGCTACCCTGATTGCCGTTTTTTCTTTCCTGCCCTTGTATCTGGCACCTTCGGCCGTAGCGGAAATCGTCAAACCTTTGTTTGTGGTGCTGGCTGTATCGTTGGGTTTGAGTTGGATACTGGCGTTGACCCAGACCCCGTTGTTCGGGAGTTTTATTTTAAAAAAACAAGCAGATACCGGGGGGAAAGACCCTTATGATACCCGTTTTTACAACGGTTTTGCCCGGGTGTTACGAAAACTTATCCGTTTTAAAATCGTAACGGTGATCGTTGTCGTTTGTCTTTTTGTCGTGTCCATGATCATCATGGGATTGATGCCGCAGAATTTTTTTCCGAATATGGACAAACCCTATTTTCGGGCCGATTGTTTTTTGCCTGAAGGTTATAGCATCCGGGAGTCGGAAAAAATGCTTACGGATATCGAACAGTATCTGATGCAACAGGAAGAAGTCGTGAATGTGTCGACGACGATCGGCGGTTCTCCGCTGCGTTATTATCTGGCGAGTACCTCTTTCGGACCGAAGCCGAATTTCGGTAACATACTGATAGAATTAAAAGACAAATCTTACACAGTAGTGATGGAAGAACGCCTGAATACTTATGTCCGGCATAATTATCCCAATCTGCTCATTCGTTCTTCTTTGTTCAAACTGTCTCCCGCTGTAGAAGCCGCCATTGAGATCGGTTTTATCGGAGAGAATATAGATACGCTGAAAGCATTGACAGAACAGGCTATGGGCATTATGCGGCAAAATGATAGGGTGACCGATATCCGTAATAGCTGGGGTAATAAAGTTCCGGTTTGGGAACCGGTGTATTCGCAGGAAAGAGGGCAGCGCCTGGGGATAACCCGTCAGGCTGTCGCCTATGCTTTGAAAATTGCGACCAATGGTTTACCGCTGGGAGATTACCGGGAGAAAGATTTGTTTATGCCTATTTTATTGAAAGAAGAGAATTTCGATGCCGGTAATCTGGATAATATGCGTACTTTGCCGGTATTCTCTGCAACCGGAAATGTCGTTCCGCTGGCACAGGTTATTGATCGTTTCGATTTGAATTATAACTACAATGTTATTAAACGCTATAACCGCGACCGGGTTATGATGGCACAGTGTGATCCCAAGCGGGGGGCCAATACCAAACAGGCTTTTCAGCAATTGTGGTCGGAAATGCAAAGCATAGAGATCCCGCAGGGATACACCATGAAATTTTTCGGGGAAGATGAGAGCCAGGTGGAGTCCAATCAAGCCTTGGCAGCCAATATGCCTCTGACTTTTATTCTGATGTTTATCGTTTTATTATTGCTTTTCCGGACTTACCGCAAACCGGTGGTCATCCTGTTGATGGTGCCGCTGATTTTTATCGGCGTGGTTTTCGGTTTGCTGTTGCTGGGGCGGATGTTCGACTTTTTTGCCTTGCTCGGTCTGCTCGGCCTGGTGGGAATGAATATTAAGAATGCAATTGTACTGGTAGATCAGATCGGTATCGAGCAGGCAAACGGCCTGATGCCTTTGGATGCGGTTATACAGGCTACCAAGTCCAGAATTGTCCCGGTGGCCATGGCTTCGGGAACAACCATTCTCGGTATGCTGCCGCTGCTGTTCGATGCGATGTTCGGTGGTATGGCGGCAGGTATTATGGGTGGTTTGCTGGTAGCCAGCTTGCTGACGATTATTGTATTGCCGGTTACCTATAGTTTGATATATAGAATATCGGCAAGTGAAAAAAAATGATGTAGGTACATCTTAACATCTTTGAGACATATTGTGTAAAGAGTATGTAAAAATATAAACAGGGGCGGCAGACTTAAATAAAAATCAGTATGAAAAATATATTATGGATCGGATTATTATTGTGCCTGAGTGCCGGCAGCCGGGCACAATCTCTGACATTACAGCAATACCGGCAGAGAGTACTTGACTATAATCAGGAGATAAAGCAGTCGCAGGAAGCCGTTAATGCGGCGGTATACGCACTGAAAAGCGTAAAGACCGGTTTCTTCCCGAAGGTCGATATCACCGGCAGTTATTCCTACCAGATTGAGAATGTAACCTTTATGCCGGGTACCGACCTGAAACACGATAATTACAGTGCCGAGGCCGGATTGGTACAGAATATCTATGCGGGAAGTGCCGTCCGCAAGCAATACGAGGCCGCCCGTTTGCAGGAGGCAATAGCCCGCCTGGGAGAGGAATATACTGTAGACAATATCTTGTATGCGGCCGATGTCAATTACTGGACGGTAGTGGCGAACCGGAACCTGTACGATATCGCTGACCGGTTTGTAAATATTGTCAGCGAATTGTTCGATGTCGTGGGTAAGCGCTTTACGGAAGGTGCTATCAGTAAAACGGATGTACTGATGGTGCAGTCGCGTTTGAAAGAAGCGGAAGTGCAATTGAATACGAGTGCCACCAATTACCGGACCTCGTTGCAGACCTTGAATATCATGATGGGAATTGCTGCCGATACGGATACAGGGCTGGCTGATTCGATACAGCATATCTCGGCGCTTCCGTTGCGTCAGGAGGTGGATGTAGCCCTGAAAAAGCGTCCCGATTACCTGATGGCGGAACAGGATATCGAACTGGCCCGGGTACAGACCCGTTTGATGAAAGCAAGTTATTTACCGAATCTGGCTGTCGGTATAAAAGAAAAATGGGGAACGACCTTGATCAATATCGACGGAGATAAGCGCTTTTCCACCATTGCTTTTGCCAATTTGAATATTCCGGTGTTTTATTGGGGCAAGAGGCGGCAGGATGTGCGGGTCAGTGAGGTACAGGAACAGATGAAAGAGCTGGAAAGAAGTAAGTTGTCCGATCAGATCAGCCTTGAATTGAACAATGCCTGGGTGAATCTGACCGAATCCCTGAAAAAAGTAGCGATTGTTTCTTCTTCTCTGGATATCGCCCACGACAATCTGGTATTGAATACGTTTAGCTATAACGAAGGAAAACTGCCGGTTATCGATGTGCTTTCGGCACAGGTAACCTGGCTGCAGGCTTATACGAATGTCGTGTCCGCTTATTATCAGTATAAAGTGGCATTGGCTGAATACGAAAGGGCTTTGAGCGGATTCTGATTCAGGAATAATGTCTCGGGTATCTGAAAGCGATAGCCAAAAGTCCGAAAATACCGATAAGCACCGGATAATACAGATAGCGTATGATAGCCAGGGGCGATAGGTCGGCCAGTTCGGCGGCAATCAGCATTTGGGCGCCGTAGGGGATGATGCCCTGGATAAAACAGGAAAATGTATCCAGAATACTGGCCGATTTCCGGCGGTCGATATGAAAACGTTCGGCAATATTACGGGCTATCGGTCCCGTTGTAATAATGGCGATTGTATTGTTGGCCGTGCATAAGTTGGCCAGACATACCAGTCCCGCAATACTCAATTCGGCGAACCGTTTGGAACTTACATGCCGGGTAAGGCGTTCGATAATGTAGGCAATACCTCCGTTGTACCGGATCATTTCCAGCATTCCGCCTGCCAGCAGAGTGATAACGATCAGTTCTCCCATGCCGGTGATACCGGTTCCCATAGCTCCGAAATAGCCGAACAGATCGAAGCCCGAAGTACAAAGCCCGATCAATCCCGTAATACCGATTCCCAGCAACAGTACCAGCATGACGTTAATACCCGCCAGAGCCGTTCCCAGCACGGCAACGTAAGGAATAACCTTTACCCATTCGATCTCTGCGATCTGTGCCGGAGCCTGTACCTGTACCCCTTCAATAATATAGAAAAGCAGAACGAGCACTGCCGCAGGTACGACGATCATGCTGTTGACTTTGAATTTATCCTTCATCCGGCATCCCTGGGTTTTCGTCGCAGCAATGGTGGTGTCCGAAATAAAGGAAAGGTTGTCGCCGAAAAAAGCGCCGCCTACCACAATGGCTACCATAAACGGTAATTCCACTCCTGTCTTTTCTGCAATTCCGACGGCTACCGGTGTTAGGGCTACGATGGTCCCGACCGAGGTGCCTACGGCAAGGGAAATAAAACAGGCGGCGATAAAAATACCGGCCAGTAGCAGGTTGTCCGGGAGGATATGCAATGCCAGATTGACGGTGGCTTCAATGGCACCCATTGCTTTGGCCGACTGTGCGAATGCTCCCGCCAGGATAAAAATCCAGATCATCAGCATGATGTTTTTATCCGACGCTCCACCGGAAAAGCGGGCAATCCGGTCGCTTAATTTTTCCCTTCTCGTCATCAGTATGGCCACCACCGAAGAAATGACAAAGGCCACCGTAATAGGTACCTTGTAAAAATCATTGACAATCAATGAGGTAATCAAGTACACGCCGAGAAATATAAACAAAGGACTCAATGCCCAGAAATTAGCTTTTACAGGATGTTCCATGCTGTTTTTTTGATTGAAGCTGCAAAAATACATATTCTCCCCGTAAAATAAAATCCTGATATGCTGTAGTTTGCAAAAAAACTGAAACAAAAGTTTGTATTCGTCCGAAAATCAACTATATTTGCACCGCCAAACCGTAAAAGTGTTGGTCCAGTAGCTCAGCTGGATAGAGCAACGGCCTTCTAAGCCGTAGGTCGTGGGTTCGAATCCCGCCTGGATCACTGAAAGGAAAAGCTAAAAAGCGACACAACAAGCTAAATCCTGTAACTATCCAAATGTTACAGGATTTTTCTTTTCTTTCCTCTTTCATTCAAAAATCAAAAAATTGTAACGATTGTTCGTTTTTTTGATTTTTGTTGTTTTAAAAAAGTTGCAAAGTTAGAATCTCCCTTTCGGCAGAGCTTTTGTTTTGTCCTATCTTCGCTAGTGTTTCGATGTGAAAGGATTTTTAGAATTTACCCATGTACCGATGATAACGCAATTCTCATTGGTATATGAATAGAATACGTCTGTAAATGGTGTTATACTGTAAAATGGTATATAGTCGCCTATTTTATTTATAGAGGATGGCGTTGATGCGTTTTTCTTCGTAGAGGATGAGGTGGTGGGTGGTTTGGGCGAGGGCGGATTTCAGGTGGTAAAGGTGGGTG
This sequence comes from Culturomica sp., assembly GCF_003524185.1. Lineage (NCBI taxonomy): Bacteria > Pseudomonadati > Bacteroidota > Bacteroidia > Bacteroidales > Odoribacteraceae > Culturomica > Culturomica sp. The sequence goes on from NZ_DOED01000041.1 coordinate 46,740, forward strand.
CGTTCGGTGAGACGTTCTTCCATGATCCGTTCGAGTTCGCGGCTGATGTTGTCGGTGGGGGCGATTTCCATGACTTGCGGAATAACGGTTTTCGGACCGGAGGATGCACCGGTATTTTCCTGCAGATAATCGTATTGGGAAAGGGTATAGTCCATCAGGCTGTCGTAGGTAAGTTTTTTACGGGAAGATAAGGTTTCTGCCAAAGGGATGTAATACAGAATGTCTTTGATAAAAGAACTGTATTCTGTTTGCACCTGCCGGACAAGATCCATGTATTTTTGTTCTTCCGGGGATAATTGAGAGGTGGTGAAGTAGAAGGAGGCGGTTACCATTTGGTATTCCAGATTTTTGTTGATCTCTGTCAGTATTTCTTTGGCATAGGTATAGTTTTTCATAGTGATGGAAGAGACGACGGTGTTCAGTACGTATAGATCGATGGCTTTCAGGTTTTCTGCCATCTCCTGTTTAAAGCCGGTCAGCCACTCTTGTTGCTGGGTATAGACGATGGTGTCGAGTTGCAGTATTTTCAGGTCGTGGTGGAGAACTCCCGTTTGTTGCAGCGTTTTGTTCAGAATGAGAATTGATATAATACCGCCCATAATACCGCCGATATAGCTGCCTCCGAAGTTGATCCAGGTCGGGACGTCGTCAGCACCTGCCATTAAGGTCAATGGATTCATTTTTACCAGGGCCCAGTTGATGGGAAAAGGAAGAAGCAGTGTCAATACCAATAGGACGAGAAGTTCTTTCCGTCCTATTGTAAAATTATCGGTTTGCATTATTTTATGAGATAAAGAAAGTTAGTAATTGTTCCAGGGATTCGTCTTTGAAAAAGTTCCAATGGTCTGTCGGTAGGCGGAAAACAGGAGCATCCGGGTAGTATTTGTTCCATAGCTTTTCGCAATTGTCGTATTCTTCTTTAAATATCCGGTAATTTTCTTCTGTCCAGGGCTCGTCGGGAGATATTCCGGCTTGTTGGTGAAACAGTCCGGATAAAATCACGACGACTTCTCCTTGGTATATGAGATTGGGCGTGGTTCGGAGGTATGTGTTTGTGATTTCATTCCGTCGGCGGATCATTTCTTCGGAGTCTCCCGGGAATATCAGTAACGGATAATTTTGACTCAAAGCAGGATTTTGCCAGGCTTGTCCGTCCAGGGAAAAGACTTTGGGATTTATTCCGGCTGACCGGCGCAGCAGTTCTGCCAGTCCGACGGCCAGTTCACCACCCATACAAAAGCCTGTAAGCGCATAAACTATACGTCCTTGGATCAAGGGTTGTACGGTCCGGACATAATAGTCCAGTAAACCTTGGGTATCGGTTGCTACTTTCGGGAAATGATCGTATATGGCGTCGATGACTAAAAGATCATATTGAGAATACAGGCGGTCTGCAAACTGAAAATAGAGGTGGTTGAAGTAGGCTGCTCCGCATACCAGAATGATAACCGGTTTGTCGGGGCGTTGTTGTTTATACCAATAGATGGGGCATTGCCTTGAAGCTGTCAGTAGCCCGCGTACTGTTCCGGCGGTATAAACGGCCGGTACAGTGACCGGACACCCTTGCTCATTGGCTTCGGCGACGAGCTTCAGAATATCCAGTGAGGTCAGTCCTAAATCATTGATGAGGTTCACTTCAACACTGATTTCCGGAATGCCCAGCATGTTTTTCAGAATATTGCATAATATCTTTTCTCCGGAATGAACCGGCGGTATATACTCCTGGGCTGTAAGGGTAAAAGGTGGAAGGCTACGGGTATCTATTTTATCGTTGATGTTGCGCCGGAAACAGTCTACTGTTTGCCATTGGTTGGGAATCATATATTGAGGGAGTTCAGCCCGTAATCGTTCTTTTACCTCTTCCAGGCGGAAGTTATGTTTGTCTGCCGGCTGCAGGTAGGCACCCAATAGTTGACGGCCGTTCTGTTCGATGACTGTGACGTAAGACTTCTCTATTTCCGGATCTTTGTTCAGATGTTCCATAATTTCATTCAGTTCGATCCGGAATCCTCTGATTTTGACTTGGGAGTCTTTTCGTCCGATAAAGCGTAACGAACCGTCGGGCATCCTTTGTACCAGGTCGCCCGTTTTGTACAACCGTTCCCCGTGGTACAGGATAAAGGCTTTTTCATTTATTTCTTCGTTTCCGATGTATCCGGGAGAAACCTGTAATCCACCCAGATAGAGTTCTCCCGTGATGTGACAGGAGACTTGTTTTCGCTCTTCATCCAATACGTAACAAGTAATTCCTTTCAATGGATAACCGATGTTGTCGTAGGGGGTATGGGCATTTACAATTCGTGTCGTGCTTATGACGGTATTTTCAGTCGGACCGTACATGTGTATCAGGGTATAAGATTGCTGTTTCAACCGGTCGAGTAGCTTTTCGCTGATGGCTTCTGCTCCGAAGAGTAATATTTCGAGAGGAGGGAAGTCGAGGTGGGGAAAGTGGGCCAGAAGGGAAGGGGCCAGGAAAGCTACGTTCACTTTTTCCCTTTTAATCAGTTCGGTCAATAGGGATATGTCCTTTCGCTCTTCCTGACTTGCGAGAACCAGCGTGCCTCCGGTGGGCAGGCAAAGCATCAGTTCCAGTATGGAGACATCAAAACCGACGCTGGCAAAAGCCAGGTATCGGTCGGTAGCAGGGTTTAGGCCATGTATTTCCAGGGCCGTCAGATTTTCTGTAAAAGTGCTTAAATTCATATAGCTGATCTGAACGCCTTTGGGATTTCCGGTTGTTCCGGAAGTATAGATGACGTATGCACAGTCGTCGGGCCGGGCCTGTATATATCCGCAGGTACAATTTTGCGGGATTTGCGATAAATCGACGGAAAGCTGCCGGATACCGGGAATTTCCTTCGTTTTATCCGATGAATCTGTCAATAAAAGAGACAGGCCTGCGTTTTCAGCTATATATTGTTTGCGTTTTTCCGGGAGTTCTGGATCTAACGGAATATAAGTCGCGCCCAACCGGAAGATAGCCAGGATGGAAGGAATCAATGTACTGTTTCTGCTCATACAGATTCCGATGCGTATCTTCCGGAATTCCGTATCTTCCGGTATGGCTAAGTTTTCTTTGAGATACTGTGCGATTCCGGCTGAATAACTGTCCAGTTGGCGATAAGAAATGACACCGTCTTTTGCGATGACGGCTGTTTTGTTACCTTGTTCGGTTAATGTTTGAAAAAGTATTCTTTGAATGTTGTTTTTCATCTGTTTGTGATTTAAAAATTATACATTATTTTGCCGGATATCCAGCGGCTTTTTTGTCGGATAGGGAGCATCGCTCCTCCGTATTCGTATTTATGATTGAGAAAATTGTTGATATTGATACTTCCTTCCAGATTTTTGTATTTGTAGCGGGCCGTAGCGGAAAAAACGGCGTAGCCGGACAGGTGGAGTGTATGGTTGACTGCTTTTTCGTTGATCCCGTTCTCCAGAACGCTGACCTGGGTATAACAACCGTTGCTGTAATGAAAATTCAGATAGGTAGAAAAGGTTTGCTTTTGTTCTTTTATCCAAAAATATCCGGCTACGGCATTGGCAGAAAAGTCGGGTACATTATTCACATAACCGTCTGTGACGAAAAAATAGGCATACTTCAATACTTTCTGGTAACAGAAATGGGCATTAGCATCTATTCTTCCGGTTTTATAACGGGTGACGATTTCGATACCTCCCATATCCAGTGAGCCGGCGTTTTCGTAAACACGGGTTTCGGGTTGCGTAAACAGAAAATGCGAGGCCCGGTTGTAGAAAAAATTACATTCTATATCGGCGTGAAACGGTTGGTGACGATAAGCAAAGGTCAGTTGATAAGAACTCAGATATTCGGCTTTCAGATTTTCACCTCCCGAGTAGGTATCCATGTCGTTATTTCTGTAATAGTAGGGGGCGTCGACAAATGATCTGGAATAACTGCATTTCAGGTTCAGATTATTTCTTATGTAAATAAGGGATAAGCGTGGAGAAAGCGCTTGCAGGATTTTTCCGTTTTTCCGCTTTTTATAGTCGTACCGGACACCGGCGTTTACAATCCAGTTTTTATTCAGATTGTGTTTGAGCTGGAGAAACATATTTATATTCATTTCATTTCCGATATAAAGTCGTTTGTTTGTCCAGACCCGGACAATTTCGTTGAAATTCATCCCTTCCAGATACTCGGAGTCGTATAGGGCATACCGATTCCATTCTGCACCTCCGAGCAGGTTTCCTTTTCCATATTTGCCCCAGTCGTAGTTGTAATTTACCCGGCTGTTAAAACCGATGTTAAAGTCCTGCCAACGGATATATTGAAATGGTCCGTGTTCCGGAAAAATAGTATCGGTACCGTGTTCCGGGGGAATGGGATAGTCGTGTAGAGTGTCTCCGGCAGTTTCGTATCTGACATTTTTATTCCAGTCTGTATAGAAAGAGGTGCTGAAGGTCAGATTTTGCCATGTCCGTTTGTAAACGGCCTGTTCTCTGGCCGATAACCTTGAATAGCCGGGACCGGAGCCGTCGAATGTGCGGAATTTGTCGTATGAATAGGGAGATGCAAACAGCCACATGCTGTAAGGTTGTCTTTTCTTGGCATAGCTCATGCTGAAACTCAACAAAAAATTTCCCCGTTGTAACTTAAAGCCTCCATCCATAGCCGGAAAGTTGGAGTAGCAGTCCAGCCGGATGCTCCCGTCTTTCGGATAGAGGGCATATTGTTTTTTAGCGGGAATAAAGACGGGTTCTCCTGTTGCCCGGTACAAAGAAAACCAGGTTATAAAATCCATCTGCATATCGTGCCGCCCTAACAGCAGATCGGCAGTCAACCGGCCGTAACTTCCGGCTCCGACGGATATGGAACCATTGCGGATGTCCATACCGTTTTTGGTGACGATATTGATGACTGCTGTCAGAGCCACACTCCCGTAAAGAGAGGAAGCCGGTCCGCGGAGTACTTCGATTTGCTTGATTTTTGCCATGCTGATGCTGTAATCCGGTGAAATGGCATTTGTGATGTAGCTGTTTAACCGTTGTCCGTCCTGCATGATGAGTATATTTTCTTGTCCCGAAGAATAGACTCCCCGCATAGCGATGTTCATCTCTTCGTTGGAAGCCAAACCGGATATTCCGGGTACGTAGGCAATCAGTACGTCTTGCAGGCATTCGGCACCGATTGCTTTTATCATATCTTCCGTGATCAGAATGACGGGAACAGGCGCTTCTTCCGGAGTTTCTACCTGCTGTGATGCTGTAACCAGGGTCATTTTGGTTTCCCTGTGTTTTTTGATCATATCTGCAAAACGCTCCGGATCCTGTAAAGAAATGTAATAATAGGGTTCATCTTTCAATAATAGCGTCACATAGCGGTCGGCTTCCTGAAACCGGTCCAAAGCCAATAAGCACAATGCAGTCAGACGGTAGGCTCCTGTATGCATGGCATCTTTATAAGCCGGTAGGTTTTCTTCCAGCAGGCGAAGGGCTTCCTCTATTTTTCCGGTTTTGTAGCACATTTCAGCTTTCGAAAACGAGTCCCGGGCACTGTCTGTACTTTGTGCCGCTAATTGCAGAGAGAGCAAGACCGACAGAATATAGAGCAATGTCTGTTTCATATAATGGGTATAATGAATTGGAAACAGGTGTATTCATTCGGTATCGAATCGAATTGTATTTTTCCGTGGTGTTTGTTTTCGATAATATCACGTACGATAGCCATACCAAGTCCTGTGCCTTGACCGGCCGGTTTGGTTGTAAAGAACGAATCGAAAATACGTTGTTTTACGTCTTCGTTCATGCCTTCGCCGTTGTCCCGGATGGACAGGATAAATCGGTCGCCTTGCTTTTCCAGGGTGACATTGATTTCAGGCGAATATGCCTCCGGAGAATTTTGCTGTCTTTTCCATACGGCATAACAGGCATTGTTCATGACGTTCAGTATGGCACGGCTGAAATCCTGTGGGATCAACTTAACGGGAGGAATATCTTCGGCGTAGTTTTCACGGATGGCTATGTTGAAATTTTTGTAATTAGCCCGCATCGCGTGATAGGCAAGCCAAACGTATTCTTTCGTCAGTTGTTGTACCCGTGAGAGAATGAATTCATCTTCTTTCCCTCTGGAATAGAGTAAAATACCGCGGATGATGCCGGTTGCACGATTGCCGTGCTCCATGATTTTTTTCATGTTTTCTTGCAGACCGGTCAGGATATCTTTTATATCTTGACGGTCGTCTGCCGGTATGTGCCTGCTGTTTTCGTCGATGATGCCGCTTAAATCGGATAGCTGTTGACCGGATATTTTACTGAAATTAATGACAAAATTCAACGGATTTTGTATTTCATGAGCGATGCCGGCACTTAACATTCCTAATGAGGCCAATTTTTCCTGTTCCTTGATTTGGCCTTCCAGTTCCCGGATCCTTTTTTCTTTTGAATTATTTATTTCCATATTTTTTTGTTTTTATCCTGATTTCTTATTGTTCTTTTCGAAGAGGCAGTGTGATTGTGAATTCGGTGTATTCGTTTTTTTCCGAACGTACCGATATTTGTCCGCGGTGGTTTAGTATGATTTCTTTGCTGAGATATAGTCCGGTCCCTGCTGCTTCTCCGGTTGTTTTTGTCGTAAAGAAAGGATCGAAAATTTTGTCCAGAATGCTTGGTTCGATGCCGATACCGGTGTCATATATTCGGGTGACGGCCTGTCCGTTTTCGCTTTTCAATTCCAGGCGGATTTCCGGAGAATACTCTTTTTTATTGTATTTTTTTATGATGGCATACATACCGTTGTTCAATAGGCTCATCAGCGTTTTACTCAGTAGTTCGGCATTCCCGTCGATGAATAGCGGTTCTCCGGGTAAGCGGATATCGATTGAAATAGGTATCCGTTCGGTTTCTTTTTCATAATATTTACCTAGTAATTCTATATTTTTCCGGTATAAGGCAACCAAATCCATTTTTTCCATCTGTTTGTTGCGGTCTTTCAGAATCTCTTCCATCGCTTTCAGGATACGGGTGGTGTTGCTTCCGTGCTCTTCTATTTTTCCCAGGTTTTTTTCCATCATGTTCAGGATATCCAGAGAATCTGCGTAAATATCTTCTTTCGGGTATTCTCCCATATCTTCCAGATTTTTATAGAGGTCCTGCAATAAGCCGGCTGTCAGGTGGGAAAAGTTATTGATATAATTCAGCGGATTCAGGATACGGTCTATCAATCCTTTCGTCAGCTTTCCGACCGTTGCCATTTTTTCCTGGCGTACCAGTCCTTCCTGAGCTTTTCCCAGTTCTGTCAGTGTTTCTTCCAGTTTCATGGATTTCTCTTCTATTTCGTCTTTTTGTTTCATCAATAGAAGGGTACGTTGATTGACGATATTTTCCAATTTCTCTTTTTCTTTCAATAATTTATGCATCCTCCATTTGAATACTAGAAATAACAGGCCGGCCAAAGCCAACAGGTAGAAAAGCAGACTGTACCATTTCAGATAAAGCGGGGGGAGTAAAGTAAACCGGAATTCTTTTGTTTCACTTTCGTTGCCGTACATATCTCGGGCTTGTACCCGGAATGTGTAAGTGCCTGGCGATAGGTTCGTGTATTCTTTTGCGGTCAAACTGTTCCATAAACTCCATTCGGTGTCATATCCGTTCAATTGGTATCTGTATTGGTTGGGTTCGCCCAGACCGGCGGCATGGGTTGCAAATGAGAAGCGGATGTTGTGGAAACGGTTTTCAAAGCGGGGAATTTCTTCGGACATACGGTTGTTTTTTTGAACATATTCCTGAAAGAATCCTCCTCTGTATACCGAGTCTTGATTCAGACGAATTTCGCGGATAAATACAGACGGTTTTTCCAAAGCGTGGGATTTGATTTCGTGTAAATCGATACGGATCAATCCGAAATCACCCCCCAGCCATGCCGCCCGTTCGTCTTCGGTATAAATAACCCGGATAACATGATTTTGAAGGGCTTTTAAATAGCGGTTTAACCGGTTGTTTCCTATTGAAGCTGAATCTACCTGTAGTTTTTTACCTCTTATATCTGTTCGCCAGTGGCGGCCGCTTCGGTCTGTATAGGCCGTCATTATCTCATCGGCTTTACGTGGCAGACGGACGAAGGAAGACGTTTTGTTGCTATGCACATAGATTTCACCGTAGATTGTTTTTGCCAGTATTGAACCGTCGTTTTGTACTTTCAGACGAATGGCTTTTTCCACTTGGGAAATTTTTTTTGCGGGGTGGTTTATTGAATTTTGCCAGTAGATTCCATCGATACTGCCTATCAGGAATTGCGTGTTTCCGGTAAATGCAAGTGAGAAAGCACTGGCTTGGGATGTTTTGTGGATTTTATTCGGATCACGGATGAGAAATACGCCGTCACTGGTAGCTGCATACAATTTTTCTTGTGGTGATATGCAAAGCTCCCAGCAGGCTTGAGTAATCCCTTTTACAGGACTGAATGTATTGTTTTCCAGGAAATAAAGTCCTTGTAGGGTTCCGGCGTATAGTGTGCCTTTATACCTGACGAGGGATATGACTTCTCCCTTTAGGCCTTCATGGGGGGTGTAATGACTGAAAACAGAGGGGAGAGACACTCGGAATACTCCGTTATCGGTGATTCCCCAAAGGTTACCCTGCATATCGGTGGCTATGCGGGAAACGGTATTGCTGCATAAACCGTTTTTTTCGTTTAACGAAAAAAGGGGTTGCCCCGTCAGGTCGGTGACAACCAGACCATGATTTACAGTGGCTTGTACCTGCCATTTGTTGGGCAGGGAAAGAATTTGGTTTATTTCAGGATTTTTCGGGACGTTTTTATTCGATTTTTCGGAGGGGTGACAGATTAAAGGAAGCAGAGAGTCTGCTTGAACGGTATAGATTTGTCCCGATGTCATTTTCAAATAGATATGTCCTTCGGTTTCTGTGATATTTTCCAATTCCCCGATAAACGGTTCGTCAAGATCGGAGGCGATGACTTTGAATACGGGACATCCGCGTTTATCGTAGTTGATTCGTCCGAATACGTTGTATCCTCCCGCCCATATCGTGCCCTGACTGCTGCGGTACAGATGGGTGACCCGTGAAAATCCGGGCATATAAAGAATGTTCCAGCGGCAGTAATCGTAATGAAGTATCCCTTCGAAGTTTGCGATATACACATTTCCGCAACTGTCGCAAAGGACATCGAAGTTTTGATTGTTGGCCCGGTAGACCGAGGACGGATAGTTCGTGAAGAACGGAACGCCTTCATAGGCACGGGCATGGATGGTATGGAACAATATCAGCAGTAAGATTGTCTTTTTCATGGGAAGGATGTCTTTAGGCTGTAAGATTCAAATGGTATCTGGTTGCCGATGTAATAGTCCCACTCTTCGCGGGTAAAATCCCTTTGTAGTTCTTGTCTGATAGCAGCAGCCATGTGATCGGGGGAAATGGGGATTTTTTGCAGTATGCCTTTTTCGTCTCCCATGAAAATGTATTTCCCGTCCGGGCATAAATAAAGGGAACAGATCCAGTTCGGATTGGTTTGGATGACGGCAGATTCGATTTTTTCGTTCTGAAGATTCCACAAGCGTAGTGTGTTGTCATAACTGCCTGAGAAGAGTTTGTCTTCTTGCCGGCAAATAGCGGTGACGGTGGCTTGGTGGCCGATAAGTTTCCGGATGATAGCTCCTTCTTTGTCACAGAGGAGAATAATACCGTTCCGGCAACCGGCAACGAATGCTCCGCCGGGTAGGGGACAGAAGGCGGTAACGGTATATCCTTCCAAGCGGAATGAAGTATATTTTATAAAGTTTCCGTCCGGTGAGCATATCGCAATCTTTCCGTCGTTTAAGAAAACATAAAGGCGGTTTCCGGATTTTCCGGCATAAGAAATGGAACAATCCGGAGTATAACATGTTTGTATATTCTGGGTTGTGCAATTGAAAGAATACAGCTTGTCGGCTGCAACGATTATGAATTGTCCGGAATCCGGGTAAATTAATTTCTTGTATTGCCCCACAGGTAAAGGATATACCTTGGGAGGGGTTGTAACCGAGACGATATACCCGTTAAATGACAGGGCATAGACCGATAAAGAGGAGTGTATTTGTGCTGAACGGAAATCGTAATTTGGGTCGGCAATCAGGAATTTTACGGAGGATATCCGGTTGCTGTTATAGTCCCAATGTGCGATTTCTCCATATTTGCTGAGGGTGAGGATACCCTTCAAAGAGTCGTTCCCCGATTCTGTATCTCTTGGCGGCTGACCTATCGGGAGTATTTCTGTAATGGCTTCCTTATGTTCGGCCCACAAAAGGTTTTGTTTACAGGATCGGGATAAAGCGTTGAAAATAGCCGGTTGGTAAATATCTCCGTCATATTTTCGTGTAAATTTCCAGGCGGCATAGGCCAGTAATGCAGCCAGTTCCTTATTGCCGGATAGGTATTGCGTACCGGACAGCGATCCCAAAGAACGTCCCAAAGCCAGAAAAGCCAGGGTGTCGGCAATTTTTTTGGAGTGTTCAGCCTGTTGTTGTTTCTCTATTGCTAATTTTTTCTGTTTGTCTGCTAACCGGTAAGCTTTTTCTGTTTCTATTTGGGCCGTCAGTGCTTTTTCGCGTTCCGTTTCCGCTTGAAGCTGCATTCGGTTGGCTTTATGGGTTTGTATGACGGCTTCTTGCCTTCTCTTTTCAGAAATCTCCTTTTGTTGATAGGCTATTTCTTCCATTTGTTTACTGACACGCTGTATCAGTTGGGATTGTTTTTCTTTGTTCCGCAGTTCCTCCAATTCATGGATGAACCGTTTTATATCCCGTTCCGATTGCCGGTATGTCTGGAATAAGACGAAACAGGCTACCAGGAGTATACAAAACGAAACCGAAATCCAACGGAATTTATTTACACTTGATTTTGTCATAATTGAATGTCGGTTATGCATATTTTTTGGTAATTTTCAACCGGTTTTCTCTGTCCTGATAGATGTAAGTTACATCATCCATCATTTCCCGCACCAGAAAAATACCTAAGCCTCCGATTTCCCGTTGTTCCGGAGGTAGGGAAATATCCGGTTCGGCTTTGTCCAGCGGATTGAAAGGGATGCCGCCGTCCCTGAATTCTATGGAGATGGCTCCGTTGTCATCACAGAGATACAGGGATAGATAAGCTTCCGAATCCTGAGAATAGGCATACTTGATGATATTGGCGATAATTTCTTCACTGACTAACCGGATTGTATAGGCCAGTGAAGGATGGGCCGCAACTTCACGGGTATGCATCAATGAGGTCAGAATTTCTTCGAGCCTTCCATGAATCGGGTGAAACTGAAGTTCGGTCATCGTTCAGTTGATTTTAAAATTTCGATAATTCGTCAATACTTCCATAGAAATGGAAAAATTTGTCAAAACCGGTCATTCGCATGACATCTTTTATTTCTTGGGACACTCCTGCGAGACAGATTTCCTGACCTTTGGCTTTTGCCATTTTATAAGCATAAAGCATAACACGTAGTCCGGCACTGGATACGTAGGTGCAATGGGATAAGTCCAAGGCGATGGAATGTCCTTTTTCTATCAATGCGACAATAGCTGTTTGTTCGTCATTACTGGTCATCGAGTCTAAGACCGGCCCGACTTGATGAATTTTTTGATTTTTCATGTTGTTCATATTAAATTGATATTATTATTCCGTCCGTTGGAGAGAAAGCAAGGTAATATCGTCCGATTGGGGATAGTTGCCTGAAAAATTTTTTACTTGCCGGAGGATTTCTGTGACGACATCCTTCGTTTGGGGATTTTCCGGCAGGGTCTTCAGTGCATTTTGCAGTCTGTTTTCGGAAAACTGCTCCCGTTCTTCGTTGAAGGCCTCCGTTACCCCGTCTGTATACATGAGCAGCGTATCGCCTGTTTCCAGTTTCAGCATACCGTTTTCGAACGAGATATCGTCGAAGACTCCGACGATGAAGTTGGGTGTGAGCGGTAACGTTTCGATATGGTGGTTTTGCCGCAGAATGTAGGGTGGGTTATGTCCGGCATTGGTGTAGTCCATGATTCCGGTTTTGTAATTGTATATTCCGTAGAAAACGGTTACAAACATGGAGTCCAGACTTTCCTTGCAAAGCAGTTTGTTAGCGTACGTCAGACATTCGGATGAAGGGACTCCCCGTAAGGCGGTAGCCCGGAGCAGTGTCCGGCTAACGGCCATAAACAGTGCGGCAGGTACGCCTTTTCCCGATACATCTGCAATCACCAGGCCGATATTTTCGTCGTCTATCCGGAAAAAATCGTAGAAATCGCCGCCGACATCCCTGGCAGGCGTCATGGATGCGTAAATATCTACATATTCTGCCAGTTCCGGGAAAGGGGGAAACAAACGGGGAAGGATGGTTTGCTGGATTTCTCCGGCAATGGCAAGATCGTTTCTGATGGATTCCAGTTGGCTGTGTTCTTGCTGGGATTCCCGGATATAGCGTACTTGTTCGATGGCTTTCTCTATGGTGTGGGATAAATCTTCCAGATCTATCGGTTTCGTTGCAAAATCGAAAGCCCCTTTGTTCATAGCGGAGCGAATGTTTTCCATATCACCGTAAGCGGAAACCATGATACATTTCATAGCCGGGTTTTTCAGTTCATTGATCTTTGCCAATAATGTGAGTCCATCCATTTCCGGCATATTGATATCACTTAGGATAATATCGAAATCCGGGGTTTCCAAAAGCTTTTGTAAAGCTTCCAGCCCGTTGTGAGCGAACGTAAATTCATATTCGCCTTTCCGGATTTGCCGTCTGAAATATTGGGAAAGCAATATTTCCAGGTCTGATTCATCATCCACGCTTAATATTTTTGTTGCCATATTTGTATTTGTTGGTGTAATCTTTTGATTATGTAAAATTTGACACGAACAAAAATAGAGTGTTTCGGACTCTTCTGTAATTTAATGTTTTGAATGGACGGAATATTCTTCTGTATGGGGTGTATTGATTTTTAAAATAGTATTCCGAAGTTTTGTTCGCTTGTAAAACACGATAAAAGATCGGATTGAGAATATCCGGATTTAAATTTATTTTTGCGATTTACTCCTCTTTGCCGGCGATTTGATATTGTTGTTAAGGTACTGATATGTTGTAAAAAAAGACCGGAATGGAAGAATAATGTAAAATAGTTTCTTTTTGATTCATTCTTTTCTTATATTTGTAAATACCACGGCATATTGTAGTGATTTTCTGCTTTTTCCCTTCCATGGGAGTCGTGTCCGGGGATTTCCCCGGGTCTACGGTATCAGTATCTTCGTATAAATGATATCTCTCTCGGTAGCTTGTATTATGTTGCTTGTATGTATTGGATCCGGTTATTGAAAATCTGCTCGTTTCAGAAGGAGAGTTTCTTCATTGTAGCCAAAAATCAGAAGGAGGAATATGAAGAAAAAAAGTCTGCTTTATTTTACAGTATCGCGTTTGGTGGAAGTTTATAAGGATAAATTTCCCGAAATTGTTCAGATGGCACTCAGAAGTGATACACTGGAACAGTTCAAGCGATTGCTTCGCATGTATATTCTTCAGTTATCCCGAAGCCGTAGGAGAGCGTTAACAAAGAATCAGACGATGAAAGTATTGCCTTTGCATTCCGCTGCCCGGCGTATAAACCGGATGTTGGAGCTGGAGGGGATATCTGTCCGGGATTTTGCTTCAAATGATGAGATTAAATTTGAATCGGTCGGGTTGCTTTGGCAAACGTTGCGTAAGGAAGATACGGAAATCAAACTTGATTTTATGCTTGATTGGTATTATTTGTTTGAGCAATTGCATGCAACGAATTATATGGTCCGTTCTGCTGTACAAGCAGAAAACGAACGTGATCACTGGCCGAACGGAATTGATAAGAATATATTTTACGAACGGAACGGTAACCGGAATTTTATTCAACAATTACTGATAAAGAAAATAGAGGGCCGGAAGAAAATGAATTCCCGCTATCGTTTTGAGGATGGAATGAGCTTGACCGATAAACAGAGGCAGGTGCGGGCTTGGTGGTTTGATTATCAATTTCAGTTGACAATGGCTATTCGCAGTGCCGATGAACTGAATTACTTTATGGGCATGACCCTTTCTCATCAGACAATGCGTATTCTTCATACGGCGGAGCGGAAAGGAATTCCTTTTTTTGTAACTCCTTATTATTTGTCTTTGTTAAGTATCAGACCTTTCGGATATGATGATGCCGCTATCCGAAGCTATATCCTTTATTCGGCAGAATTAGTGAAAGAATTCGGACAAATACGGGCCTGGGAAAAAGAGGACGATGTGCGGCCGGGAGAACCGAATGCGGCCGGTTGGTTGCTTCCCAATAATCATAGCATTCACCGTCGTTATCCGGAGGTGGCTATTTTCATTCCGGATTCCAAGGGGCGTGCCTGTGGAGGCTTATGTGCCGTATGTCAGCGGATGTATGGCTTTCAGCAAGGAAGGCTTAATTTCGATCTGGAGAAACTGGCGCCCCGTGAAGATTGGAATGATCGTTTGCGTCTGTTGATGGCTTATTTTGAGAATGATTCGCAGTTGCGGGATATTTTGGTTACCGGAGGAGATGCTTTGATGAGTACCAATGTAACTTTAAAAAAGATTCTGGATGCTATATTGGGGATGGCGCAGAGGAAAAAAGAGGCCAACGTACATCGTCCCGAGGGGCAGAAATATGCGGTAATTCAACGGGTACGTTTAGGGTCCCGAATGCCGGCCTATCTTCCTTACCGTATTGATGATGAGCTGGTTGCTTTATTGAGGGATTTCCGGGATAAAGCAAAACAGATCGGTATTAAACAGTTTATCATTCAAACTCATTTTGAGTCGCCTCTCGAAATAACACTTGAAGTGCTGACAGCTTTAAGGAAGATACAGGAGGCCGGTTGGATGATTACCAATCAGCAGGTATTTACCGTTGCTACTTCCAGACGGGGGCATAGCGCAGCATTGAGGCGAATGCTTAACCGGGCCGGTATTCTGTCCTATTATACTTTTTCGGTAAAGGGATTTGCTGAAAACCGGGCACTTGCCGTTCCGAATTGCCGGCTTATGCAGGAAATGCAGGAAGAGAAAATTTACGGACAGTTGACCGCAGAAGTGACCGATATGCTTCGAAAAATTGCACAGTCTCCGGAAAATATCGTGAATGATCTGGGTTGGTTGCTGGACTCCTGCCGGCTTCCTTTTGTAGCTACGGATCGTAATGTAATGAATTTACCGGGAATAGGTAAGAGTATGACATTTACCACCGTTGCTGTTTTGCCGGATGGCCGGAGGGTGTTGTATTTTACCTTTGATAACGGACGTTTTCATAGTCCTGTCGTTGCCGGGTTGGAAGGCGTATATATCACAGAAAGTAAGTCGGTCGCCGATTATTTGCGTCAATTGGAGTGTATGGGAGAACGGGCGGAAAATTACGGTTCCGTATGGTATTATAATCAGGGAAAAACCGAAACGATTGCAGATATATTCCGCTATCCGCGCCAGGAGAGCGGAATAACAAAAGAACTGATGAATTTTAAATTTCCTGGGTGCCTGTAGTCTGCGGAATATTTTCCGGTAATCGGAATTATATTTCCGTAGAGGTGTAGCGGCTGTAACTGTTACGACGGTCATTATTCTTATAGCGGGCTTTGGCGTTCTGTACGGCTTCCATCAGCCAGGCGATTTGTATACCGAGGTCTTTCATGTTGTTTAAGCCTTCGGTATCGTTGTGTATATCTCCGGGCATTTCTCCTATGCCGAAATTCCAGTAGGTCGAGCCCGGGACAATCATACCGCTGCCCAGCATAAAGCGGTTCAGTTCATCGAATACGGTTACGGCACCGCCTCTGCGGACACTGATTACCGCTGCCCCGACTTTGTGTGTCAGAGTACGGCCTTGTCCGATGGTTGTCAGGCCTAAACGGTCCATAAAAGCTTTCATTTCTGCACTTACGCTTCCATAGTAAGTCGGAGAGGCCAGGATGATCCCGTCGGCTTCCTGTGCTTTTCGGATGTATGTATTCATGTTGTCGGTTTTAACGGCACATTGGCCGTCTTTTGTTTTAAAACAGGCATAACAGGAAGTGCATCCCCGCAATGGCTGTCCGCCTAATTGTATGAGTTCCGTTTCTATACCGGCTTTTCGGATGGGTTTGAATACTTCTTCGATCAATTGCTCGGTGTTTCCTCCTTTACGCGGACTTCCGTTAAAAGCGACGATTTTCATGTTTTCTTATTTTGATTTGCACCGGCAAAGTTAGAATTTTTATTCAAAAGGATACAAGGGAGGAACCGGCTTCCGTCTGCAATATTAGAAACGGAGGACGATGGGTTTTTAAGATGGACCTTTTCCGTAATTGTAGCATTTAAAACGAAAGATTGTCTGGCGGTCAGAGATCGCATTAAAATTTACAATTAAAGTCTGCGCTTTAGCGGCATTTGCTGTGACAGGCGAAAACAACTGACGATAGCTGCAACGGCGGCGAATCCGGCTCCCAACAACAGGCAGGATGAAATACTCTGTCCCTGGGGAATCAGATTGAATAACAAAGCGACAAGAGTTGCTCCGGATGTTTGGCCCAGCAACCGGGCTGTGCCGATCATTCCGCTTGCTCCTCCGCTGCGCTTGATAGGGGCAGACGACATAATGGTGCTGTTATTGGGCGTTTGGAACAGTCCGAAACCGATTCCGCAAACAGCCATTCGCCAAATGATCGCTCCGTCGGTAGGAGATGTCAACGTGGAAAGCAGGTATAGGCCGCTCCCGAATATCAGCATCCCGAGGCAACCCAATAGCCCGGCATGTATTTTTTCGACCAGATAGCCTGCCAGCGGAGCCGTAATCAGGGTAGCGACGGGCCAGGGAGTGAGCAATAGCCCGGTGGCGACTTCTGTCCGTCCCAGTATGTTCTGGAGGAAGAAGGGCAGGGATACCAGTGCCAGCATTTGTGCCGTGAAAGAACAAATGGAGGTGACCACAGAGAGAGAAAATATCGGAATTTTCAGTAAATCGACGGGGAGAAGCGGAGCTTCCTGCCGGAATTGCCGCCGGATGTAGTAGGTTCCGACCACAGCGAGCAAGGCCAGTTGCAGCAAAAGCATATCGGTACTTTCATGGTGGGCGAATCCTTCCATGGAATAGATCAGTAATCCGAAAGTGAAGGCATTGGCAATAGCACTGATCTTGTCGAATTTCCGGTTTTGGCGCTGTTCGTTTTTGGGAAGAAATTTCAGACCCATCCACAGTGCTGCCAGTCCTAACGGTATGTTGATGGCAAACAGCCAGTGCCAGCTCCCCAGCGAAAGTATGGCACTGGCTACTGAAGGACCGGCTACGGCGGACACGGCTACGACCATGGCGTTGATTCCCATACCCCGGCCGAGATATTGCCGGGGATAGATCGTACGTAACTGGGCGGTATTCACACTGGTGATAGCCGCAGCTCCGAAGCCTTGCAATACCCGGGCAATGGTCAGCATCCAGAAAGAGGTGGAAAGTGCACATACGAGCGAAGTTACGCAGAACACCGCTACCCCGGAAAGAAATACTTTCCGGTAACCGTAGATATCTCCTAAAGAAGAAAATGACAACAGGGAGATCGTAATGGCTAACTGATAGGCATTCATGACCCAGATGGTAAGGGAAGGCGTTGTGCCGAACTCCCTCGAAAGAGTCGGAAGTACGATATTCACGATATTGGCATCGAGCACCGACATCACCAGTGCCAGCGAAGCGGCTATGACTGCCCATATCCTGCGTGGAAACGGTAATCCGTCGGGTTCGTTCTGAATAGATATAGTACCGCTGCTCATTTGATTATTTTCTGGTGACAAAAATAGTAAAATCACCGATCGGATGTTCCTGTATTAAGGATACTTTCGGTATAAATTTCGTTCGGAAAAGATAAAATAACGTTAACATTTTCTATTTTTAATGCCTGATCTTTTTAATTTCTGTTTTTATTTGAAAAAAATAAACGGATATTTAGCCCGGGCATCGGTAAAATCCTTTATTTTAGCGTATTGTTTTGTGCAGGAGTGAAAATTGTAAATAAGAGGAAACCTATGAAAACACGGATTGTATTTATTACAGTTGCTTTTTGTCTCTTCATGCAGGATGTTGAGGCATGTACGTCTGTTATTATTTCGGGTAAGGTGACTCCCGACGGGCGGCCTCTGATGTGGAAGCACCGGGATACGGAGACGCCGTTCAATCATATGGCTTTTTTCAATGACGGCGGTTATCGGTTTTTGGGTTTGGTAAATAGTGACGGAGTTTCCGGGGATGTCTGGACCGGAAGTAACGAGGCGGGTTTCTGTATTATGAATACGGCTTCTTTTAATTTGAAGAACGATGAGATAAAAGAGATGGATCACGAGGGGGCATTGATGCGTAAAGCGTTGAGCGTGTGCAGGACTGTCCGGGATTTTGAGCATTTCCTGGATACTCTTGAACGACCGATGCGTGTCGAGGCTAATTTCGGTGTGATCGATGCTTATGGCGGAGCCGCTTACTTTGAAACCGGGAACGATTGTTATTTTAAAAAAGATGTGAATGACGAGTCTTTAGCGCCGAACGGTTATCTGATTTATACTAATTTTTCTTTTGAGGGACGAAAAGACGAAGGTCTGGGGTACATCCGTTTTGATAATGCGACTTCCGTTTTTCTGAAAATGCAGCAGAAGGGATATACTCCGCAACGCATCCTGCAGGAAGCTTCCCGTTCATTTTATAACAGCCGCCTGGGTATAGATTTGAAAGACGAGGCACAGAGTCCGAACCGGGCGAGCGGTTGGTTTGTGGAGCAGGATATGATTCCGCGTAGCGAGTCGACTGCTGCTATCGTAATACAGGGAGTAAGGCCGGGAAATGATCCGGAACTTACGACCTTGTGGACGGCTCTCGGTTATCCTCCGACAGCGGTGGTGTTGCCGTTATGGGTGAAGATGGGAGAAAATCAGCCCTCCCTTGCTGTTTATAATGATGAGATGAAGACAGCGCCGCTTTGTTTTTATGCTTCCCGTTTGAAGGATAAGGTTTACCCGATTCACCGGGGAAACGGACAAAAATACCTGCATTGGCGTTTACTTTGGAATGAAACGGGGAACGGGTATATGCAACAGTTACAGGGAGCCGAGAATAAGATATTCTATCTTTTCCTGCCTCACGTTCCGGCTTGGGAAGAGAACGGATTGAACGAAGTGGAAATACAGAAATTGTATGGAGAAGCCACCCGGATTATCGAAGATATCTATAAACGATTGTAATTTACCGGTTGTTATTTTTTTCAGGATAATACTTTTGTTTCTTGTCGTTTTTTGAGGGAATCCATTACCTTTGCGCCGAATTTTGCACAATTTGTGCAAACTCTGCTCTATGAAAAAGAAAACGGAGAGCCGGATGAAAAAAACGGTTATCCGTTACTATATAATAATAAAACGACATGATGGAATTTCAGAAAAGAGAAAATATAGGTTGGGTAGACCTGTTGCGTATTATTGCTTGTTTTTTAGTCGTATTGTCTCATTGTTGCGATCCTTTTGTCGGTCAGTTTGATAACGATCGTACTTCTTTTCTGACCGGAGCTTTTACAGGTAGCTTTGTGCGGGCTTGCGTGCCTTTGTTTGTTATGATGAGTGGGGTGTTATTGTTTCCTGTGCGTTTGGAAATGGGAGTATTCTACCGGAAACGTATCGGCAGGATTGTCGTACCGCTTATTTTCTGGTCAGTGATGCTCCCGCTTTTGTATTATGTATATTTGAATTTCATGGTATCTTCGGTAAGCCCTTCTATTGCTCCGGAGAATTTTACGATGGGTGCGACATTGACGAAATTATATACTTTTATTTTCAATTTTACTTATGATACGACTCCGCTATGGTATTTGTATATGTTGATCGGTCTGTATTTTATTATTCCGATCCTCAATACCTGGATGGAGCATGCCAAACAAAAGGATATCCGGTTGTTTCTGCGGATTTGGGGAATATCGCTGGTACTTCCGTATGTGAAGATGGCTGCTCCTTTGCTGGGATATACCGGAAATTACGGTAATATGGGATTACTGGGCGAGTGTGACTGGAATATTTACGGAATGTTTTACTATATGTCCGGATTTGTGGGCTATTTGGTATTGGCATACTATCTGGTGAAATATCCGCTTACATGGAGTTGGAAACGTACGTTAGGCATTACGCTACCGATGTTCCTTATCGGTTATACCGTTACGTCACTGGGCTTTGTATTGACCCAGAAATATTTTCCGGGTAGTTATGCAAATCTTGAGATCATCTGGTATTTTTCCGGGATCAATGTGTTTATGATGACATTTCCCGTATTTGTTATTGTACAAAAGCTCAATGTGCCTTCTGCAGCCTGGTTGTCCCGTCTGGCTTCTCTGACATTCGGAATTTATCTGTGCCATTTTGTATTTGTGCAGGTGGCTTATGATCTCCTGGGAACGGTCAGCGGACTTCCTGTGATTGTCCGTATATTGGGGATGGCTTGTCTGGCTTTTGGTATCAGTTGGTTGCTTGTATGGGGAATGAAGGCGTTTTCGTGGACCCGCCGGCTCGTTATGTAAATGATTTGTAAGTCTCTGTGTTTATACAGGGATAAAGATATGTTGAATATATATTAAATGTGGAAAAGTAAAAAATTATGACAGCAAATTGGTTTGAAGCGAAAGTGAAGTATATGAAGGTCAACGAAGACGGAAGAGAGAAAAAAGTGACCGAGGCTTATCTGTTGGATGCCATGTCGTATACGGAGGCAGAAAGTCGGATTATGCATGAAATGGAATCGGTTATCAAAGGCGATTATTACATAACCGGATTGAAAAAATCCAATATTACGGAATTAGTGGAATCGGAAGATGAGAACGACGACCGTTGGTATAAGGCCAAAGTAGCGATTATCGATGCCGATGAGGTAAGCGGCAAAGAAAAATCGAGTTCGCAGTACTATCTGATTGCGGCAGCCAATATAAACAAAGCATTGGAAAATCTGGAAAAAGCCCTTTCCACATTTGTGGTGCCTTATGAAATCGGGGCGATCGCCGATACACAGTTTATGGATGTTTTTCCTTATTTCTCAGATGACGAGGAGCATATTCCGGAAAACCTGAAACCTCTGGAAGAGGAATAAATGTTCCGGAAAAATTTCAAATAAATGAGGTTAAAAAGGACTTCCTGCGGGGAGTCCTTTTGTTAAATATTTTTTAATTCTTCGTAAACGTTTGAGAAACCTTCTATTGCGTGAAAATCAAACATCTATTTCTTTCCTGAAAAGTTTGGGTTAATCTGTTTTTCTTTGTTAACTTTGACGTCCTCAAAGGAGAGATTGTTATATTTTTAAGGTATCTTTCTTTTGGAGAGAATAAAAATAACAGTTTGGAAGTAACTGAATAATAACATACAAAAACTAATAAAAGAAAATATCATGAAAACACGTATGGAGCATGATTTGCTGGGCGAAAAAGAAGTTCCGGCAGAAGCGTATTACGGAATACAGACGTTAAGAGGCATTGAGAATTTTGCAAATATCAGTGGCATTACAATCGGTGATTATCCCAATTATGTGAAAGCTTTGGCTATGGTGAAATGGGCTGCTGCCAAAGCTAATCTGGAATTGGGATTGCTTCCGGAAGATATTGCCAAAGCCATAACCGAGGCTTGCGAGGAGATTATTGACGGTCGTTTTCACGATCAGTTTCCGGTGGATCTGGTACAAGGCGGTGCCGGTACGTCTACCAATATGAATATCAATGAGGTGGTGGCTAACCGGGCCTTGGAAATTCTGGGGCATAAAAAAGGCGAATATCAATATTGCCATCCCAACAACCATGTGAATTTATCACAATCTACGAACGATGCGTTCCCGACTTCTTTCAAATTGGCCTTTATTTTCATGAATGAGGAATTGGTAGCTGAATTGCGTTTGATGATTCAGGCTTTCCGGAAGAAAGGAGAGGAGTTTAAAGATATTCTGAAAATGGGTCGTACTCAATTGCAGGATGCTGTGCCTATGACTTTGGGACAGGAATTTGAGGCTTTTGCCGCTAATCTGGAAGAAGAAATCGACCGCCTGAATCAGATGGCTAAGTTGTTTTTGGAGGTGAATATGGGAGCTACAGCTATCGGCACGGGAATCAATTCCGAGCCCGAATATTCCCAGAAGTGCATCAAGAATCTGCGGATTATCAGCGGACACGAATTCGTGTTGGCTTCCAATCTGATTGAAGCGACTCCCGATACCGGTTCTACCGTCATGTATTCTTCGGCATTGAAGCGTATGGCCGTCAAATTGTCTAAGATTTGTAACGATTTGCGCTTATTGTCCAGCGGTCCGCGTTGCGGCTTGAATGAAATTAATCTGCCGCCGATGCAGCCGGGATCTTCTATTATGCCGGGAAAAGTGAATCCGGTTATTCCGGAAGTAGTGAATCAGATATGCTATCGTATTATCGGTAATGATCTGACGGTTACTTTTGCAGCAGAAGCCGGGCAGTTGCAATTAAATGTGATGGAACCGATTATTGTACATGCTTTATTCGGTTCGATCAAGATGTTGCAAAAAGGTATGGAACGCTTGAGAGTGTTGTGTGTAGACGGTATTACGGCAAATGCTGACCGTTGCCGTGAAATGGTATTGAACAGCATCGGTATCGTAACGGCTTTGAATCCGACTTTGGGGTATGAAAATTCATCCCGTATTGCCAAACGGGCATTAAAAGAAAACAGAAGTGTTTATGATCTGGTGTTGGAAGAAAAGCTGTTGACGAAAGAAGAATTGGATGAATTGCTGAAACCGGAACTGATGATAAAACCGCATAAATTTTACCGGAAAAAATAAATATTGGAACGGAGTATGTTCGTTTTTTTGTTTTAATGATCTTTTTCGGATACCGGGAGTCATTATACAGAGAGCCGAATAACCGGAATTTCTTTTTTAATAGAATTGCCCTATGAGTTGCATGAATTGTGTAACGATAGGGCAATTTTATTTAGCTGATAAACCGCCAGTTGATTTTGGTTTTGAAAAGGCGTTTGATTTGGGAGGCAAAGACGGCGTTTTCTTCTTTGATTAAATCGGGATCGTTTTCGAGTATGCTTCCTGCAACCCGGCAGGCTTCGTTCAGGATAAGAGCGTCTTTTCCCAGGTTGGCTACTTTCAGGTTGCAGGTAAGTCCGCTTTGTTGTGTACCTTCGATGTCTCCCGGCCCCCGGAGTTTTAAATCCGCTTCGGCAATTTCGAATCCGTCGTTTGTTGAGGTCATGGTTTCTATTCTTTTGCGGGAATCGTTCGATATTTTATAAGAAGTCATCAAAATGCAGTAGGATTGTTCGGCTCCCCGTCCGACACGTCCTCTTAGCTGATGTAATTGGGAAAGTCCGAAGCGTTCGGCGCTTTCAATGACCATAATGGAAGCATTCGGTACGTTGACTCCGACTTCAATGACCGTTGTCGCTACCAGTATCTGAGTTTCGCCGTTTACAAAACGTCGCATTTCTTCGTCTTTGTCGACGGCTTTCATTTTACCGTGTACCATACTGCAGGAGTAGCCTCGGGGTAGAAAATATTCATTTACCTTATCGTATCCTTCTTCCAGATTATGAAAGTCTATTTTTTCGGATTCGGAAATCAGGGGATATACGATGTAGGCCTGACGGCCTTTTTGTAACTCCTGTTCGATGAATTTAAATACTTCTTTGTATTTGTTTTCATAAGCGTGTAAGGTGGTGATCGGTTTACGTCCCGGAGGTAATTCATCGATTACCGATACATCCAAATCCCCGTATAGGGTCATAGCCAGTGTACGGGGAATGGGGGTAGCAGTCATGACCAGCACATGCGGCGGAATGTTGTTTTTATGCCACAGTTTGGCTCTTTGGGCGACACCGAAGCGGTGTTGTTCGTCGATGATAACCAGTCCTACGTTATTGAAAGCGACGACATCTTCCAGTAAGGCATGAGTTCCGATAATGATTTGCAGGTTTCCTGCTGCCAGTCGCTGTAGTATTTCGGTCCGTTCTTTTTTCTTTGTTGAACCTGTCAGTAAGGCTACTGTGATACCCAGGTCCTTTAACATCTGGCTGACGGTGTCGAAATGTTGGTTGGCCAGAATTTCTGTGGGGGCCATCAGGCAAGTTTGGTAATGGTTGTCCAGTGCGATAAGCATGCACATGACGGCGACCAATGTTTTACCGCTACCGACATCCCCTTGCAACAGGCGGTTCATTTGTTTACCGCTGCCGCAGTCCTGCCGTATCTCCCGGATCACCCGTTTTTGTGCATCGGTGAGGGGGAAAGGAAGATAACGGTTGTAGAAGTTGTTGAAATACGCCCCGACGGAGGTAAAAGGACAACCTTTGAAAACGGTTTTCCTTTTGTATTTCATTTTCAGAATATTGAGTTGTATGTAGAACAACTCTTCGAATTTCAGTCTGAAGATGGCTTTCTGCAACATTTCCGGGGAGGTCGGAAAATGAATGTTGAAAAGGGCTTCGTGCAGATAAATCAGTTTGTATTTTGTGAGAAACCAGGCCGGAAGGGTTTCCGGAATTTTACCGTTGATACTTTTGAAAATCGATTCCTGAATTTTACCGATTGCTTTTGAATTCAGAAAAGCCTTTTTCATTTTCTCCGTAGTGGGATAGACGGCTTGAAATCCGACCAGCAACGGGGATGTTTTTTCAAAAGGATTGATTTCCGGATGTACAATGTTCAGCTTCCGGTTGAAGGAAGAAGGCTGTCCGAAAATCAGGTATTCTTTTTGGGCGTCTATCTGGCTGGCCAGGTATTTGAAGCCGTTGAACCATACCAGTTCCAACTCGCCGGTATCGTCATAGGCTGTTGCAACCATCCGGGCGGCTTTACCGGCCCCCACCGGTTTCAGATCACGGATGTATGCCTTGATCTGTATATAAGGAAGCTGAGGATTCAATTCGGAGATCGTATAGATCCGGGAACGGTCAATATACCGGTAAGGGATATGATATAACATATCTTCGTAGCTCTCAATCCCTAGTTCTTCGCGTAATATCGCAGCTTTTTTATCTCCGACACCCGAGAGGTATTTTATGTTCAGACCCGATATTTCCAATGTTTCTCTTCTGCTGGTTACAATAGTTTCAAAGTTATAATGTTTTTCGGAGGTGGAAAAAAGAATGCTGAAAAAAACGGTGTTTTATTTCCCTTTCGGCGGAATATATCTTATTTTCGTTCATACAATTTTTTTGTATTGAAAAATGATTCGGTTTTATGTATTCGTATTTGAGAGAGCGTATTAAACATGCGGTTCGGTTCCGGCATAAGAGAGGATTCGGAGTACATTCTCCTTTTATGTTCAATTTGATACTGAATGTAATCCGGGATAAGGAGAAAAAGTTCAATTATCCGGAAGAGGCAGAGCATAACCGGAAAATCCGGCTGAAGCAACGGAAGCTTTACCGCCTTATTTGCCGGTTGGTTTGTTTCTTAAACGTGGATTATGTTTTGTGTTTCAGTGCTCATTCCGGGGATATACTTGCTTATCTTTCCGGTAGTGCAGCCCGGAAGGAGGCCAATCAACCCCGTTTTATGCGGGAGGCCGGTTTTATTTATATCGGTAAGGATGCCCGGACCGTGTTACAGGATGTGGTGATCGATTTTCTGCCGACAGCTACGGTCCGGCAAAAGTGTATCGTAATAACAGATATATACAAGAACAGTTTTAATGCCCGCTTATGGCAGCAATGGAGAGGAAAAGCGACGGTATCGGTGGATATGATGTGGTACGGATTACTGTTTTTTGATGAGAAGCTGCAAAAGGGACGGTATAATTTGATCATATAGAGACAGGGGTTTGAAAGGGATGTGTCGGTTCAGCGAAAACATGGAGCAAACAAAAAACAATGCGGGACATTTGTTCGTTACAACTTGTGTAGGATAAACCAAACGTAAAATACTTTTATAAAATTAAAGATGAAAATATATACCAAAACAGGCGATAAAGGGATGACGTCCCTGATCGGAGGTACACGGGTACCTAAAAATAGTGCACGGCTTGAAGCCTATGGTAGCGTAGATGAGCTGAATACGTATATCGGAATGATCCGTTCTTTTCCGTTGGAAGAACAGGAACTATCCGAATTGGTGACGATTCAGACCATATTGTTCGATGTCGGTGGTAATCTGGCTACAGATACCAGTGTCGAAGGCTTGAAGATTCGTCTGGGGGTGACAGAAGAGGATATCTCTGTGTTGGAAAAGGCTATGGACAGGATGGATGCGCAATTACCGCCTTTGAAAAGTTTTGTCTTACCGGGCGGAGATCAGGCCGTTTCCTTTTGTCACATTGCCCGCACGGTTTGCCGTCGGGTGGAAAGGCGGATTCTCGATATGAACCGGGAATTTGAGGTAGACGATGCGGTGATAAAATATATCAACCGGCTTTCCGATTATTTGTTCGTATTGTCGCGTAAGGTGGCAAATGACCGGGGAGTCAGAGAAATAAACTGGACTCCCCGTCATCAGTAAGTTAGTTCTGCCGCCAGATGATTTCATTCAGGTTTGTTGCGCCCTTTTCCGAAGTCAGACGAAGGGTGGTTATACCGGCAGGGCAATCCAGCCGGGCATAGGCTTCTGTAATGATGCCTAGTTCTGTCGGATTGCCTTTGCTGTTGAAACCTGTGACTTTAAGGGAAACGGGGTCGGAAGTGTTTTGTAAAATGGTTACGGTTGTATTCTGTCCGGAACAGGGATTGACTACAGTGATGCTTTCTCTTTGTGACAGGGGACAAGCCGTGTTGAGTTTACCGTCTTGAAGGAATGCCAGTTCTTTTAGGCGGTCGTCGGATGCTGTCAGGGTCAATATGAATTTTTTCAGGTAAATTTCCCGGTCTTTTTTCCCGGTATTGCAAAACCGGACAAACCGGACAGGCTTATCATTTAATGTGATAACTGTGTTTGTCCGGCTGTTGGGGGTCCTGTCTTCCCAAGTCTTCCCGTCTGTCGAGATTTGGAATTTTCCCCAGTTACCAATGGCTGTGTTTAGTTCAGCTTCCAGTTGGAGGGCAGCAGGTGTTTGCGGGAGTTCAATTCCTGCGTATTGACCGGCGCCGATTTTGATCACTTCCAATACCGGGTTGATAGCCACTGTGTTTGAGGTTTGTTGTAAGGTCTGGTTTTTCAATTGGGTAATATCTGTGTACAATTGCGGTTCTGCTGTAGCCGTTGAAGTCAAGGTATTACCGCCCGACTGTATATAAAACCGGTCGGCAATCAGGGAAGCGATGGTATCAATAAAGGGTTGCATCACCAAAGAACCGGTTTTTACTCCGGGTTGGTAGGGATTTTGATTTTCTTTTTTATCGATTGCCTGTCGTTGGGCTTCCAGGTTTAAAAATTCGCAATAAGCTTTCCAGATTTCGTGAGGAGTTTTCAGGGTTACCAGTCGGGTTACGGCTAGTCCGGCTTTGCCTAAGACCGTAAATTGTTCCAGCCAGGGTGTGATTTCTCGGATCAGTTCCGGATTGTCGTTGAAAGCTCTAATGGAAGTGCCGGCAACAGCTATTTTCTGGTATTCGTTTGCAATTTCTTTTAATAATTGGTCGGAAAGTATGCCTTTACGATAGTCGGCTGTAAATTTTTCGATGGTGGGTTTGATTTCGACCGATTCGTCTCTTCTGTACCGGTGTCCGTTTTTTCCCAGGTCGGAGTTGTGGGCAGCGAAAGTACGGAAAGCGTCGGCAGCGTGAGGCATGACCACCTGAATGGCTTTTTCCCAGGCAGCATTCGAATCGTATTTTGCAGGATTCCAGGCATAATCGGCTACACTGAAAATAGCAATTTTTGAAGCTTCGGCACGTTCCATCGGATTGGAAACGAATCCCGACATTTGTTGGCCTACCGTTAGGTCCAGCCCGTAGGAAGGTCCCATTAAAAGGTGATCGCGTACGTAGTCATTGACAGGGAAATTCCACCATATATAGGCCGGACGTTTGATGCGTTTGTTGATCCACTCCAGCCCTTCGGCTGTGATGTCCGAGATAACCCGGTCACCTGTCCACATAATCATAATGGAAGGATACAGTTTGTCGCCTAAAATATCGAGATAAGTACCCGGCTTGGGATTTGACCAGCTTTTGTTGTATTCGGTCGGACACATGATAAGGGGTGTCACATCTGTTTTTTTAGCAACGAATCGGTCGTGCAGGAAATTGAGTAATTCTGCCTGGCGAACCGGATCGGTTCCTTCACCGGAAATATCGTCGAAGAATACGGCAAAAGAACGGACGCCTAATTTGTACATATTTTCGAATTTGTCGAGAAGGGCCTGACGGTCATCGTCATTCCATTGTATGTCTTGTCCCGGATGAACTGCCCAGACAAAATCGACTTTACTGGCTTTGGATAAAGCAACCAGTTCGCTGATCTGGCGGGCTTCTTTTTCCGGATATGCCTTTCGCCAATGGGGAGAACTGTGGTAGGGATCGTCTTTCGGACCGTAAATGTAGGTGTTCAATTTATTTTCTCCATAGAAACGAAGCTGGCTGATCCGGTCTTTGTGGCTCCAGGGCTGCCCGTAAAATCCTTCGACAACACCGCGGAAAGCTACCGTCGGATAGTCTGTGATTTCTATTTCCGGGAGCGTGTCGTTTTTTACTAATTGCTTTAGAGTCTGTACGGCATAAAATGTACCTCTTTCATCATTTCCCGCAATTACGGTTTTGGCAGGGGTAATGGATAAATAATAACCTCCCGCCACTTGTGGAATGAATTTGTCGTATTTTTTTACCGCACGATCGTTTCTCTCTCCGATATAAATCGTATAGCTTTTCTTTTGTGCTCCGCTTTTTAGCAATAGACGAAGTTGTTCGACTGCTGTCGTATCGGCTTCTGCTGCGCCGTTCAAAAATACCGGGGCGTCCAGAACGATTGTCCGGGCATTGGTTTTAACGGATTGGGGTGTCGGATATATTTTTATATCCTGAGCTTGTAGAAATGTGATTGTCAGTACACATAAAAGTAAGGAAAGAATACGCATGTTTTGAATTTAATTTTATGATTAATGATTGATTTTCGGTCTCAAATTAAATAAAACTGTAAATTCTTTATCCTGAAACTTCGGTTCCGATAATAAAGAATGCTTTGTAAAAAAGTTTATTTTACTTTTTTCGTCCTTTTTCCTCTTCTGGTTCAAATCCGTAAAATCCGGGGACGAATCTTTAGTAGCCTGGCCAAAGATAATAAAATTTTTAATAAAGTTTAGGGAAATAAAAACGAGGATGTATTTACACATCCTCGTTATCTTTATTTTAAATTTACGATTTATGATTTTTCTTGTTTAGCGGGGAAGCTGTGAGATCAATCTAAAATCGTAAATCCAGAGTCTACAATTTGTATGTAGATTTGCAAATCAATCTTCTAAAAAGTTCGGATACATATAATCCGTTGCGGGAACAAAAGTTTCCTTGATGGTTTGCGGCGATACCCAACGTAACATGTTCAATACGGAACCGGCTTTATCGTTGGTACCGGAAGCACGGCCGCCACCGAACGGTTGCTGGTCAACGACGGCTCCTGTCGGTTTGTCGTTGATATAAAAGTTACCCGCTGTATGGGTCAGTCTTTCCGTCATTTTTTCGATGGCTGCTCTGTCCTGGGAGAAAATGGCTCCTGTCAGGGCATACGTAGAGGTATTATCCAGAATGTCCAGTGTTTCCGCTACTTTATCCGGTTCGTATACATAAACGGTCAGTACGGGGCCGAACAATTCTTCCAGCATGGTTGCATAATCCGGTTTCTTGGCCTGGATAACGGTCGGATAAATAAAATAACCTTCCGATTTGTCGTATTTACCGCCGATAATAACCTCTGCGTCCGGAGAAGCTTTCGCTTCGTCAATGGCTTTAGCCAGCTTGTCGAACGAATCTTCATCGATTACAGCATTGACAAAATTGGTAAAATCTTCCACGCCGCCTACTTTTATTTTAGCCAGATCGGCTTCAACGTATTTCCGTACTTCCGGCCAGATGTTGGCAGGAATGTAAGCACGGGAAGCAGCCGAACATTTCTGTCCCTGGTATTCGAAAGCCCCTCTGACCATGGCTGTGGCTACTTGTTTTGCCGGTGCTGTCGGGTCGGCGAAGATATAGTCCTTACCTCCGGTTTCACCCACAATACGCGGATAAGTACGATATTTGTCAATGTTTTTAACGATATTCGACCATACGCTGTTGAAAACTCCGGTAGAGCCTGTAAAATGGATTCCGGCAAAATCTTTACTGCCAAGGATCACTTCCGATGCAGCAGGGCCGGAGCAATATACCAGATTGATAACTCCGTCGGGTAATCCGGCTTCTTTTAAGATTTGCATGATCAGATGTGCAGAATAAACCGCAGTTTTCGACGGTTTCCAAACACATACGTTACCCATTAAAACCGGAGCACCCGGAAGATTACCGGCAATAGAGGTGAAGTTGAACGGTGTTAGTGCAAAAACAAAACCTTCCAACGGCCGCCATACGGTGCGATTCCATATACCGGGGGCTGAGTTCGGTTGCATATGATAGATTTCGTACATATTTTTTACGTTGAAACGATAGAAATCTGCCAGTTCGGCAACACAATCGATTTCAGCCTGAAATGCATTTTTAGATTGTCCGAGCATTGTCACGGCATTCATTAACTGGCGGTAAGGACCGCTGATCAGTTCTGCCGCTTTTAAGAAAATGGCCGCACGGCTTTCCCAGTGCATTTTTTCCCAAGCCGGTTTAGCCTTCAAAGCAGCGTCGATGGCCATTTGTACGTGGCTGGCATCTCCCTGATGATAATGTCCCAACAGGTGTTTGTGTTCATGAGGCGGACGAATATCCATTAATTTTCCGGTACGTACTTCTTTGCCGTCAATAATCATCGGTAAATCGACTACCTGGCGTTTTACTTCCGCCAGTTTTTCCTGCAATGCTTTACGCTCGGGAGAACCGGGTGCATAAGTTTTTACCGGTTCGTTCGTCATGTTTGGTAATTTGTATACTCCTTTAGGCATGTTTGTATGTTTTAAGTGTTAATTTTTTCACGTTCACAAATATAAAAATATTTCCCAGATAAAAAATATGACAAATGACAGGTTTGGGATTTAAAAGGATGATTTTTGACTGAATCTAAAGTATAGGGTTACGAAAGTAAGAGGCTTGTATTTATATGCGGGAAGAGATCTTTTAGGAGAATTTGTATATCATAAATAAGGTAAACCGGGTTCTGAAATTCCGGTTTGCCGGAAATGAACAATATAGCAATAATCCTTTCCATGACTTTTACTTTCTGCAATTTGTAATATATTTCCTATCTTTGCGCCGGAATTTTCCATTTTCATTTTTTCATTTTCAAATATTTATGATTTCGGTAAATAATGTGAGCGTTGTTTTCGGGGGTTTTTACCTGTTGGATTCGGTTTCTTTTCTGATCAATAAGAAAGACCGTATTGGTTTGACGGGGCGTAACGGGGCAGGCAAATCGACGATGTTGAAGATGCTGGCCGGATTACAACAGCCTTCTGAAGGTAATATTTCGATGGCTTCAGACCTTCGTTTGGGCTATTTGCCGCAAAGCATGTTATACAAGGATGGAAATACGGTACGGAAGGAAGCAGAAAAGGCTTTTTCCGATTTGCTGGCCTTGCGGGAAGAGGTTGACCGGCTGAATGCGGAACTGGCAGAGCGTACCGATTATGAATCGGAGGCCTATATGCATTTGATTGACCGGATTAACGATAAAACGGAACAACTGACGTTGCGGGGAGAAGGAAATGTGAATGGAGAAGTAGAGCTGGTGTTGAAAGGACTTGGATTTACCAATGAAGATATGGAACGTAAATGTGAGGAGTTTAGCGGCGGATGGCGTATGCGTATCGAACTGGCAAAGATTTTATTGGAAAAGCCCGACATTTTTTTACTCGATGAACCGACCAATCACCTGGATATTGAATCAATCTCTTGGCTGGAATCTTTTTTGCAGAGCTATCCGGGAGCAGTCGTATTGGTTTCCCACGACCGGGCATTCCTGGATAATGTTACTTCCAGGACCATTGAAATTTCATTGGGAAAAGTATACGACTATAAAGTGTCGTATTCCAAATATACGGAGTTGCGTAAAGAGCGGGTAGAACAACAATTACGGGCCTATCAGAATCAACAGAACCAAATCCGGGATATGGAAGATTTTATCGAGCGTTTTCGGTATAAGGCGACGAAAGCCGTACAAGTACAATCCCGTATTAAGCAATTGGAGAAAATCGATCGGATAGAAGTCGAGCAGGAGGATACGGCTCGTATCAGGATCCGTTTTCAGCCGGCGGTACGTTCCGGTGAGATTGTTATCAGTGGGCGGGGATTGCATAAATCCTATGGTGAAAAACTGGTGATAAAAGAGGTGGATATTGATATATTGCGGGGAGAAAAAGTGGCTTTTGTCGGGAAAAACGGTGAAGGTAAATCTACTTTGGTTAAGATGATCATGAACGAAATTCCTTATGACGGGCTTTTAAAAGTCGGTCATAATGTGAATATCGGCTATTTTGCACAAAATCAGGCTGATTTACTGGATACCCGGCTGACTGTACTGGATACGGTGGATCGGGTGGCTGTCGGAGAGATTCGCAAGAAAATACGGGATATTCTCGGCGCTTTTTTGTTTTCCGGAGAAGATGTCGATAAAAAGGTAGAAGTTTTGTCCGGAGGGGAGCGCACCCGTTTGGCAATGGTACGTTTATTGCTTGAGCCTTATAATGTACTGATACTCGATGAGCCGACGAACCATTTGGATATGCGGACGAAGGATATATTGAAAGAAGCATTGCGTAATTTCGAAGGAACGGTGATTGTCGTTTCCCACGACCGGGATTTCCTGTCCGGTTTGGCCGATAAAGTGTATGAATTTGCCAATCATGGCGTAAAAGAATATCTGGGAGGAGTGACGGATTTTCTGGCAGCTAAAAAAATAGCTTGTTTCAGCGAATACGAACGCTGGAAATCCGGAAAGGGGAAGGGTGAGGCTGGAATTACAGAAGAAACGGTTTCAGAGAATAAAGTGTCGTTTGAAGAACGGAAGCAGTGGAACCGGGAAATCAGGAAAGCCGAACAGCGGATCGGGAAGGTGGAACAGGAAATCGCCGCTCTGGAAAAAAAGCAGGAGGAGATGGAAAGACGTATGGCTACGGGAGAAATTGAGGACCGGCTTTATAAAGAGTATGACGAAGTAAAAAAACGTCAGGAAGAGTGTTTGACGGAGTGGGAAGCGGCACATGAAGCTTTGGAGGAGTTGAAAGAAAAATATTGATTTACATAAAGGGAAACTTTTGGATTGACAGAAAAGGAGGTGCCCTTAATAATAATTAGAAATAAAAATATATGGCGAAGTACAAACAAGAGTATATTTTCGGAATCCGGGCTGTTATGGAAGCGATACAGCAGGGGAAAGAAATCGATAAAGTGATGTTGAAGCAAGGTACGCGCGGCGAATTGTTCCAGTCGTTGTTTGCTTTGATCCGGGAAAATAACATTCCTTTCCAATATGTACCGGATGAAGTGTTTAAACCGGTTGCCGACCGCAATCATCAGGGGGTGTTGGCAGAGGTTTCCCCTGTGGCTTATCAGGATCTTAATGAGGTATTGGATGCTGTAGAAGCGAGAGGGGAAGTACCGTTTATATTGATTCTCGACCGGATTACCGATGTACGCAATTTCGGGGCAATAGCCAGAAGTGCGGCTTGTGCAGGAGTACATGCGATCGTCATTCCGAATAAAAATTCGGCTAAAATTTCCTCGGATGCCATAAAGACGTCTGCCGGAGCATTGTATCATATACCTGTCTGCCGGATCCTCAATTTGAAAAAATTAGTGCGGGAATTAAAATTCGACCGGAAGATTTATGTGTATGCGGCTACGGAAAAAGCAACCGAGTTGTATACCGGAGCTGATATGACCCTGCCGCTGGCGATTGTTATGGGAGCAGAAGATAAAGGTATTGACGAAGGTATATTAAATATCGTGAATCAGCAGATTAAGATTCCGTTGAAAGGAGAGATTGAATCGCTGAATGTGTCGGCCGCTGCCGCGGTAATGTTGTTTGAAGTGGTCCGTCAGCGCGGATAACCGGAAAAATATTTTCGAAAATATGAAACGTGTGGAGGTTATCATTCACACGTTTTTTTATTTTGACATAAAGGCGCGATGCCATTTGTTCTTACCGGAGTAAAAGCCGTATAAGTCCGTTTATCTGTTATAGAAATTGCCGGTATCGTACCAGGATTCTTTTTTCGTTAGTTTGAGGTCTTTCAATAAGCTTGAGCGTACGTTGATTTGGAAGTTGTATGACTGGTGAGTACCGAACGGGATACAGGAAAATGTCATATCCCAGCAATGCAGGTCGCGGGTGATATTGAAACTGGTAGCTGTCACTTCATGGTTACCGAAATCGTATCCCGTAGAGAAACCGATTTTCATTTTTGGAGTCAGCGAAAAATCACCGTTGATACGTAACATTTGTGAAAGGGTGCTGCTCGAAAGGGCTTTTGTGGCACCTTCTGCCGAGTTTTTAGTCCAACTTTTCGAATAGTTCAGTGTGTAATCGATATTGAACGACCAGGGTACGTCGAAATCGGTGTACCGGTCATAAAATCCACCTACCAGGTCGTTTTTCTCTTCTTTGTTTTTGCCGTTGTCGGAAGAGAACTGTATGCCGGTAGAAGCCGTGACGCTTTTGAGACGTCCGAGTCCACCGTTATAGCGGTTGATTTTCGTTCCGTTGACGTTGACGGCATAGGGATCCAGAGTTGCGCTTACGTCCAGGTTGATTCGGTTGTTGAACAGTTTGGTGCGGGCATTCAATTTGATATCACTCCAGTTTAGGGAATCCCTGAACATGTCGTAACTGGTGGCGATACGGAAACTTTCCAGTAGCTTTATCTTTTTAAATTCGTCTTCGCCGGTCGTATCCTGGTCGTTTCTGACCTTCATTTCCACATTGTTGTCCAGGCTTAAGTTGATTGTACCGGAAGATTCCAGCGTACCGGTGGGGGTACCGTATATACCGTCTTCAAATATGGAATATTCCTGTGCCTGATTATTCTGGTCCAGATATACCTTATGATATTTGCTTTTTTTTACGCCCATTTTCGGAGAATAGGCAACGGATATACTCGGGCGGATTACATGGCGGATAGCATGTATCTTGCTGTTCGGTTTAAACATAAACATACCGTAGATCGTCGGGTTATAAGCCAGTGATAACGATCCGCTGTAATTGTGGGCATAATGTAACCCATAGGTCGTATCCTTTTTTACATAGCCTCCGGCTGCATAAGAGGTATCGCTTACCCAGGTTTTTTCGATGGCATGCAGGTATAATACACCGTTATAAGAAAAATTCGGGGTCAAGGATACGTCTTTGATCAGGTTGATGGTCGTACTCAACGGTATCGAATGCTTGAAACCGTTTTGCCAGTCTTTTGCCAGGGATGATTTAAACAGCAGATCTTCTTTTGTTTGTATGCTGTTTCGTAATTCCGCCGTATAAGAGGTGGCAATGTTATCGTACCATTTCAGATTACTCGATTTTCCTTTTTTCCGGAACGGGTAAAACTGGCTGACCCGGAAATTGACATTCGGAAAGGTCAATGAAATCGAAGAGTCGCGGCTATTTTGGTTGTGATTGAATGCTGCCGTAAGGCTGAACGGTTTTTCCGGCCATTTTTTACTCCAGGATATACTCGACTGTTTACGTTGGTTGGCAATATCATTGATATTAGTGGAGTTGTAATAGTTGTTGTTGGCTGAAGACATATCTACCGATGCAGAAAACGTGCTGTACGGATTGGCTTTAGCATCTTGCGAATGGGTCCACCGGATCGACCAGTCGCTGGATTGGGTATAGTCCGGCATACCTTTTTCGCTGGTATGGTTGCGGCTCATCGTAAAATTGAGATTACCGCTGTATTTGTATTTTTTACGGTAGTTGGATATTACGTTCAGTCCCCACGAGCCGTTGGTATATATATCTCCGGTCAAAGACAGGTCAATGTAATCACTGATCGCAAAATAATATCCGCCGTTTCTAAGATTAAAACCACGCATCCGTTCATCTCCATAGGTGGGCATGATAATACCCGAGGTTCCTTTTTTGGTAATGGGAAAGAAGCCGAACGGGATAGCGAGCGGAAGAGGAACATCTTCGATAACCAGGTTTGCCAGGCCGGAGATCACTTTTTTATCCTTTATCATTTTGGCCCGTCGCATATGAATATAGAAATGCGGATGATCGTGCTGGTCACAAGTTGTATACCAACCGTCTTTCACACAATAAATCGAGTCGGACATTCGTTTGGTCAATTTGCCCTGTACATAGCCGTCGCCTTCCTGGGTAATGATTTCCTTGACAAATCCTTTTCCCGTTTCAAAATTGTATTTCAATTCTTTGGATTCGAACTCCTGACCTCCGTCTTTAAATTTCGGAGTACCGATCAACGTACCTGACGTATCAGGCATCCCGGATGCGAAAGCCTGTTTCTTATCCATGTCCAATTCAATGAATTGGGCATTTAATTCGGTTTTTAAATACTTGACGTTTGCATTTCCGTACAGATATACTTTTTTTTGCTCGATAGAAAAACGGATGGAATCTTCGGCATCGTAAGAGATGATATCTTTAAAAAGAGGTTTGTCGGGTTTGACCGAATCTCCGCTGACCGTATCGACCCGTATCGTGTCGCTTACGACGACTAAGGTGTCGGCAGGGGGTAGGGAAAGAGGCCGTAGAAGGTGTAAGGAGTCGGCTTTCTCTTGTGCAGAAAGTATTGAGAAAGAAAATGTTGTCATTATAAAAATGAAACACACCTTAATAAATTGGTATATATATTCTCTAATTTGCAATTTATTGTATTATTTTTGTATTGAATATAATTGCCGTTTTACTTTCTGTATTCGGAGGGCAAATGTAAGAAATATTGATTGTTAATACTCACGATTCTTTTTAAAAAGTTTTAAATGTCATGATAATTCGATACGGGGCGGGTTGGTTTTTGTCGGTATTTTTGTTTTTTATCCTTTCATTAAGTGCTGTTGCTCAGGCTGATTTGGGCAAAATTCGTTGCGTTTGCATTGACGCGGGGCATGGCGGAAAAGATCCCGGTTGTGTCGGATCAAAGAGTTATGAAAAGAATATTACCCTGAAAGTGGCTTTGGAAGTGGGGCGGTTGATCAAGGAAAAAGTGCCTGATGTAAAAGTTGTATATACCCGGCAAAAAGATGTATTTGTCCAATTGGGAGACCGGAGTAAATTTGCTAACGACCAGAAAGCTGATCTTTTTATCTCCATTCATGCGAATGCCGTAAAAGAACGTTCGGTACGCGGAATTGAAACGTATATACTCGGTTTACACAAGACGGAGGCGAATTTGAAGGTGGCTATGCGCGAAAACTCGGTAATCAAATACGAGGACGATTATACGGTGAAATATGCCGGTTTTGATCCTTCCAATGCAGAGTCTTATATTATTTTTTCGATGATGCAGAGTCTGTATCTCGGCAAGAGTCTCGAGTTTGCCGGATTGGTACAGGAAGAATTGATCAAGAGTACGGCAAAGAAGGATCGCAGTGTGCAACAGGCAGGGTACTTGGTTTTGAAGGATGTAGCAATGCCGGCTATTTTGGTGGAATTGGGATTTTTGTCCAATCCGGAGGAAGAAATTTTTTTAAATTCGTCTGCCGGACAGCGTAAGATGGCCAATTCTATTGTGACGGCTTTTATTCGCTATAAGGCACATGTCGAAAGAAACAGCGCTATTTTGAGTCAGGCCGGAACCGAAGATTCAGAGGAGGTTTCTGTACCGGATGAAAAAAAGAATACGGTGGTTCCGACCGATTTTTTCTATGCGGTGCAAGTCGCTTCGGCGGGTGCAAAAATCAAGGAACCGGCTAAGTTGTGTTCTTCTTTTTCTGTTTGTGAAATACATACCGGTGATCGCTACCGCTATTATGTCGGTGCGGCACAAAGTTTTGATGACGTGAAGAAAAGTTTGGGGAAAGTTCGTAAAATTGTAAAAGATTGCTTTATAATAGCCGTACATAAAGGAAAATTAATTAAGATTGCGGAGGCACGGGAAATAGAAAAGAAATTGAAATGATATGAAAATAAGGAAGGAAGTGAAGTTGGCCATAACGGCTATTGCCGCAGTGGTTATCCTGCTTTGGGGCATTAATTTTCTGAAAGCGAAAGCCTTGTTCGACCGGAACAATATGTTTTATGGGGTGTATGAACGGGTGGACGGACTGAAGGTATCCAGTAGTGTTGTATATAGAGGATATCACGTGGGACAGGTAAATGCCATCCGCTTTATCGGGAAACGTTTCGACCGGGTATTGGTGCAGTTTTCAATAGGAAAAAATCTGGAAATCCCGGCTAATTCGATAGCGGCTATACAGAGTACTGATTTGATGGGCTCGAAAGCTATCAATATTATACCGGGGAATGCTCTTGCTTATGCCAGTAGCGGAGATACGTTGAAAACCCAAATAGAGTTGGGGTTGATAGAGCAAATGAATAAGCAGATACAACCCCTGAAACTGAAGGCTGAAAATATACTTTCTTCCCTCGATTCCGTATTGACCGATATACAGGAAGTATTTAACAGCAATACGAAAGGGAATATTGAAAAGAGTTTGCAGAGTGTACGGAATACATTGTCGAATGTAGAGCATGCTTCTGCTGGACTCGACCAGTTGATTACAGGGCAATCTTCACAAATTGCCTCGATATTGGAGAATGTCAATAGCATATCAGCCAATTTGCGGGAAAATAACCATAATATCTCCCGGGGTATCGATAATATCGTCGTTATTTCCGACTCGTTGCGGAGTGTAAACCTGAACCAAACGGTACATCGTCTTAACGGTATATTGGAACAGCTCGATTCGATTACCCGGAAAATTAACCGGGGAAAAGGAACGTTCGGAGAGATGGTCAACGATGACGATCTGTATTATAATCTGACAGCCGTCAGTGAGAACCTGAATAAGTTACTGGTCGATTTCAGGTCTGATCCCAAACGGTTTGTTAATTTGTCCCTTTTTGATTTCGGCGGATCGGGAAAACAGGGGAAAGACAATTATGGAATTGCCATTTATGAATCGGAGAAGCCGCTTCCGCTGACAGCCGAGTTGTATCTGAAATATCCTGATTTAAAGGAAATTAAACGTCACGGGCGTTTCTTTTATTTGATTGGAAGCTATGCTACTTTGAAGCGGGCAGAGAAGGATTTGACTATTGTTAATAAAGCTTTCAAAGATGCATTTATTGTT
Organism: Culturomica sp.; assembly: GCF_003524185.1. Lineage (NCBI taxonomy): Bacteria > Pseudomonadati > Bacteroidota > Bacteroidia > Bacteroidales > Odoribacteraceae > Culturomica > Culturomica sp. The sequence goes on from NZ_DOED01000041.1 coordinate 86,023, forward strand.
AAAATATCACAAAACTAATATGTAGAACGCTTCTAAATAGGATCGTTTTAAGGGAGGGATGTAGTTGACATAATGTTGTAACGAAACTTATTTTTATGTCAAATGTTGAAGCGTTCACTCACCTTCTGCTTTAATATTTTAGGCAGGACAATCCCGTATAAATTTTGAGTCTGTTTTCTTGTATTATATAAGAAAATTTTCTTTAAAATAATCTTGGATTTTGTTTATATATAACTGATAATCAGTTATGTGTATCTAAATCACTGATAAATAAACCTTAATGGCTTTTTATAAAAAATCAAATAAAAACCGATTTTTTTTTGTTGGTTTTTTTTTGGAAATTAGCGTTCCCAAAACAGAGAAGAAGAGTATAATATATATATCTGTATAACAGAACTATGGAAAAAGATTGTAAAATAATTTGGTCGAAATGTTTGAAGTTGATTGAGGAGCAGTTGCCGCCCAAAACATACAAGACATGGTTTGAGCCGATACGTCCTTTGAGGTTCAAGGAGGGGGTGTTGACGATACAGGTAGCGAGTAGCTATGTTTACGAATGCCTGGAAGAGCGTTTTATAGATATATTGCGCAGTTCTTTGAAGACAGTGATCGGTCCGAATGCCAAGTTGGAATATTCGGTTGTTGTTGAGAATCAGCCTAAAAAGCCGTTATCAGTTACCATGTCTTCATCGCCTGAGAAAAAACCGGAAGCGAATACCATTTATCTGAACAATCAGATTTCCGGCGGATTGAAAAATCCGTTCGAACGGAATGTGAGCCGTTTACAGATCGATTCTCAATTGAACCCGGCTTATACAATGGAAAGTTTTGTTGAAGGCGGCTGTAACCGTTTGGCGAAATCTGCCGGTATGGCTATCGGACAGAATCCGGGAGGAACCGCTTTTAATCCTTTGCTGATATACGGTGGTTCCGGATTGGGAAAAACCCATCTGGCACAAGCCATCGGACTGGAAGTAAAGCAAAATTTTCCGGAGAAGATCGTATTATATGTATCTACCAATCTTTTTCAGACACAGTTTACCGAAGCCGTACGAAAGAATGAAATCAACGATTTTCTGCATTTCTATCAGTTGATAGATGTATTGATTTTGGACGATATTCACGAGTTGGCAGGCAAGACGGCTACGCAGAACACTTTTTTCCATATATTCAACCATTTGCAGCAACTCGGAAAACAGTTGATACTGACTTGTGATAAGGCTCCGGCTGAGTTGAGCGGGATTGAAGACCGGTTGCTGTCCCGTTTTAAATGGGGGTTGTCCGCAGAAATCAAATCGCCGGATTTTGAAACCCGTAAAGAAATTGTATTGTACAAGGCAAAGAAAGATGGTATTGAATTTTCTGACGATGTGATTGCCTATATTTGTAAATTTGTAAATAACAATGTCCGGGAGCTCGAGGGAGCGATGATTTCTTTGCTGGCGCAGGCTACCTTTAATAAAAAGGATCTGACGGTTGAGCTGGTCAGGGATATTTTGGGTAAGATGGTTCGGAAACAGGCAACCGAGGATTTGACGGTCGATAAAATTCAGCAGGTGATATGTACTCATTTCCATATCGAGCCGGAAGCTTTGCAGGCGAAGACCCGGAAGCGGGAAGTGGTACAGGCGCGTCAGTTGGCAATGTATTTTTGTAAGAATTATACGAAAGCTTCTTTGTCGTTTATCGGAAATCAGATCGGCAAAAAGGATCATGCAACGGTATTGTATGCCTGTAAAGCTGTTACCGATCTGATGGAGACTGATAGAAAGTTCCGTATAGAAGTGGAAGAGATTCAGAAAAAATTGTATTGCAGCAATTGATCGGAAAGTATAAATGAATTAACGAGGGGTTAGAGTTTAGTCCGGGACTGAATTTTAACCCCTTTTTTTAAGCTATGGAAGATGTCTACAAAACGATAGAAACTCCGGCAGAGGGATTATACAAGGAGAAGGGCAGTAAATTTATCGCATTGGCTTATCCCGTCCGTACAGAAGAAGCTGTAAAGGAAATCGTGGGGGAAATCAAAGTCAGGTATTACGATGCCCGCCACCACTGTTATGCGTACCGATTGGGTGCCGATAAGAAAAAATTCCGGGCGAATGACGACGGAGAGCCCTCTTCTACGGCGGGGAAACCCATTCTGGGGCAGATTCTTTCCTATGATCTGACAGATATCCTGATTGTTGTCGTGCGTTATTTCGGCGGAATAAAATTAGGGGTTTCCGGTTTGATCAATGCCTACCGGGCTGCTGCTGCCGATGCTATCGGTCATGCCCGGATCGTCGAGAAAACCGATGACGAGGTTTTTCGTATTAAATTCGACTATACCGTTATGAATGAAGTCATGCGGGTGGTAAAGGAAGAAGAACCGGAAGTCATGTCCCGTGATTTCTCTATGGAATGCCGGATGACGTTATCTATCCGTAAACAGAATGCCTCCCGTTTGAGTTCCCGCTTACAGCAAATAGAATCCCTTAGTTTTGAAAATTGAGTTTTCCGGCTTCACTTTTCTGCTTCTGTTCCTCGTTTTTCGCTTTATTGAAACAATGTCTGCATAAAGGCTCGTAGGTGTCTTTTTCCCCCAGCATAACCAGCCGGTCGTTGGCTGTAAGGCGATGGGAATGCTGTGCGATGTTACCGCAATGTACACAGATGGCATGCACTTTGGTTACATATTCTGCAATAGCCATGAGTTGTGGCATCGGCCCGAAGGGTTTTCCCAGGAAATCCATATCCAATCCGGCTACGATGACCCGTATACCGCTGTCGGCCAGTTTTTGACAGACCGCCACAATGTTGGCGTCGAAAAACTGGGCTTCGTCTATTCCCACGACATCGACCTCTCCTGTGAGCAGTAAGATATTTCCGGAATTTTCTACAGGGGTGGAGCGGATTGAATTGGCATCATGCGATACAACTTCCTCCTCCGAATACCGGATATCAATTTTCGGCTTGAAAATTTCCACCCGCTGTCGTGCAAATTGCGCCCGTTTCAGGCGCCGGATCAATTCTTCCGTCTTACCTGAAAACATCGATCCACAGATCACTTCTATCCATCCCGCTTTGCTGGCACTTTCCAAAAACATCTTTTATTGAATTAATCTTATCCCCGGCAAAAATATAAAAATCCCCATATTCGGGCAATGAAAAGAATTGATAAAATCCGTTTATTTATGAACAGTTTTGTCGTCTGATATACTGTAAGATATAATAAAATGTAAAAAATTACAGATAAAATTTGCATTTTCCGGATTTTCCCCCTATCTTTGCACCCGCAATTAGGCAAAAGACTGATTCGCTAGCTCAGTAG